>JBNGDM010000500.1:0-1011 GCA_049975105.1 Rhodovulum sp. | reverse complement strand
CCAAGGGCGTGGAAAAGGGCGACCGGGTCATCATCTACATGCCGATGATCCCCGAGGCGCTGGAGGCGATGCTGGCCTGTGCCCGGCTGGGCGCGATCCACTCGGTGGTGTTCGGCGGGTTCGCGGCGCACGAACTGGCCGTGCGGGTGGACGACGCGAAACCGAAATGCATCATCGCCGCAAGCTGCGGGATCGAGCCGGGCCGCATCGTCCATTACAAGCCGCTGCTCGACGGCGCGCTGGAGCAGGCCGAGCATCAGCCCGAGTTCTGCGTGATCCTGCAGCGCGAGCAGGAGGTGGCGCATCTGGAGGAAGGCCGCGACGTCAACTGGCACGGCTTCCAGTATGGCGTGGAACCGGCCGAATGCGTGCCGGTCGAGGGCAACCACCCGGCCTATATCCTGTACACCTCGGGCACGACCGGCCAGCCCAAGGGCGTGGTGCGGCCCACCGGCGGCCACCTGGTGGCGCTGAACTGGACGATGAAGAACATCTACGACGTCGATCCGGGCGACGTGTTCTGGGCGGCCTCGGACGTGGGCTGGGTCGTGGGCCACAGCTATATCTGCTATGCGCCGCTGATCCACGGCAACACCACCATCGTGTTCGAGGGCAAGCCGATCGGCACCCCCGACGCAGGCACCTTCTGGCGGGTGATTTCCGAGCACAAGGTGAAGAGCTTCTTCACCGCGCCCACCGCCTTCCGCGCGATCAAGCGCGAGGACCCCAATGGCGAGTTCCTGAACAAGTACGACCTGACGGGCCTCAAGGCCCTGTTCCTGGCCGGCGAACGGGCCGACCCCGACACCATCAAATGGGCCAAGCGCATGCTGGGCGTGCCGGTGATCGACCACTGGTGGCAGACCGAAACCGGCTGGGCCATCGCCGGCAACCCGCTGGGGATCGAGGAACTGCCGGTCAAGATCGGCAGCCCCTCGGTGCCGATGCCGGGCTATGACGTGCATATCCTGGACGAGGGCGGTCACGAGGTCGCGCCGAACACCCTGGGCG
>JBNGDM010000499.1:0-1012 GCA_049975105.1 Rhodovulum sp. | reverse complement strand
GCACAACAACACTGCTTGTGACCCACGATCCCAGGATCCTTGATCGTGCCGACCGGATCCTGACACTGGAGGATGGGCGCATCGTGTCAGATTCCAGAAAGGAATGAGAGCGCACAGGGTCTTTTGCACAGGCCCCGTGCGCAAGTCATGGTGTGACTCCCGCCTGGTAGCTGTTGCGCATTCGCAGACCTACACCCACGGCCGAGGACCAGAAACCGGCCCGCCTGCAATGACGCGCTCGTTCTTGGCAGCTCTGGCGTCATGCGGAGGCGCTGGCAGCGGTACCTATGCGCCCCCGGTCGGAGCGGATGCCGAACATCAGCGCATAGATCACGGGAACGGCAAGCAGCGTCAGGACCGAGGCGAAGGCGAGCCCGCCCATGATCGTCACGGCCATGGAGGCAAAGAAAGCGTCGGGCAGAAGTGGGATCATGCCGAGGATAGTGGTGCCTGCGGCGAGGATCACGGGTCGTGCCCGGCTAACCGCGCCCATGATCACGGATTGCGCACGGTCCTCGCCCTTTGCGATGCGCGCATCGATCTCCTCGACCAGGATGATTGCATTCTTGATCACCATGCCTGACAGGCTCAGAAGTCCCAGAAGGGCAAGGAACGTGAACGGCAACCCGGTGAACAGCAGCCCCAGTGCCATGCCGGTAAAGGACATCGGCACGACAGCCCACAGAATCAGGGGCTGCCGGATCTTGTTGAACAAAAGCACCGAGATGATGAACATCACCAGAAAGCCCAGCGGCACCTGACTGCCAAGCGATTCCTGCGCTTCGCCCGCGCTTTCATATTCACCGCCCCATTCCAGCCGGTAGCCCTCGGGCAGTTCCATCGCCTCGATGGCCTCGCGCACTTCGGCAAAGGCACTGGCGGCATTGAAAGCGGGGGCGGCATTGCCCAGAACGGTGATGGTCCGCAACTTGTTGCGGCGCTGGATTGCCGTTTCCTGCGGCACAAGATCCATCCCCGACACGACCTGTGCCATGGGAACATAGGCCCCTGC
>JBNGDM010000498.1:0-1021 GCA_049975105.1 Rhodovulum sp. | reverse complement strand
GCGCCGTCGCTGGCCCGCAGCGCCACGCCGACAGTCTCTACCGGCCCGATTTCGAGGACCGCCGCGCCGAGGGCGGACGGGGCGAGACCGTCGAGATAGCCGAGCAGCGCCGGGTTTCCGCGCGACAGCAGGCGGGCTTCCGCGAGGAGGTCGGCCACCGGGTCGGCTGCCGCCGGCGCCGGGCGCATGTCCGGCGGCAACGCGGATGCGTCTCCGAGCAGGCGTGCGGCCGCAGCCAGCATCCACGCATCGCCGCGGCGGGTTCCCTCTTCGGCCAGGGTGAGGCCCGCGCTCAGGCGCGTCTCGGGACCGGCCGACCCCGCGGTGGCTCCCGCCAGGCCGGACAGCAAAGCCAGGGTCCGGACAACGCCGTTCACGACTGCTCGCCTTCCCTTGCCGGGGCGCAGGGCCCCTCGATCACCACCACAGCCTGCCCCTCGATCTCGGGGATCTCAACAGAGAATCCATGACGCTCGACGATCGCGCGGACCAGGCTGAGACCGATTCCGCTGCCCGGGCGGTCGGCATCCGCGCGGGCGCGCGCGAAACGCTCGAAGGCACGGGCGCGGATGTCGGCGGGGAAGCTGCTGCCGGTATTGGCAACCGAAAGGCGGAAGGCGGCGCCCCTACGTTCCAGCGCCACGCTGATCGCGGCGCCGTCGGGCGCATATTTCTGCGCGTTCGTCAGCAGGTTGGAGACCATCAGGTCGAGAAGGGCACGGTTGCCGCTCACGCGCACGCCGGGCGCCAGGTCGATGCGGACGGTCCGCCCGCGCGTTTCCAGCAGGTCCGCCAGGTCCTCTACAGCGCCATCGGCGATGACGCCGAGGTCCAGTCTGTCGGCCATCGGGATCTCGGCCAGCGCCTCCAGCCGGAAGAGCTGCATGAGCGAGGTGACCCGCGCATTGGCCTGGTCGATCACGCGGTCGATCTGGGCGGCGATCTCGGCCCGCTCGGCGGCGTCATCCGCGTCGGGCAGGCGATCCAGCGTCCCCCGGATGACCTGGAGGGGCGTCTTCAA
>JBNGDM010000497.1:0-1037 GCA_049975105.1 Rhodovulum sp. | reverse complement strand
TTCAGCCTGAGCCCCATGCTGATGAGCCCGTGCAGGGCGGCGTGGGCGTAGACGAAGGTGTCGAGGGCCTCGTTGCGTTCGCCGTCGCGCTTGGGCTGCCAGGAGCGGATCGGGCGGCCGCGCTCGAAGCGGGTGACGACGCGCTCGGCGGTCAGCTGGCGGAAGTAGTCCGCGTCGAGGCGGCGGGGAAAGTGGATTGCGCCGGGGCCGGGCTCGGTCAGGCGCAGGCGGGCGTAGACGGCGTCCTTCACCGCGTCCACGCCGACGATGAAGAGCGGGATCTTGCCCTTGTTCGTGCGCGTCGGGCGGCGGGGCCAGACCGGGATGCCGGGCCCGCCGCGGCCCTTGATCGCCCAGATACGGCGGGCGAGGCGGGTGCGGCAGAACTCGTAGGCCATCTTGGTGTGGTGGCCGCCGGTGTCGATGGCCGCCGCGCGCACGGGAAGGTCGAGCCCCGCGGGATGCGGGAAGGTCGCCTGCAGCACCATGTCGAGATCGGACCAGAGGCGCGGCCCGGATGGGTCGCCCCAGAGCACGCGGTAGTCGATCACCCACGCCTCCTCGTCGCGGCCCCAGCCGAGGATCTGCACCTCGATCCGGTCGCCCTGCACGTCGACGCCGGCGGTGAGCACGGCGACCGAGGCGGGCAGCGCCTCGCCCCAGTCCTCGCGCCGGGCCATCAGCGGATCGGCCGGGACGGTGTCGCCCGCCTGGTCCTCCCAGGACTCGCCCAGCTTGGTGTTGACCCAGACTTGCAGGCGGGGCGGATCCTTGCGGACGCGGCCATGCTCGGCAGCGATCTCGGCCCATGTCTCCCACGGGGAATAGAGGGCCGAGAGATGGAAACCCGCGGTGCGGCCGTCGCCCTCGGCCGTTGCGCGCCACTCACCCGCGGCCAGCAGGCGGGGCTTCTCATGCTCGTGGTGGATGCCGCCGCAGGCCTCGCAGACCAGGTACGCCTGGTCGCGCTGCCCCTCGGGCCAGCGGATGCGCGCCCAGGTGATCGGGGCCATGTCGCTGCAATGGAGGCAGGGGAC
>JBNGDM010000496.1:0-1049 GCA_049975105.1 Rhodovulum sp. | reverse complement strand
GCGAGCACGTCGACCTGCGCGCCGCCGTCGTTGATGTAGTATTCGCGCGTCACCGAGTGGCCGGAATAGTCCAGCAGGTTCGCCAGCGCGTCACCGAAGACCGCGCCCCGGGTGTGGCCGACATGCAGCGGGCCGGTGGGGTTGGCCGAGACGTATTCGACGTTGACCTTTTGCCCCTGCCCCATGGCCGACCGGCCGAAATCGGCGCCCTCGGCCATCACGCGCGCGACCACGCCCTGCCAGACGGCGGGTGCAAGACGCAGGTTAAGGAAGCCCGGCCCCGCGACCTCGGCCAGGGCCACGCGGGGGTCGGCCATCAGGCGGGGCGCCAGCGCCTCGGCGATGTCGCGGGGTTTTTGGCCCGCGGGTTTCGCCAGTACCATCGCAGCGTTGGTGGCCATGTTGCCATGGGCGGCATCGCGGGGCGGTTCGACCGCCACGTTCGACAGGTCGAGACCCGAGGGCAGCGCCCCCTCGGCGGCCATCGCATTGAGGCTGTCGATCACGAGCGCGCGGAGATCGGTAAACAGGTTCATGTCCATCCCTTTCGGCTTGACGCGCGGTTTACCACCGGGCGAGGCCGCGTCAACCGGCGGCGGCCTGCGCCTCGTCACCCGGGGGGACCAGCGCGATAAGGCGGTTGCCGGGACCGGCGCGCAGCTCTTCCTCGGCCGAGACGAGTCGCGGCGTTCCATTCGGTCCGACCACCGCGAAAACCACCGCCTCGGGGTTCTTCTCGCGCCAGTGTTCGCGGGTGAATTCCTCGGACAGGCGCGTGATGCGGAACCGCCACCCCTCGGTCATCAGCCGGTTCAGTTCGAAAAAGCCCTGCCCGTTGCCCACGGCGCGCCCACCCAGGGTGGCAGGCAGCGCGTGGCGGCGGCTTTGCTGCTTCGCGCGCTTGAGCTGATAGACATGCTCGCGGCCGAATTCCGGGGCGAGGTCGGTTGCGACAAGCGTGTTGTAGGCGTCGTTGTCGGTGGCCGCGACCACCGACCCATAGCTGACCAGTTCGACGCTGTGTTCGGCCGCCTCGGACAGGATGTCAC
>JBNGDM010000495.1:0-1059 GCA_049975105.1 Rhodovulum sp. | reverse complement strand
CTGACAGGAGCAGACCGATGAAAATCGCCGTCCGTGCAATTCGCAGCCCCGTCTCGGTCGGGCTTTTGATCCTTCTGTGTCTGCTGGGCGGCTTCTGGGGGCTGCGGAATGTTGGCCAGCTCGAGGATCCGGGCTTTACGCTCAAGACGGCGCTGGTTTTCACCCCCTATCCCGGGGCGAGCGCGAAAGATGTCGAGCGTGAGGTCACAGAGGTTCTGGAAACGGCATTGCAGCGGATGCCGCAGTTGCGGCGCTTGGAATCGCAATCCCTGCCGGGGCTCAGCCAGATCACCGTCGAGATCAAGGACACCTATGGCGCGCGCGAGATGCCACAGGTCTGGGACGAATTGCGCCGTCGTCTGTCGGATGTCACCGATGATCTGCCCGACGGTGCCCTGATCTCGTCGGTCAATGATGATTTTGGTGATGTTTATGGTCTCTACTACGCGATCACTGCCCCCGGCTACAGCATCGCCGACCAGCGCGAGATTGCCCGGACGCTGCGCCGCGACCTGCTGACCGTGGCCGGCGTTGCCAAGGTCGAGGTATTGGGACTGCCCGAGGAGGTGATCGAGGTGGAAGTGCCGTCGGCGCGACTGTCGCGGCTTGGGCTTCCGCCCGATCAGGTGCTGGGCCTGCTGGCAGGCGAAGGGTCCATCCTGCCCGAAGGCGCGTTGCGCGCCAACGACGATCGCCTGCGCCTGAGCCTTGCACCCGGCTATGCAACGGTTGAAGGCCTGGAAGCGCTTCGCGTTGGCCGCATCGGCGGCACCGAGCAGATTTCCATTCTCGATATCGCGCGCGTCACCCGCATCGAGGCCGAAGACCCGCAACAGATCATCCGGCACAATGGCGAACGCGCCTTCACGTTGGGCATTTCGGCCATTCAGACCGAGAATGTGGTCGATGTCGGCTACCGTGTCGAGGAACGACTGGACGACTTGCGCGCGACCCTGCCAGCCGGGGTCGAAATTCAGCCGATCTATGAACAGCACAAAGTCGTGGATGCCGCCGTCTCGTCCTTCATCCAGAGCCTTGCGCTTTCGGTTGCGATCGTTG
>JBNGDM010000494.1:0-1060 GCA_049975105.1 Rhodovulum sp. | reverse complement strand
CCCGCATCGAGGCCGCCTTCGAGCACAGCGACCGGCGCTTCTACCACGTCCCCTGCCTGCATTGCGGCGACATGGCCGCGATCACCTGGGCGCGCATCCGCTGGCCGGAGGGGCGCCGCGACCAGGCGCATCTGGTCTGCGATGCCTGCGGCGGCATCCATCACGAGCACGAGAAGCCCCGCCTGCTCGCCGCAGGCGAGTGGCGCGCGACGGCCGACGGCGACGGCCGCACCGCGGGCTTCCATCTCTCCGCGCTCTATTCCCCGTGGGAGACATGGGCCGAGATCGCCGCCGAGCACGGCCGCGTCCGCAAGGATCCGCCCCGCCTGCAGGTCTGGGTCAACACCAAGCTGGGCGAGTCCTGGGAGGACCAGGCAGGCGACACCGTTCCGGCCGACCCGCTCATGGCCCGGCGCGAGGACTGGGGCGAGGCGCTGCCAGCCTCCGTCGCCGTGCTGACCGCGGGTGTCGACGTGCAGGGCGACCGGATCGAGGTGCAGATCCTCGGTTGGGGCCGCGACGAGGAGGCGTGGGTGATCGACTACCGCGTGCTCTGGGGCGATCCCTCCGGGCCGCGGCTCTGGTCCGACCTCGACATGGTGCTGCAGGCGACGTTCCCGCATCCCGCGGGGCTCGACCTGCCGGTGCGCGCCGCCGCCATCGACACCGGCGGCCACCACACCAAGATGGCCTACGAGTTCTGCCGCACCCGCCTCGCCCGCCGCATCTGGGCGATCAAGGGCCGCGGCGGCCCCGGCATCCCCGTCTGGCCGCGCCGACCGACGCGCACGAACAAGGGCAAGATCCCGCTGTTCATCGTCGGCGTGGACGCGGTGAAGGATGCCGTCTATGCGCGCCTGCGCGTGACCGAGCCCGGCCCCGGCGCCATCCACTTCCCGCGCCGTCTCGACGTCGACTATTTCCGCCAGCTGACCGCCGAGCGCGTCGTCACCCGCTTCGAGCGCGGCCGTCCCATCCGCTCCTGGCAGCCCAAGCGCGACGGCGAGCGCAACGAGGCCCTCGACACCTTCGTCTACGCCCACGCCGCCCTGCACGGGCT
>JBNGDM010000493.1:0-1085 GCA_049975105.1 Rhodovulum sp. | reverse complement strand
CCGCGGAAACGGATTTCCAGCGCGACGAAGGGAATCTCGTGGCTTTCCACCAGCCAGGCGTCGACACCGCCGGGCGAGGTCACCTCCTCGATGTTCACGGCGGCGCGCGCGGGCAACGCCAACCAAAGTGCCAGACCGACGGTGGCGATCAGACGCATCATGCTCATTGCGTCACCTCCGCCCGGTCGTCCGCGGGCCGTTCCAGCCAGCCGGTCACCGCGCGGTCGCGGTCCAACACGCCGCGCGCGGCGGTCATCACGTCCTCGGGCGTGACCGCCTGCAGCAGTTCTGGCCAAGCCTGCACATCCGCGACCGACAGCCCCGAGGCCAGCGCCGCGCCATAGCGCCGGGCCAGCCCCTGCACGCTGTCACGGGCATAGATTTCCGAGGCGTGCATCTGCGCCTTGATCGTGGCGAACAGGTCGGGGTCGACACCCTCGGCCAGGAACTCGGCCAGCGCGGAGTCGAGCGCGGACTCCGCGTCCGCCAAGCTCACGCCCGGGGCAGGCACCACGACGAGGCCGAAGGTCGTATCGTCGACCGACAGCCCGTCGTAGAAGGCCGAGGTGTAGATCGCCGTTTGTGCATCGAATTGAAGCTTGTCGCCCAGCACGGAGTTCGCGCCCTCGCCGCCGAGGATCTGGGCCAGGTAGGTCAGCGCCGCGGCGGTCTGCTGGTCTCCCGGATCACGCTCCGGCGCCAGGTAGGTGCGAAGAACATAAGGCTGAGCGACCCGCGGATCGGCGAACTTCAGGCGCCGCTCGGCCAGTTGCGGCGGCTCTTGCGGGCGCGTGCGCTCGGGCAGGGCCTGGGACGGGGCCAGCGGGCCGTAATGCTCTTCGGCCAGCGCGCGCACCTCGTCGGGGTCCACGTCGCCCGCCACCACAAGGATCGCGTTGTTGGGGGCATAGAAGGTTTCGTAATAGGCCAGCGCGTCGGCCTTGTTCAGTTGCTCGATCTCTGACTTCCAGCCGATGATCGGGATGCCATACGGGTGATTCATATACTGCGCCGCGCGGCGTTGTTCGGAAAACAGCGCGCCCGGGTCGTTCTCGGTGCGCTGGTTGCGCTCCTCAAGGATGACC
>JBNGDM010000492.1:0-1090 GCA_049975105.1 Rhodovulum sp. | reverse complement strand
TCCCGGTATAGGTCCAGCGAAACGGCTTGGCCAGCTTGTCGTTGAAGAAGTCAATGAAGTTGGCGAGTTTCTCATGAAGATCATCGACCGAGAGGAAGTTGCCGCGGCGGATCACTTTGCGCGCCAAGATGGAGAACCACATCTCGATCTGGTTCAGCCAAGAGGCATGCTTGGGCGTGAAGTGACACTGGATGCGGTGGCTCGGATCACGCAGGAAGCGCTCACGCGTGGCCATCGACTTGAGGATGCCGGATTTGCCTTTGACGCCAAGATCGATGTCGAGCTTGCAAGCCTCGGCGACGAGGCGCACGACGGCTTCCGAGCAGTGGATGTTGAGGTTGTCCATGATCAAGTGCCACTGTGTCGTCTCATCGCGTTGGGCGAGCAGGTCGGCCAAGTACTCAGCAAAGTCCTGCTCGGTGCGCGTTGGACCCATCCGATAGGCGACTTGTCCCGTGACCACATCGAACGCGGCGATCAGGGTCAGGGTGCCATGGCGGATATACTCGAACTCGTGGCGCTCGACCAGACCGGGGCGCATCGGCAAGGTTTCCGCCGCGCGCTCCAGGGCCTGCACGCCGGTCATCTCGTCGATGCTGTGCGTCTCGATGCCAGCCGCGGCACGCTCAGGGGCCAGCCGATAGGTCTCGCAGACATCCTGGCACTTCTCGTCGAACTGCGCATCGCGGGGCGTGTTGATCCAGCCCCGGGTGCGGTGCGGCTTGAGGTCGGCCTCGCGCAGAAAGCGCCCGATGGAGTCCGGCGAGATGGACTCCACGATGCCGCGTGCGATGGCCTCGGCGGCCAAGTCCGCATGGGTCCAGTGCGTCAGTTCTTGACCGTCGCGCTTGGGCGGTTCGCAGGCAAGCGCCAGGATCGAGCAGATCTGCTCCGGGCTGAAGGTCGGCGGCGTGCCCGGGCGCGGGGCATCGACCAGGCGCTCCAGGGCCGACTCCGTTGCCGCGGCACTCGACCACCGGCGACGCCAGCGCTGCACCGTCGCGCGGCCGAGGCCGAGGCGTTCGGCCGTGGCGCGCACACCGACCCCACGCGCAGCGAGGAGAATGATCTGGGCGCGCTTGACCAATCC
>JBNGDM010000491.1:0-1092 GCA_049975105.1 Rhodovulum sp. | reverse complement strand
CCCGCATCGAGGCGGCCTTCGAGCACAGCGACCGGCGCTTCTACCACGTCCCCTGCCTGCATTGCGGCGACATGGCCCCGATCACCTGGGCGCGCATCCGCTGGCCCGAGGGGCGGCGCGACCAGGCGCATCTGGTCTGCGAGGCCTGCGGCGGCATCCACCACGAGCACGAGAAGCCCCGCCTGCTGGCCTCGGGCGAGTGGCGCGCAACGGCCGAGGGCGACGGCCGCACCGCGGGCTTCCACCTCTCCGCTCTCTATTCCCCTTGGGAGACATGGGCCGAGATCGCCGCCGAGCACGGCCGCGTCCGCAAGGACCCCGCGCGCCTGCAGGTCTGGGTCAACACCAAGCTGGGCGAGTCCTGGGAGGACCAGGCGGGCGACACCGTGCCAGCCGACCCGCTGATGGCCCGGCGGGAGGACTGGGGCGAGGCACTGCCCGCCGCCGTCACCGTGCTGACCGCAGGCGTCGATGTGCAGGGCGACCGGATCGAGGTGCAGATTCTCGGCTGGGGCCGCGACGAGGAGGCGTGGGTGGTCGACTACCGCGTGCTCTGGGGCGACCCGTCCGGGCCGCGCCTCTGGTCCGACCTCGACATGGTGCTGCAGGCGACCTTCCCGCACCCCGCGGGGGTCGACCTGCCCGTGCGCGCCGCAGCCATCGACACCGGCGGCCACCACACCAAAATGGCGTACGAGTTCTGCCGCACCCGCCTCGCCCGCCGCATCTGGGCGATCAAGGGCCGCGGCGGGCCCGGCATTCCGGTGTGGCCGCGCCGCCCCACCCGCACGAACAAGGGCAAGATCCCGCTCTTCATCGTCGGCGTGGATGCGGTGAAAGACGCGGTCTACGCCCGCCTGCGCCTCACCGAGCCCGGCCCCGGCGCGATCCACTTCCCCCGTCGCCTCGATGCCGACTACTTCCGCCAGCTGACCGCCGAGCGCGTCGTCACCCGTTTCGAGCGGGGCCGCCCGATCCGTTCCTGGCAGCCCAAGCGCGACGGCGAACGCAACGAGGCCCTCGATACCCTCGTCTACGCCCACGCCGCCCTCCACGGGCTGATCAGCATGGGGCTCAGGCTGAACCAGGAGG
>JBNGDM010000490.1:0-1097 GCA_049975105.1 Rhodovulum sp. | reverse complement strand
CGCCTATTCCGCGCGGGTGGCAGCCGCGGTGGGCGTGATGATGGCGGTGCTGATGCGGGTGCGCTGCCCGCGTGCGCTTGCGCGGGCCTGCGACTTGGGCGTCGCGATGCAGTTGTCGAACATCAGCCGGGATGTGGGCGAAGATGCCCGCGAGGGCCGGTTCTACCTGCCGACCGACTGGATGGCGGACGCCGGGATCGACGTCGAAGCCTTCCTGGCCGATCCGCAGCCCAGCAAGCCGATCCGACGGATGATCAAACACCTACTGTCTGACGCGAACCGGCTTTATTTCCGCTCGGAGCCGGGGGTTGCGGAACTGCCCTTTGCCTGCCGGCCGGGCATCTACGCCGCCCGCCACATCTATTGCGGCATCGGCCGAGAGATCGCGCGCGCCAATTATGACAGCATCACGCGCCGGGCCGTCACGACAAAAGGCCAGAAGATCGGCTGGCTGATCTGGTCGACGATTCAGACGCTCGCCGCTTCGGCAATGCCGCGCTCGGCAGTCCTTTACGGCAAGCCGCTGCCGGAATGCGCCTACCTGGTCGAGGCCGCGGCAGAACGGTTGCCCTCGGACAACCCCTGGGGCGAGGGCCGGGCCGGTGAAATCATCGCGGTTCTCGCACAATTGAAGGCGCACAAGCAGGCACGGCACGGTGCCGCATTGGCCGGGGACGAACGGCGCGCTATCTAAAACGCATGTTGATCGATTGGCCGCTCTTCGCCGTGTTTCTCGCCACCGCCTTCGCAGCGGGGTCGACAGGCGCGTTCTTCTCGCCCGGAACCTGGTATGACCGGCTGTCGAAACCGGTCTGGACGCCACCCAACTGGCTTTTCCCTATGGCGTGGCTGGTTCTCTACATCTCGATGGCCTATGCCGCGATGCGTGTCGCCCTCTCGGGGCACCCCGAGATGAACTACGCGCTTGCGGTCTGGGGACTACAGATCGTGTTCAACACGCTCTGGTCCCCGGTCTTCTTCGGGCTACACCGCCTGTTCCCGGCGCTGATCGTGCTGTTTGGCATGTGGGCCTCGGTGCTGGCCATGGTCATCGCCTTCTGGCGGGTGGACCCGTTCGCCGGCGCGCTGGTGGCACC
>JBNGDM010000489.1:0-1098 GCA_049975105.1 Rhodovulum sp. | reverse complement strand
GAACCGCCGCCAGGCGCAGAAGTCGACCTCGACCGCCACGCCCTTGGCCTGCGCCAGGTCCACCGCCTTCGCGGCCACCGCCAGGTCCTGCAACCCGACCCCGGTGCCGTCGAACAGCGTGATCTCCTCGGCCGACTGCCGCCCCGGCGCCGTGCCCTCGATCACCGCGCCGATCTGGGTGATGTCACCCTCGGCAATCAGACCCTGCGCCACCGCGTGCTGCGCCTCGCCGATGGTGACCGACTGCGCCACCTCGTCGGTGAACACCCGCGCGCGGGCCAGGATCGCGGGGTCCACCTCCTGCTTGCCCTTGGTGTCCGTCCCCATGCAGGCCAGGTGCGTGCCGGGGCGGATATGGGCATCCATCACCTGCGCCTCGAAACTCGACGTGATCGTCACGATCACGTCCGCCTGCGCCCCCATCTCCTCGAGGCTCACCGCCTCGAAGGGCAGGCCCAGCTCCTCCGCCGTCTCGGTCAGCCGCGGCAGCATCTCGGGGTGATAGTTCCAGCCCACCACCTTCTCGAACTTCCGCTGCGCCGCCGCCGCCCGCATTTGGAACGCCGACTGGTGCCCGGCACCCACCATGCCCAGCACCTTCGCATCCTCCCGCGCCAGGTGCTTGATCGACACCGCGCTCGCCGCCGCCGTCCTCAGCGCCGTCAACAGGTTGCCGCCGACCAGCGCATGCGCCCGCCCGGTATCGGCATCGAACAGCACCACGGTCGACTGGTGGTTGGTCAGCCCCTTCTCGGCGTTCCCGGGCCAGTAGCCCCCCGATTTCAACCCCAGCACCAGCCCCGCCCGGTCGAACCCCGACTTGAACCCATACAGAGCATCCGCATGGCCGATCGCCTCGCGGATGACGGGGAAATTATAGGCATCCCCCCGCGCCATCGCGGCGAACACCGCCTTCACCGCGTCGAAACTCGCTTCCGCCGTGACCAGCCCGGCGATCTCCTTCTCGGGCACGATGATCATGCCTGCCCCTCCTCTCGTTTCTGCGACACTCATGCGAAGGGCGCCGGGACAGCGCCCCCGCGCCCTGTCTTTTCCTCGGACAAATACTCCCGCCGGAGGCGCGCGGCCCGTCAGGGC
>JBNGDM010000488.1:0-1111 GCA_049975105.1 Rhodovulum sp. | reverse complement strand
GAAGACCCCGAATTCGTGCTGCTGCATGTGGACGGGATCGAAAGCATGGGCTTTTGCACCCACTACAAGATGCCCCACTACGTCACCTTCCAATCCGACATGGACCGCCTGCGCGCCGCGCGCGGCAAAGCCGAGGAGTCTACCGATGCACCCCGTTGACACCATGGGCCAGAACCGCGACGGCGCGGAATACGGCTTTGCCTTTCTGGATGAGGACGCCAAGCGCGAATTGCGCCGCTCGATTTTCAAGGCGGTCTGTATTCCGGGCCATCAGGTCCCCTATGCCAGCCGCGAAATGCCCATTGCGCGCGGCTTCGGCACTGGCGGGATGCAGTTGACGCTGGCGCTTCTGGGCCCCGATGACGCCTGCAAGGTGATTGATCAGGGCGCCGATGACAGCGTGAACGCGGCCAATATCCGCAACTTTTTCGCGCTCACCTGTCCCGGTGTCACCGGCACGCTGCGCACCGAAGAGGCAAGCGTGATCCAGACCCGCCACCGCATCCCGGAACTGCCGCTGCGCGCCGACCAGATATTGGTGTTTCAGGTCCCTTACCCCGACCCGTTGGTGGTGGTGGAACCCAATGCAGCCAAACGTCGCCGGATGCACGGGCGCGCCGACTACGCGCGGCTTTGGGTCAAGCTCTATGAAGATATGGTGGCCTTTGACGAGATTACGATTTCCCACCGCTACCCCACGCGGATCAACGGGCATTACATCATCGACCCCTCGCCGATCCCGCGCTTTGACGTGCCGAAACTGCACCAGGCGGATTGTCTGTATCTGTTCGGCGCGGGCCGCGAAAAGCGCATCTATGCCGTGCCGCCCCATACCGACGCGGTGCCGATCACTTTCAACGACGTGACCTTTGCGGTTGAGAGCTTCCGCGACAAGGCGACCGGTAAGCGCCATACCTGCCGCCGCTGCGGGGCCGATGACAGCTTTCTTGATGAATTCCTCGATGATGCGGGCGCGCGGATTTTCCAATGCTCGGATGCCGCCTATTGCGACATGCGCCTAGAACGGCTGGAGGCCGCAGAATGAAACCGATCCTTGACGTTGATAACCTGACCCGCATCCACGGCCCCGGCTGCCCCGCCTGTCTGGACG
>JBNGDM010000487.1:0-1112 GCA_049975105.1 Rhodovulum sp. | reverse complement strand
ACATAGGCCTCGGCGACGATCAGTTCGTCGACGTCGAGGTTATGGTTGTTCTCGGCATTGGCGATGGCGGACTGAAGGCATTTCTTCACGTCCTCGGCGATCCGCTTCTTCGAGAAGGTCAGATCGGCCAGCGCGCGGTCCACCTTCTTGCCACGGATCATCGCGGCGACGAGGTTCAGCTTTTGCGGCGAGGTGCGCAGCATGCGCGCCTTTGCCATCGCTTCGTTCTCGGCCACGCGGCGGGGGTTCTTGTCCTTGCCCATGGCGATTACCTCTTCTTCGCTTTCTTGTCGGCCGCGTGCCCGTAATAGGTGCGCGTCGGCGAGTATTCACCGAACTTCTGGCCGATCATGTCCTCGGTAACGTTCACCGGGACATGCTTCTTGCCATTGTAGACGCCGAAGGTGAGCCCCACGAACTGGGGCAGGATGGTGGAGCGGCGCGACCAGATCTTGATGACCTCGTTGCGGCCGGATTCGCGGGCTTTCTCGGCCTTCTTCAGGACATAGGAGTCGACGAAGGGGCCCTTCCAAACAGAACGTGTCATGGCTTAGCGACCCTTCTTGCGCGCGTGACGGGAGCGGATGATGTACTTGTCCGTCGCCTTGTTGCGGCGGGTGCGGGCGCCCTTGGTGGGCTTGCCCCAAGGGGTCACCGGGTGACGACCACCCGAGGTGCGGCCCTCACCACCACCGTGCGGGTGGTCGATCGGGTTCATCACGACGCCGCGGACCGACGGACGCTTGCCCATGTGGCGCGAACGGCCGGCTTTGCCGAAGTTCTGGTTCGAGTTGTCGGGGTTCGACACCGCGCCCACGGTGGCCATGCATTCCTGGCGCACCATGCGAAGTTCCCCCGAGGACAGCCGCAGCTGGGCATAACCGCCGTCGCGGCCGACGAACTGGGCATAGGTGCCCGCCGCGCGCGCGATCTGGCCGCCCTTGCCGGGCTTCAGCTCGATGTTGTGGACAATCGTGCCGATCGGCATGCCGGTAAAGGGCATCGCGTTGCCCGGCTTCACGTCGGCCTTGGCCGAGGCGATCACCTTGTCGCCGACGGCCAGGCGCTGCGGCGCCAGGATGTAGGCCTGTTCGCCATCCTCGTACTGGATC
>JBNGDM010000486.1:0-1114 GCA_049975105.1 Rhodovulum sp. | reverse complement strand
GGTCGGCACCCTCGAACACTACGCAAGCCTCCTGAAGCGCATCACCGACAGCGCCTTCGGCGAGGGCGAGCACGCCCGCTGATCTCCGGCACAGCCGGAACTCCCGCCGCGCCCCCTGCGCGGCTCGGGGTCGTAGAAGGCGCCGCATGACGCGAGCCTCGAACACGGAGACCCCGGATGACCAAGCTTTCCGATACCCAACTCGTGATCCTCAGCGCCGCCGCGCAACGCGAGGACCGCAACGTCCTGCCGCTGCCCGGCTCGCTCCGCGGCGGGGCCGCCACCAAGGTGGTCGGCGCGCTCCTCTCGCGCGGGCTGATCGCCGAGACGGCGACCGACAGCCAGACCAAGTCTGACGCCGCCCTCAACCGGATCTGGCGCAACGACGCGGACGGCCGCGCCATCCTCCTGCACATCACCAACGCCGGCCTCGCGGTCCTCGGCGTCGAGCCTGAAGGCGGCGACAGCGCGCCCACGGGCGCCGACGAGGCGCCGGCCGCGGAGGCCCCGCAGGATGCCCCCGTCGAGACCGGCCCCGCGCCCAAGGCGCGCACACCGCGCACGGGCACCAAGCAGGCGAAGCTGATCGAGATGCTCCGCACCGAGGGCGGCGCGACCATCGACGAGATGGTCGCGGCCTTGGACTGGAGACCGCATACGGTGAGGGGTGCGCTTGCCGGCGCGCTAAAGAAAAAGCTCGGTCTGACCGTCACCTCGGAGAAAGTCGAAGGAAGAGGGCGCTGCTACCGCATCGAGGACGCCGTCTGATGCCGCGGTACAGGGTCAAGATCACCCGTGCCGTCACCGAAAGCACCTGCGTGACCGTCGAGGCACTGTCCCCGGAGGCGGCGCAAGCCGTCGCCTTCGTGGCGCTGGCCGACATGGAGGACGCCTTCTGGACCCTTGATGAGGGTTCGTGGAATGCAGGCCCCGCCTACATCACGGCAGTCGAGCCCGCCGATGTGTGATGCCCGGCGCTATCGCCAACGCTCGAACAGTCGTCGCAGCAGGTAACCCCGCGCCAACGACACGCCGACGAAGGCGAGGCCGATGGTCAGATGCTCCGCGAGTCCAGTCTCGATCCCGAACCACGGGAACACGACGATCTGCGTGG
>JBNGDM010000485.1:0-1116 GCA_049975105.1 Rhodovulum sp. | reverse complement strand
TGAGCGCGGCCTTGAGCATCACATCCGTATGCAGGTGCCCCTTCATCAGCGCCGCGGCCCGGCCCTGCACGACCAGGTCGACGGCGATGTTCGCGGCATGGACATGGTCGGGCGCATCGACGATTTCGATACCGTCGAGTGAGGCCCCCAATTCTGTCGCGGCTGCTGAAATCCTTGTGCGGTCGCCGATCAGGATCGGTGCGATGATCGTGTGGCGCCCGCCCAGAAGCGCCCCACCCAGCGAATTGGGCTCTTCGGGCGCGATCACCGCGGTGGGCAGCGGCGGCAGCGGTTCCGCCCGCGCGATCAGCGCGTCGAAATGGCGGTGGCGTTCGACCAGCAGCCCGGGGATTTCCAGGTCATCGAAGACCAACTTGCGGGCCGGCGCCTGGACCTCGGCCTCGCCGGTCAGGATCACCGCACCATCGGCCTTGCGCGTGACCTCGGTCGCCATCACGATCCCGTCGGGCGGATGCTTTTCGGTGACGGTGACACGGGCGATCAGTTCGTCCCCGGCATGGGCGCGTGCATGAAACGCCAGGCTTTGCGAGCGGTAAAGCGTTCCTGCCCCGGGCAGTATGTTGCCGATCACCGCCGAGAGAAGCGAGCCCACCCACATCGCCGGCGCCAGCATTTCCGGCGCGCCATCCCCGTCGCCGTCATAGCGCGCCAGGTGCAAAGGGTTGTGGTTTCCCGAAGCGGTGGCGAAGACGTAGAAATCGTCCTCGGTGCAGATGCGCACGATTTCGGCGCTGTCGCCCGGGGCAATCTCGTCGAAGGTGCGGTTTTCCTCGATCTTCATGCGACCCTCATTCGGAGGTTTCGGCCCGCGACCGGGCCCGTTTGCGCGCGCGTCGGTTGCGCGCCGGCACCGGGGCGGAGGGCGCGTCCTCGCGGCACCCATGCCCCTGCGGTTCCGCCCGCGCGGCGAAGGCCCGCGCCCAAGGGGTAGTCCAGACGGCGTAAAAGCCGATCTCGGCGGCGGCGTTGCGCATCCCGCAGGCCAGGTCGATCCACTGGCCGGTCAGATCGACCGCCATCCGTTCCATCCAGAGAAACGGGTTGTCCGGTGCAGCCACCTTGCGACCCTCGCGCACCCGCTGCGCGGCCGTGGCC
>JBNGDM010000484.1:0-1127 GCA_049975105.1 Rhodovulum sp. | reverse complement strand
GGCCAGCATTGCCTCCAGCGCCTCGGGGATCATCGGCATGTAGATGATGACCCGGTCGCCCTTTTCCACGCCCTTGGATCGCAGCGCGCCGGCCAGCTGGGCCACGCGGTTGCGCAGCATGACATAGGAGATCGACTTGCGGGTGCCTGTGACGGGGCTGTCATAAATGATCGCGGGCTGGTCGCCCCGGCCGTTTTCGACATGCCTGTCCACCGCGTTGTAGCAGGTGTTGACCATCCCGTCCGAGAACCACTCGTAGTTCGGTGCGTTATCGTCGAACAGCGCCTTGGAGGGCTTCTTCTCCCAGTCGATCGCCTCGGCAGCCTTCATCCAGAACCCTTCCGGGTCCGATTGCCAGGCTTCATAGACCTCGGAGTATGTCATGCGGTCTGTCCCTTCTGCTGGTTTCGGTAATTCTGTTACGCAGCGAAGGGCTGGCACGCAAGATCGAAACCAGGACCTTTTGGCTCATGGGGGCGCTAACATGATCCGGCGGGGGCGCCCCGATTGGCGAAGACATGCCGCCAGGTCGTCTCCAGTCCCTATGGGATTTGGAGATTCCTTGGAACGGGTGTATAAAGACCGAGGGTGATTTAGGGGGCAAGGTGGATATGATCCGTCAACGAATGGGATGTGCGGGCGTCGTGATTGCGGCGTCCATCGCTGCCGCACCGGTCGCGTCGGCTGCGGTCTACTCTTACAATTTCGATAGCTTTCCGGGCCTGCCCGCAGGGTTCAGCGGGACCGCTGTGACCACGTCAGTTGACGGCCTGAGCGGTAACAACGGCTTCTCGGGCGGCATGTTGCGCAGCAGCAGCGCCTCCACCGATATCGACAACAACAACGCGGTGCTATCGCTGTCGGGTCTTGCTGCGCATGACACGGTGACGCTCAGCTTCGGTCTGGGACTTCTCGATTCCTGGGATGGCACCCTCGGTACGATCGCACCCGATTATTTCAATATCCTCGCCGACGGGAGCGAGGTTTTCGAGATTTCCGTTGGGAACGCCTCGGGTTTCACTTCGGAGGTGATCCCGGCTTCCGCGACCAACCGCACCTCTGGGTCGAACCTGTACGGGAGCAGTTGGAACGATACGCTGTTCGATGTGTCGTTTTCATTCTCTCAC
>JBNGDM010000483.1:0-1127 GCA_049975105.1 Rhodovulum sp. | reverse complement strand
CGCGACAGCGTGGTGATCGAGGCGCGCGGGCTTTCCAGCGCCGTGATGGCGTAGCCCTCGACCGCGCCCCAGAGGCCGGTGACATTGATCCGGGACTCGGGCAGCCCGGCGCGCAGGCAGAGATGGCGGACCAGCGCGGCCAGAGACACTGCTCCGAGCCGTCCCGTCAGCCAGTGGCCGAGCCGCCAGTTCGCCCCGTCCGTCCAGACGTCGGTCAGCGCCGGAAAGAACGGATACGGCCGCGCGTCCCATGTCCAGGCGGCACACTCGGGAACATGCACCATCCGGCTGCCATAGACCGAGGACACCGGGTTGTTCGCGGCCTCGCCCCACCAGAGATAGGTCGCCTCGAGATAGGCGCGCTGGATGGCGTCATCCCGCCAGCCCCGCGAGAAATGCGGCGTGAGGCTCTCGGACGACTTCGGGTCGAAGAACACGTTCGGCTGGTTGGTGCCCCGGTCGATGGCGGGACAGCCCAGTTCGGTGAACCAGATGGGCTTGGACTGCGGCGCCCATGCCGTCGGCGTCCCGGCCTCGACCCCGCCCGGGCGGTCGTAGTGCGGGTTCGACCACCAGGACCGCAGATCCTTGTAGCGGAACACCCACGGCTTGGCCGCCGCGCCGTCCGTGATCGGGGTGCGGACCTGCGCTGAGCGGTCGGCCGCGCTGGCATAGAACCAGTCGTAGCCTTCGCCACCCGCGATGTTCCCCTGCAGGTAGGCCCGGTCGTAGATGGCGGGCCAGCCCTCGGCCGCGTCCGCATGCTCGAACCCGTCGCGCCAGTCGGAGAGCGGCATGTAGTTGTCGATCCCGACGAAATCGATCTCCGGATCGGCCCAGAGCGGGTCGAGGTGGAAGAACACGTCACCGCTGCCGTCGCCCGGCTGGTGCCCGAAATACTCCGACCAGTCGGCCGCGTAGCTGATCGCCGTGCCGGACCCGAGGATCGAGCGCACGTCGGCCGCCAGATCGCGAAACGCCTGCACGGCCGGATAAGCGCTGGCGCCCGAGCGGATAGTCGTCAGCCCGCGCATCTCCGTCCCGATCAAAAAGGCGTCGACCCCGCCGGCCGCCGCGCAGAGATGAGCGTAATGCAGCACCATCCGCCGAAGGCCCCAGTCGTCCGC
>JBNGDM010000482.1:0-1138 GCA_049975105.1 Rhodovulum sp. | reverse complement strand
GGCTCGAAGGTCGAGAAGTCGACCAGCGTGCCCAGCATCTGCAGGTAGGCGACCAGCGCATCCATCTCCGAGATTCCCGGCTGACCGTCGAAGTTGCGGACCTGCGCGCCCGGATAACGTTCCAGCAGACCGTCCACGCCATCGGCATAGGGGTCTATCTGGGCGTTGAAATCCGAAACCGCGTTTTCCAGCATCTCGTCCGTGTAGGGCACACCGACAGCCAGATGGGTCCGCAGCTTGTCCTCGATATAGGTCGGGTCGATCATCCGCCGTTCGAGGAATCCGTATTTCGGCATCACCGAATCCGGCACCACGGATTGCGGGTCGCGCAGGTGCTGCACGTGCCAGTCATCCGAGTAGCGCCCGCCGACGCGGGCCAGGTCCGGCCCGGTCCGCTTCGACCCCCACTGGAACGGATGATCGTACATCGACTCGGCCGCTAGGCTGTAGTGGCCATAGCGCTCCACCTCGTCGCGCATCGGGCGGATCATCTGGCTGTGGCAGACATAGCACCCTTCGCGGACGTAGACATCGCGCCCGGCCAGTTCCATCGGCGAGTAGGGCCGCACGCCTTCCACCTCCTCGATCGTGTTTTCGAGGTAGAAGAGCGGTGCGATCTCCACCAGGCCGCCGATGGTGACCACCAGGAAGCTGAACACCAGCAGAAGCGACGCGTTCTTCTCAAGAACCTTGTGTTTTTCGAGAATAGACATTGTCGCCCCTCCTTATTCAGCCGGGGCCGCAACGGGCGTGGCCGATTTGGCCGGCGCCGAGGTCGCGGTTTTCCAGATATTGTAGCACATGATCAGCCCGCCGGTGACGTAGAGCGCACCGCCCAGGGCCCGGATGACGTACATCGGGTACTTGGCCGCCACCGTGTCGGCGAAGGAGTTCACCAGGAATCCTTGCGCGTCGACTTCGCGCCACATCAGGCCTTCCATGATGCCCGAGACCCACATCGACGCGGCGTAGAGCACGATGCCGATCGTCGCCAGCCAGAAGTGCCAGGAGACCAGGCTGAGGCTGTACAGACGCTCCTTGTTCCACAGCCGCGGGGCCAGGAAGTAGAGCGCGCCGAAGGTGATCATGCCGTTCCAGCCCAGCGCGCCGGAATGCACGTGGCCGATGGTCCAGTCGG
>JBNGDM010000481.1:0-1139 GCA_049975105.1 Rhodovulum sp. | reverse complement strand
GGTGGATTGCATCCGGCTGGTGCGCCGCACCGCCATGCAGACCGCCGTCCGCATGATCACCACCGGCGTCATGCTGGCGCTGCTCGCCGGCATCGCCATCAAGCTCAAGATCTTCGGCTGCAGCCCGTAGCCGCGCCCCATCCCCATTCATCAGCCCGCACTGACCCGCCCTCGAGGCGGGGTGAGCCGTGGTCTGCCTGACAGGCAGACGGGAAGGTCCAGTGGACCTTCCCGAGCGGCGAACGCACCGAGCCCTGCGAGGGGCCGGAAACTCGTTTCCGGAGGACCCCCATGACCACGACCTTCTACGACCATTGGCGCGAGGCGCCCGAGGGCACCTGGCGCTGGCCCAACTTCTCGCCCGCAGAAATCGCCTGCCGGGGCACCGGCAAGTTGCTGATCAACGAACCGGCGCTCGACAAGCTGCAGGCGTTGCGCGACCGGCTGGGCAAGCCGCTGATCGTCCGCTCCGCCTATCGCAGCCCCGAGCACAACCGCGCCGTGGGCGGCGCCACTCGGTCGAAGCACCTCGACGGCGCCGCCTTCGACATCGCCATGGCGAACCACGACCCGGTGGCGTTCGAGGCCACGGCGCGCGAGGTGGGGTTCCTCGGCTTCGGCTTCTATCCGCGCTCGGGGTTCATCCATGTCGACCTCGGCCCTGCACGGCAGTGGGGCGAGCGGTTCCCGGTCCGGGCGACTGCGTTCGCATCGGAGACTCCGCCCGCGCGCGAGGTCTTGGCCGACAGCCGCACCATGAAGGGCGGTGGCGCGGCTGGCGTGGCGACGCTGGGCGCAGCCGGGGTCGAGGTCGCGCAGAGCGTCCTGGCGGAGACCCAATCCGCCATCCTGCCGCTTGTGCCGTACCTCGACACGCTCCGATGGGTGTTCATCGCCGTGGCGCTCGGCGGCATCGCGGTCACGATCTACGCCCGGCTCGACGACTGGAAGCGGGGGCGTCGGTGATCGCCAGGCTGCTCACAGGGTTCGCCGCCAGCCCGTGGATGCGGTCGGCGCTGCGCTACGGCGCCATCGTCCTCGCCGTGCTCCTGTTCATGCTCGCGCTCCGGCGCTCCGGCGAGCGAGCGGGACGCCTCGCTGAACGCCTTGAGACAAGGGAGAAGGTCAATGATGTCCAA
>JBNGDM010000480.1:0-1148 GCA_049975105.1 Rhodovulum sp. | reverse complement strand
AGGCTACGGCGCTTCTTGCGCGGACCGAGGTGCCGCCTGCGCGGATGGACGAATTGCCGCGCAATTTCTCGGGCGGGATGCAACAGCGGGTGCAGATTGCCCGCGCCCTGTCCACCGGCGCGCCGCTGTTGCTGCTGGACGAGGTGACGACCGGGCTTGATCTGTCGGTGCAGGCACGCATCCTTGACCTGATCATGGAGCTGCAAGAGGTCACGGGCGTGTCGATGCTGGTCGTGACCCACGACCTTGGCGTTGTGCGCCACCTGACGACGCGGACCATCGTGATGAAATACGGCCGTATCATCGAATCTGGGCTGACCGACCAGATCCTTGAGGATCCGCAGGCGGCCTATACGCAACAACTTGTTTCCAGCGCATTGTGAGGGCCTGATGGACAATATTCTTTCCGTGCGCGATCTGGGCAAAGGGTTCTATATCCACGACCGTGCCAAACATGTGCCCGCCGCCGAAGGCATCAGCTTTGATTTGAAGCCGGGCCAACTGGCCGCGCTGGTGGGGCCATCGGGGGCGGGGAAATCCTCGCTGTTGAAGGCGATCTACCGCACCTATGTGCCATCGTCCGGTGAAGTGCTCTATCGCAGTTCTGCGGGCGATCTGGTGGACCTTGTGACCGCGCCCGAAACGCAAATCACCGACCTGCGCCGCGCTGAAATCGGCTTCGTCACGCAGTTCCTGCACTGCTTGCCGCGGCTCTCGACCCTTGATGTGGTCGCCCGGCCCCTGCTGCAACAGGGCGTGGACCGTGATGCCGCCCATGACAAGGCCGCAAAGATGCTTGCGGCGCTGGCGATCCCCGAACAGCTCTGGGATGCAACGCCCGCAACCTTCTCGGGCGGTGAACGCCAGCGTGTGAACATCGCGCGCAGCTTTACCCAAGGGGGGCGGCTGATGCTGCTGGACGAACCCACCGCGTCGCTGGACCCTGCCGCACGCGAAAACGTCTGCGCCATGATCGAGGCGGCCAAAGCGAACGGTGCCGCCATGGTCGGTATCTTTCACGACATGGCCATTGTCGAACGGCTGGCCGATGTGAAGATCACGGTAGAGCGCCGCGCGTTCGAGGCGGTGGCATGACACAACATCTCGAAAACGCGCGCATCGTGACGGCTGATGGCCTGCAACAGGGT
>JBNGDM010000479.1:0-1178 GCA_049975105.1 Rhodovulum sp. | reverse complement strand
GCGGACGACTGGGGCCTTCGGCGGATGGTGCTGCATTACGCTCATCTCTGCGCGGCGGCCGGCGGGGTCGACGCCTTCCTGATCGGGACAGAGATGCGCGGGCTGACCACGATCCGCTCGGACGCCTCGACTTATCCGGCGGTGCAGGCGTTTCGCGATCTCGCGGCCGACGTGCGGAGCATCCTCGGCGCGGGGACCGCGATCAGCTATGCAGCCGACTGGTCGGAATACTTCGGGCATCAGCCCGGCGACGGCTCGGGCAACGTCTTCTTCCACCTCGATCCGCTCTGGGCCGATCCCGAGATCGATTTCGTCGGCATCGACAACTACATGCCGCTCTCGGACTGGCGCGACGGGTTCGAGCATGCCGACGCGGCCGAGGGTTGGCCCGCGATCTACGACCGGGCGTACCTGCAGGGCAACATCGCGGGCGGCGAAGGCTTTGACTGGTTCTACGCCAGCGCGGCCGACCGCTCGGCGCAAATCCGCACCGCGATCACGGACGGCGCCTCGGGCAAGCCGTGGGTCTTCCGTTACAAGGATCTGCGCGACTGGTGGTCGAACGCGCATTACGACCGCCCGGGCGGGGTGGAGAGCGGGACGCCGACCGCGTGGGTGCCCGAGTCCAAGCCGATCTGGTTCACCGAGCTCGGATGCCCGGCCATCGACCGCGGCACCAACCAGCCCAACGTCTTCTTCGATCCGAAGTCCTCGGAAAGCTTCGTGCCCTACTTCTCCCGCGGTTGGCGGGACGACGCGATCCAGCGCGCCTACCTCGAGGCGACCTATCTCTTCTGGGGCGAGGCGGCGAACAACCCGATCTCATCGGTCTACGGCGGCCGGATGGTGCATGTCCCCGAATGCGCCGCCTGGACCTGGGACGCGCGGCCCTATCCGTTCTTCCCGGCGCTGACCGACGTCTGGACGGACGGCGGCAACTGGCGGCTCGGGCACTGGCTGACCGGCCGCCTCGGCGCGGTGTCGCTCGCGGCGCTGGTCCGGCACCTCTGCCTGCGGGCGGGGCTGACGGAGTCCCGGATCGACGTCACCGGCCTCTGGGGCGCGGTGGAAGGCTACGCCATCGGCGCGCTGGAAAGCCCTCGCGCCTCGATCACCACGCTGTCGCGCCACTTCGGCTTCGACGCCGTCGAGACCGAGGGCTTGATCCGCTTCATCAT
>JBNGDM010000478.1:0-1185 GCA_049975105.1 Rhodovulum sp. | reverse complement strand
GCATTGGCAGACCACGCGCAAGCGGGGGTCCCCCGGTGAGAAACCCATCCACCTCGCCCCGCGCATGGTACGACGGCACGGTGTCCGGCCTTGTGACCGATAGCGCGCCCGCCGCGTTGGCGAAGCGCAGCGCGTCCGGCATGTCCATTCCCTCGCCGAGGGCGACCGCGAAGGCCGCACTGAAGGCGTCACCCGCGCCGACGGTGTCGACCACTTCCACCCGGAAGCCGGGCACCGCGCGAGCCGTGCCGGCGGAGTCCGTCCAGACGCATCCGTCCGCGCCGGTGGTCAGGACGACATTGCGGCAACCCAGCTGCAGCAGGCGGTTGATGGCCGCGCCGTGGTCGTTCCTCTCAATCCCCGCGCAGACGACCGCCTCGGTCTCATTTGGAGTGATAAAATCGATACACGACAGGTCGTGCCCGTCCAGCCGGGCGGCAGGCGCCGGATTGAGGACGGTCAGCGCGCCGCACTCGCGCCCGATCCGCATGGCGGCGAGGGCGGTCTCCAACGGAATCTCCATCTGCGCGAGCACGACATCGGCCTCCTCGAACAGGGTGCGGTGCGCCTCCAGCAGTTCCGGGGTCAGCGCGTTGTTGGCGCCGAGGTCGACGGCGATCAGGTTGTGCCCCCGCGCGTCGACGACGATGAAGCCGACCCCCGTCGGCAGCGTTTCGTGGCGCAGCAGCCCGTCCGGGCGCACGCCCTCCCCACGCATCAGCGCCTCCATCGCGTCGCCGTAGCTGTCCCTGCCGACGCAACAGAGAAACGCGACATCCGCGCCGAGGCGGGCGGCCTGCACGGCCTGGTTCGAGCCCTTGCCGCCGTGGCCGGCACGGAACCCTTGCCCGATCAGCGTCTCCCCCTTCAGAGGCAGCCGCTCGGTCTGCATGACCAGACCGGTCGCATAGCTGCCGACCACCAAGACTCCAGCCTTCTTCATGGTTCCTCCTTTCATCCTTCAATACCCGTCCTCGCCGGCGTCCGCGCCGGTCACGATCGCCACCGCCGAGCTGGTGCCGAGTAGGGTTGCCCCGGCCGCAAGCAGGGCCAGCGCCTTCTCACGCGTGTTGATCTTGCCGGAGGCCTTCACTTTCGCGCGGCCGCCGGCGATGCGCGCCAGGAGGGCCACATCCTCCGGCGTCGCCGGGATGCCCTTCACGAAGCCGCTCGACTGCTTGAGGT
>JBNGDM010000477.1:0-1188 GCA_049975105.1 Rhodovulum sp. | reverse complement strand
AAGCCTCGGCGCGGCCGATTCGGGGACCTTGGCCGAGGCGGGCTTCGGGGCCGCCGGTGCGGGCGTCATTTCCGAAGCCGCCTCGCCTTCCCCCCGGATCAGCGCGAGCGGCGCGCCGACGGGCAGCTTCTGGCCGATCTCGGCCTCCAGCCGCTCCACCGTGCCGCTTTCGAAGATCTCGATCTCGATGGCGCCCTTCTGGGTCTCGACCACGGCGACGATATCGCCCCGCTTGACGGTATCGCCGGGGCCCACCAGCCATTCGGTCAGCGTGCCGGCCTCCATGTCGGCCCCAAGCGAGGGCATGGTGAAGACGCCCATCGCTTAGCCCTTCCCGAGCGCGGCCTTCGCCGCCGCGACGATACCCGGCACCTGCGGGATCGTCGCGGCCTCCAGGTGCTGCGGGTACGGGATCGGCACCTCGGCGGCGCAGACCCGGGCGAGCGGCGCGTCGAGCGACCAGAAGCAGCGTTCGTTGATCCGGGCGATCACCTCGGCCGAGAGCGATCCGGACCGCCAGCCTTCGTCGACAACGACCGCGCGCCGGGTGCGGGCGACGCTCTCGGCGATGGTCTCCTCGTCCAGCGGGCGCAGGCTGCGCAGGTCGATCACCTCGGCCTCGATCCCCTGCCCGGCCAGGTCCTCGGCCGCCTCCAACACCTTGTAAAGCGAGCCGCCATAGGTGATCAGGCTCACGTCGCGGCCCGGCCGCCGGATCGCGGCGCGGTCGATCCCGACCGGGCCGGCGGCGGCGTCGATCTCGGCCTCGCGGTTGTAGAGCATCACGTTCTCGAAGATCAGCACCGGGTCGGGATCCTCGATCGCCGTCCAGAGCATGCCGCGCGCATCCTCCAGCGTGGCAGGCGCCAGCACGCGCAGGCCGGGGATATGGGCGAACCAGCCTTCCAGCGAGTGCGAATGCTGCGCGGCGAGCTGCTTGCCGGCGCCGGTCGCCATGCGGATCACCACCGGGCAGCCGAACTGGCCGCCCGACATGTGTCGGAGCGTGGCGGCGGTGTTCAGGATCTGGTCGAGCGCGAGCAGCGAGAAATTCACCGTCATCACCTCGACGATGGGGCGCATGCCGGCGGCGGCCGCGCCGATGCCCGCGCCGGTGAAGCCCGATTCCGAAAGCGGCGTGTCGCGGATGCGGTCCTCGCCGAACTCGGCCATCAGCCCCTTGGAGAC
>JBNGDM010000476.1:0-1195 GCA_049975105.1 Rhodovulum sp. | reverse complement strand
CAGGCGACCCTGTTCAAGTCGCGCACGGCCGACTGGGACGACGCCGCGCGCGCCATCTTTCGCGCGCTGTCGCGCCGCCTTGGGCTGGATAGCTGAGCGGCGCGCATAGCCGCCTAGCGCACCCCGATTTCTGCCAGTGCCGCCATCAGGCGGGGCGGCAAATCCTCCTCCCCCGCCCGCCCCTCGGGCAGGTCGCGGGGCGCGTCGTCCGCGCCCAGGTAGCGCCAGCCTTGGAACGGGCGTTTCGGCATCGCCTCGGTGCGGATCACCCGCGGCTCCAGCACGATGCCGCACCGCGCGATCCAGTCCGCGCCCGTCACCTCGTCCAGCCGCAGGATGCGCTGGCGGGCCAGGATCACGCCCTTGAACACCCAGTAAAGCGAGCCGCCCGCCAGCAATTCGGCCTCGCGCTTGGGCCACATCCGGGTGACATGGCGCGGCAGCCCGTCGGGTCCCTTGGCGCGCGGCTGGCGCTGCCAGTGCAGCAGGTCCTCGACCCGCTCTGCGCCGACACAGAGCTTGACCAGATTGACATGGCCCCCCGCCATCCTGCCCCCCAGATTCTGTTGATAAGCCGTGACCCTAGTCTAGTTGTTGCGGAGTTCAAGCCGAAGCCCTATCCTAGAGAGCCTTTCCCGCGCGCCCGAGGATTCCCGAGATGAGCCGTTTCTCCGCCCCTATCGCCGAACAGATCTGGGATATGAAATACCGCTTGAAAAAGGCGGATGGCAGCCCCGAGGACCTGACGGTCGAGGACACCTGGCGACGGATCGCGCGGGCGCTGGCCGAAGCCGAACAGGACAAGGCCGCCTGGGAGGAGAAATTCTATACCGCGCTCGAGGATTTCCGCTTTCTGCCCGCGGGCCGGATCACCGCGGGCGCGGGGACGGGCCGGGCGGTGACGCTGTTCAACTGCTTCGTCATGGGCACGATCCCCGATTCGATGGCCGGTATCTTCGACATGCTGAAAGAGGCCGCGCTGACCATGCAGCAGGGCGGGGGAATCGGCTATGATTTCTCGACGATCCGGCCCCGCGGCGCGGATGTTCTGGGCGTGGCCGCCGACGCCTCGGGGCCGCTGTCGTTCATGGATGTCTGGGACGCGATGTGCCGGACGATCATGTCGGCGGGCTCGGGCCGCGGCGCGATGATGGCGACGATGCGCTGCGACCACCCCGATATCGAGGATTTCATC
>JBNGDM010000475.1:0-1210 GCA_049975105.1 Rhodovulum sp. | reverse complement strand
ATCGAGGACATCTACCAGCTTCGCCGCGCGCTGGAGCCCGAGATGGCCGCCGACCTCGCGGGCCGCCTGAACGAGGACGACCTCGCCGGGCTGGAAGACATAATGGCCGCCTATGCCACCCCCGCCGAGACGCCCGAGGAGGAACGCGCCCAGCATGTCGCCTCGCTGCAATTCCACGCGCGCCTGGCCGAGCTTTCCGGCAACCGCCTCCTGGGGCTGATCGTGGGTTTCATCACCGCCGCGCTCTCCGATCTCACCGTCTACCGCCAGCTGTACGACCCGCCGAACCGCACCCTCTGGGAACGTGGCCGCGCCTTTCAGGCCGAGCTGATCGCGGCCTTTCGCGCCCGCGACCCCGAGGCCGCACGGCGGATCATGGCCGCGCACATGCACACCGCCGAGTCGCTGATGACCGAGCAACAGGCCCATGTGCTGCGACGATTCATGCGTCCGTCCCCCTGAGCTTTTTCTTGAAAAACACGGGCACTTGGCCCATACATTCAAAAATGTGCATGTGTTAGGCCCGAGTCGCCCCGACTCCGGGTCCGCAAAAGGTGGATGCGCCGCCCCGTGCGGCGGCATCCTCCACGGGAGGACGAAGACGATGCCCAGACCTTTCCTCGCGATCCTCGCGATGCTGACGGCGCTGCCCGCGCTGGCCGCCGAGATCACGCTCCAGCCCACCGAGATCACCGAGTGGAAGGCCGTCTACGGACAGGTCGAAACCCGCGACCGCGTGCCCGCCCGCGCCCGCATCGGCGGCACGCTGGTCGAGTTGAAGGTGACCGAGGGCGACCGGGTCGACTCGGGCCAGGAAATCGCGCGGGTCGAGGATGACAAGCTGACCTTCCAACTCCGGGCCATCGACGCGCAGCTCTCCTCGCTGGAAACCCAGCTTGAAACGGCCACGACCGACCTCAACCGGGGCGAGGCGCTGCGCGAACGCGGCGTCATCACCCAGCAGCGGCTAGATCAGCTCCGCACCCAGGTGGACGTGCTCAAGGGCAATATCGAGTCGACCCGGGCCGACCGCCGGGTGATCGAACAGCAGGTGACCGAGGGCGCGGTGCTCTCGCCCGACACCGGCGTCGTGCTGTCGGTGCCGATCTCGCTCGGCTCCGTCATCACGCCCGGCGAAACCGTGGCCGAGATCGGCGGCGGCGGCGTGTTCCTGAGGCTTTCCATCCCCGAACGCCACGCCACGTCGCTG
>JBNGDM010000474.1:0-1219 GCA_049975105.1 Rhodovulum sp. | reverse complement strand
TCGACCGGGCGGTGGAACGACTTCCTCAATGGGGTATGGAGAACCCAGAACTCTATGAGAAGCTCGGGCGGTTCCATCGAGTATTGGCCGACGACGGTTGCGTTGTGCGGTTGCCGTGTTTTCTACGGTACCTGGTTTGCAATGGTATCGCCGTTACTGGGTAAGATGTTTCCGGCAACACGAACAAACAAAGTGGATGCCGCCTTGAAGGTTCACGCCAGAGCCGATCTCGTCCACCGATTTATCGTTGACGTGGTGGTGACTGGCGAGCGGGGCAGTGAGCGCGATATCTCCCGAGACTACGAAGTTCAACCAGGCACATTGTATGTCCGTGACCTCGGCTATACCTGCTATGACGACTTCGCCGCTATCATCGAGCAAGGCGGCCATATCCTGATGCGCTTGAAGGATGACGCGAACCCCACCGTTGTACAAGTGCGCCATGGAATTCGAGCTCCGAGAAGCAGCGAGGGGATGAAGCTCAACGACGTCGACTTCACCATGTGCCACGACACGTTCGACCTCGACGCCCAGTTCCGGACATCCGCGGGCCCGGCGGTATTTCGAGTGGTTGGGCACTACAACGACGAGACCGAGAAGTATCACTGCTATCTCACGGATCTTCGTGCCGACGATTTCAGCGTCGAAGAACTCGAAACGCTGTACTCTTTGCGCTGGGTCATCGAGCTTCTGTTCAAGCTGCTCAAGTCCTCATGCCATCTGGATCATGTGGATACCTCGAACCCGGAATCGATGAGAACGCACATCTACGCAAGCTTGCTTGCGTCCACCATCCTTTCGTCTGTTGTCGTCGCGGCGTCCGAGGCCTTCGGTGTACCCGCGTACGAGATCAGCATGTTGACGGTGGGCATAGCAGCGCCATTGATTGTTCTGCCGTTGCTGTTCATGTGGCTCGAACGTAGACTGACCTACGACGAGTTGTCAGCCATGGTGTTGAGAGTTGTATCGCATGGCTGCCATGACCAGAATCCCGGGCGCACCCGACGCAAGTGGGGTGCATTGAGCTGAATGCCTGGACGGCAAGTTTCTGGACGGAGAACCATTCCAGACCATACAATTGACGTAGGCAACAAGCTGTTGGGTACCCGGGGGATAGGTGTGTATGCCTATTTGTGTATATATATCAAGCAGTTAACTGATCACCGATGGGCGGGCTCCGGTCCGGCGACTGCAAGCTCCAGTCGCTGCCGTCGTACAC
>JBNGDM010000473.1:0-1220 GCA_049975105.1 Rhodovulum sp. | reverse complement strand
ACGCCTCGGGCTTGGCCTCGCGGGCGATGTGGTCGAGCACGGCGTTGACGAATTTCGGCTCGCGCCCCTCGGGGAAGAACGCCTTGGCGACGTCGACATATTCGGTGATGACCACCTTGGGCGGGGTCTTGCCCCCGACCAGTTCGGCGCCGGCTGCGCGGAAAAGCGCGCGCAGCGTCGGGTCGATCCGGGCGATCGGCCACTTGGCCACCAGCGCGCGGTCGGTCATCTGGTCGATCTTGGCCTGCCAGTTCACCGCGCCTTCCAGCGTGGCGCGGAACAGGTCCACGTCGCCCTCGGCCAGGTCCTCGCCCTCTTCATAGCCGATGCCGAAGCGCCAGTCCTCGAACTCGCGCCGGACGGCGTCGACACTTTGGCCCGACTGTTCCATCTGGAACAGCGCCTGCACGGCATAGAGCCGCGCGGCGGATTTCATCTGGCGTTTCTCGGCGGCGGAGGTCATGCGCGGTCGCTCCCCTCGGCGATCTGGAAGCTGCCGGCGGGCTTGAAGCCGACACCCTTGGTCTGGCCGCCCCATTTGCGGGCCAGCGCGATCAGGTGCAGCGCCGCGGCCGCCGCGCCGCCGCCCTTGTCCATGTCGGCGGGGTTCGCCCGCTCGACCGCCTGTTCGTGGTTTTCCACGGTCAGGATGCCGTTGCCGATCAGCGCGCCCTGAAGGCCCAACAGCGTCAGGCCGCGCGAACTGTCGTTGCAGACGGTTTCATAATGCGTCGTCGCCCCGCGGATCACGCAGCCGAGCGCCACGTAGCCGTCATAGTTCGACATCCGGTGCGCCAGCGCGATGGCGGGCGGCAGTTCCAGCGCGCCCGGCACCTCGACCAGGTCGTGGGTGGCGCCGGCCTGTTCCAGCTTGGCGGTCGCCCCCGCGATCAGCATGTCGGCGATGTCGCGATAGAACGGCGCGACCGCGATCAGCAGTTTCACCGGCTTGTCGAAGCTGGGCAGCTCAAGGATGTGATGGGGGTCCTGGTCGGCCATGGCTCAGCCCTTTCCGTCGATCTTGCGGGTGCCCTCGATCGAAAGCCCGTAGGCCTCGAGCCCGACCACCTTGGGCAGGGGCGAGTTGGTCAGAAGTTCCAGCCGGTGCAGGCCCAGCGCGGCCAGGATCTGCGCACCCAGCCCGTATTGCCGCAGCGTCTGCGGCGAGGCGGCGCCCTCGACGGCCAGTTTCATCGTGGTATCGCGCAACAGCACCACCA
>JBNGDM010000472.1:0-1240 GCA_049975105.1 Rhodovulum sp. | reverse complement strand
GAAAAGGTGTCGCTGTCGGATCGGTTCGGTCTCTGGCTGGGCTTCCACCCCTGCAGCCAGGACGAGTTTCTGGCGATGGTCGAGGGGTACTGCCTGGCCCACGGGCTGGAGGTCGCCCCCGACACCCTGCGCGCCGAAGCCATCGAATGGCAGGCAACGCGCGGGGCGCGCTCGGGCCGGGTCGCCTGGCAATTCTTCACCGACCTCGCTGCCCGTCACGGCATACGTTTCTGAACGCTCCCGTCTTCTTCTTGGGTCAAATACCCAGAATCGGGCGCGGCACGCGCCCGGAAAAATCTTCTTGAAGATTTTTCGACGCAAGGATTTTCGCGAAAATCCTTCCGCGCCTTACGGGGTCAGATAGGGCATCGGATCTACGCTTTCAAAGCCCTTGCGCAGCTCGAAATGCAGGAAGGCCGGATTGCCCGCCCGTAGCGCGGCCACGCCTTGACCGCGGCGCACGCGATCGCCCTTGTCGACCGAGATGTCCTGGATATTGGCATAGACCGACAGCATGTTGTCGTCGTGGCGCAGCACGAGGATCGGCACCTGCTCGGTATCGCGGGTGATCGCGGCAACGGTGCCATCGGCGGCCGCCTGTACCGGAACGCCCGGCTTGCCCGATATGTCGATCCCGTCGTTCTTTCCCTTCTCGTAGCCGCGGATGATGCTGCCGGACACCGGCATGGCAAACCGGGCCTTGGCGCTGCTCTCTTCGGCCATCCGGGGCGAGGGGGGCGCGGCGGGTTCGGCCGTCTCTTCCTCTTCGGGCAGCGGCCTGGCCGCGCTGGGCGGGGTCGGGACGGTGGAATGTTCGCCGGGGGCCGCGGCCTCGCGCGGGATGGGGGCCGCGGCGGTATCGCGGGCGGGAACCGGGATCAGCAGGTACTGGTTCTCGCGCACGGTCAGGTCGGGCCCCAGGCCGTTCCAGTCGGCCAGAGCGCGCACGGTGACATTGTAGAGCCGCGCGATCGAATAGGCGGTCTCGCCCCGCTCCACCTTGTGGCGAATCGGTTCGGTTCCGACGCTGGGTGCGGGGTCTGCCGGTCGGGCGGGGGTGGTGGCGGGCTCGGCCCGGTCGATGGCCGCGCCGGCCAGCCGGGCGATGTCGATCTCGCCCGCGGGCCGGATCGGGCCGGTGGTGTCCGCCCCGGTCGCGGGCGAGGGTTCGGCAACGCGGCGGGGCAGGGCGACGATCTCGCCGCTGCGCAGGGTGGCGTCCAGGGGCAGACCGTTGAAA
>JBNGDM010000471.1:0-1241 GCA_049975105.1 Rhodovulum sp. | reverse complement strand
CCCGCCCCAGGCCAGGGGCCAACAGCGCCCGCGTGCCCAAAAGGATGTTCTCCAGCACCGTCATGTTGCCCGCCAGCGTGAAATGCTGGTGCACCATGCCGACGCCCGCGGCCAGCGCCGCGCCGGGGGCGCCCGGCGGCAGGGCCTGCCCGAACACCTCGACCGTGCCCGCATCGGCCGTGTAATGGCCGAACAGGATGTTCATCAGCGTCGTCTTGCCCGCGCCGTTTTCCCCAAGCAGGGCAAGGACTTCGCCCCTGTGCAGGGCGAAGCCGACATCATCGTTGGCGGTAAGCTTCCCGAACCTCTTGGTGATCCCCTCAAGGCGCAGGACGACCTCGCGCGCCCCCATCAGGAGGATTTGGGTTCTTCGTCGTTGATCTCGACGGTGAACGCACCCGCCTTGATCGCGGCCTCCTTCTCGGCGACCATGTCCAGCGCCGCTTGCGGCACCTTGCCCGCGAAGGTGCCCAAGGGCGCCAGCGAACAGCCGCCTTCCTTCATGAAGGAATAAAGGCCGTAATTGTCGGCCTCGAAGCTGCCATCGGCGACCCGGGCCAGCGCCGCCTGAAGCGTCGGTTCGAAATGCCAGATCGCCGAGGCGACTACCGTGTCGGGGTAATCGGCCTGCGTGTCGATCACGTTGCCGATGGCCAGCACGCCCCGTTCCTGCGCCGCGTCCGACACGCCGAACCGTTCCGCATACAGCAGGTCGGCGCCGTTCTCGATCATGGCGAATGCGGTTTCCTTGGCCTTGGGCGGGTCGAACCACGACCCGATGAAGCTGACCTGGAAGGTGGCGTCGGGCCGCGTCTCGCGCACCCCCGCCATGAAGGCATGCATCAGCCGGTTCACTTCCGGAATCGGAAAGCCGCCGACCATGCCGATATTGCCCGTCTCGGTCATCGCCCCCGCAATGATCCCCGACAGGTAGCTGGCGTCCTGGATATAGTTGTCGAACACGGCAAGGTTCGGATAGGCCGGGTCGGGCATGAAGGACGAGCCCAGCAGGAACGCGGTCTTGGGATAGTCCAGCACCACCTCACGCGCTTCCTGTTCGACCCCGAAGATCTCGCCGATGATCAGTTTCACGCCGCTTTCGGCATATTCGCGCATCACGCGCGGGTAATCGGTGTTCGAGGTGTTCTCGCTGAAGGTATAGGTGATCTGCCCCGCCTCGCGCGCGGCCTCGGCGGCGATGTGGATGCGGCTGACCCATTGCTGTTCGACCGGCACGGTAT
>JBNGDM010000470.1:0-1261 GCA_049975105.1 Rhodovulum sp. | reverse complement strand
CGATCCTCGGCGTCAGCGCCGCGACCATCGGCGGCTTCATCGGCTCCAGCATCGGCTCGGTCGTCGACAGCTGGATCGTATCCTCGCTTGCGCCGACCCAGCGGATCGAAGGCCCGCGGCTCGACAGCCTACGGATCACGTCCTCGACGGAAGGAGCCGTCATCCCGTGCGTCTACGGCCGCATGCGCATGGGCGGGAATGTTATCTGGGCGACGGATTTCCGCGAGGAGACGAAGACCACCACGCAGGGCGGTGGCAAGGGCGGCGGGGGTGGCGGCAAGGTCAAGACCACCGAGTATCTCTACTACGCCTCCTTTGCGGTGGCGCTCTGCGAAGGACCGATCACCGGCATCGGGCGCATCTGGGCGGACGGGAAGCTTCTCGACACGGCCGGCATCACCTGGCGCTGGTATCCGGGCGACGAGACGCAGACGGCGGATCCGTTCATCGCGACCAAGATGGGCGCGGCGAACAGCCCGGCCTATCGCGGCACGGCCTATGTGGTCTTCGAGGACCTGCCGCTCGGCAACTACGGCAACCGCCTGCCGCAGCTCTCCTTCGAGGTTTTCCGCCCGCTCGCCGACCCCGACACGGCCGAAGGGCTGACCCGCGCCGTCACCATGATCCCGGCCTCGGGCGAGTTCACCTACGCGACGCAAGGCATCCGCAAGGGCAGCGGCGGGGCGCAGATCCCCGAGAACCTGAACGCGCTGTCAGACACCGCCGACATGGTCGTGGCGCTGAACCGGCTGCATGCCATGGCGCCGAAGGTGGAAAGCGTCAGCCTCGTGGTGGCCTGGTTCGGAAACGACCTCCGCGTGGGCGAGTGCGCGATCCGGCCGGGCGTCGAGGTGTCGGAAAAGACCACCAGTCCGCAGACGTGGTCGGTGAACGGCGTGTCCCGCGCGGTCGCCCATCTCGTCAGCCGGGATGACCAGGACCGTCCCGTCCATGGCGGCACGCCGGCCGACTTCGCGGTCGTGCAGGCAATCAAGGAGATGAAGGCGCGCGGCCTGCGCGTGACCTTCTATCCGTTCATCCTGATGGACGTGCCGCCCGGCAACACGCTGCCGACCCCGTACAGCGACAACGCTGCCGAGACGGGCCAGCCCGCATTCCCCTGGCGCGGCCGGATCACCTGTTCGCCCGCGGCGGGCTATGCCGGCAGCGTGGACAAGACCGCCACGGCGGCAAGCCAAGTCGCGGCCTTCTTCGGCGCGGCGAGTCCCTCGGACTTCGCGGTCTCGGGCGAGGCGGTCTC
>JBNGDM010000469.1:0-1263 GCA_049975105.1 Rhodovulum sp. | reverse complement strand
CATACCTCCAAGGGCAACCAGTCCGGCAAGGCCGTCACCGACGTGGGCGCGGGTGCCGGCAGCCAATCGCGGGCGGCGGATACGCACCTCGTGCTGCGCCCGCACGAGGAAGACGACATCGTCGTGCTGGAGTCGGCCGTGCGGAGCTGGCCGCCCATGCCGCCCAGGGCGCTGCACTGGGAGTGGCCCCTGTTCACGCCCACGGACGAGGTGGATACGTCGGTCCTGCTGGGCACGCCCAAGGCTGGCAAGCCCAAAACGATTCCCCTGGCCGACTTCGTCGAGCAGTGTGTCGCCCTCAACGACCCATGCTCGAAGCGCTCGGTCACCTACGAGGCCAACCAGCGGTTCGGCCTGTCCGAACGCAAGGCCGAGGATCTGCTCGATCTGGCCATGGAGCGCGGCCTGGTCGAGCGGGTTCGGATCAAGTCGGCCATGCAGTACGTCGTGAACCGGCCCGGCGCGAACGGTGAGAAGGGCCTGTGGACGGCGGCGCTGCTGGCCCACGACCCGGCCGCAGACGCCCAGGAAATCGCCGACGCGGTGGGCGTCTCTCGGCAGTACGTCAACCAGGTGCGGCGTCAGATGCTGGAAACTACACCGAAAACGGCGGACGAAGAATAAGGACTTACGTGGAAACTCGCTGGAAACTGCCGGAAACTGAGTTTCCGAAAACGGGGGGTTCAGTTTCCAAAGCGATTGATGCAAGAGGTTATTCAGGAATGACTTACGAAAACAGGCAAGCCGAGCGTGCGGCAAAACGTGAGACGCGCCGCAAAACGCGTCTCAGTTTCCAAGGGTTGATTCGTGCAAGCGATTGGAAAACAGGGACTTATGAATCTTGAGTTGGAAACTATGCCGGAAACTGACCACACCCTCCCCCTACGGGGGAGTACGCGGGCGTCTGAAACGCCCCGCGATACTCCCCAAGACGTAGGGTCTCGCGCGGTTCCTTCCCGGCCCATGCACGGAAGATGGCACGGGAACGCGTCGGCTGTGGGGACAGAGTTTTTCGGGAACGCGCCGAATTGGCGCGACAGCGAATGAGGAGTGAGAAATGCATGGATGCGAAAGAAATGGTTGCCTGGCGACGTGCGGCCGGTCGGCTGATCGGTCGATGGAAAGCGGATCTGCACAACGGCCGCATACTCCGCGATCCATGGTCGCGGGCTGCTCACTGCATGGTCCAGGCCTGGCGAATCCGCCTCAGCCGTCCACCGGCCAAGGGCAACGCCCGTGTCGCCCCTCGACCGACATGGAAGG
>JBNGDM010000468.1:0-1264 GCA_049975105.1 Rhodovulum sp. | reverse complement strand
GGATGAACCGCGCCTGAGCGGTTCGCCTGCCTGACAACCCCGGGCGCGCGGGAGGCGCGCCCGGGTTCCCCCTAACCGCAAACGGGAGGATCCCATGTCCGACAAGGACTCCGCGATGGCCTACTGGAAGGCCAATGTTCGTCTCATCATCATAAGCCTGATCATCTGGGCGCTGGTCTCGTTCGGCTTCGGCATCCTGCTGCGCCCGCTTCTGTCCGGTATCAGCGTGGGCGGCACCGATCTCGGCTTCTGGTTCGCCCAGCAAGGCTCGATCCTGGTCTTCCTTGCGCTGATCTTCTTTTACGCGTGGCGGATGAACCGGCTGGACCGCAAGTTCGGCGTGGACGAGGAGTGAGAGCATGAGCCAATTCGTCATCAACCTGATCTTCGTCGGCGCGAGCTTCGCGCTGTATATCGGGATCGCGATCTGGGCCCGCGCCGGGTCCACGTCGGAATTCTACGCCGCGGGCCGCGGCGTGCACCCGGTCACCAACGGGATGGCGACCGCGGCCGACTGGATGTCGGCGGCGTCCTTCATCTCGATGGCCGGTCTCATCGCCTTCGTCGGCTATGACAACTCGACCTTCCTGATGGGCTGGACCGGCGGCTACGTGCTGCTGGCGCTCTTGCTTGCGCCCTACCTGCGCAAGTTCGGCAAGTTCACCGTGTCGGAATTCATCGGCGACCGCTTCTACAGCCAGACCGCGCGCCTGGTGGCGGTGGTCTGCCTGATCGTCGCCTCGGTCACCTACGTGATCGGCCAGATGACCGGCGTGGGCGTGGCCTTCGGCCGCTTCCTCGAGGTGAACAACACCACGGGCCTGTTGATCGGGGCGGCGGTCGTGTTCGCCTACGCGGTGTTCGGCGGCATGAAGGGCGTGACCTACACGCAGGTCGCGCAATACGTGGTGCTGATCCTGGCCTACACGATCCCGGCGATCTTCATCTCGCTGCAACTGACCGGCAATCCCATTCCGGCGTTGGGCCTGTTCGGGGATCACGTGGCCAGCGGTGAGCCGCTTTTGCAGAAGCTCGACCAGATCGTGACGGAACTGGGCTTCCGCGAATACACGATGCACCATGGCGACACGTTCAACATGCTGCTGTTCACGCTGTCGCTGATGATCGGCACCGCGGGCCTGCCGCACGTCATCATGCGCTTCTTCACCGTGCCGCGCGTGTCGGACGCGCGCTGGTCGGCGGGCTGGGCGCTGGTCTTCATCGCGCTGCTGTACCTGACGGCCCCGGCCGTGGGCGCGATGGC
>JBNGDM010000467.1:0-1287 GCA_049975105.1 Rhodovulum sp. | reverse complement strand
GATCGCCGAGATGGGCACGGGGCTTTTGGTGACCTCGATGATCGGCAGCACGATAAACCCGACCACCGGGGATTATTCGCGCGGGGCGTCGGGGTTCTGGGTCGAGAACGGGCAGATCGCCTATCCGGTCAACGAATGCACGATCGCGGGCAGCCTGCCCGAGATGCTGCGCCGGATCGTGCCCGCGAACGACGCGCAAGACCACAAGGCGCGCCGGGTTCCGAGCCTGCTGGTCGAGGGGCTGACGCTTGCCGGCGAATGACCTGGCGCTGTTGACCGAGGCGGCCGAGGCGGCCGGCCGGATCGCGGAACACCACTGGAGCCGCAAGCTCAAGACCTGGGACAAGCCCGGCCAGCAGGGCCCGGTGACCGAGGCCGACCTGGAAATCGACGCGATGCTGCGCGAGCGGCTGACCGCGGCGCGGCCCGGCTATGGCTGGCTGTCCGAGGAAAGCGAGGACACGCCGGAGCGGCTGGCGGCCGACCGGGTGTTCGTGGTCGATCCGCTGGACGGCACCCGCGCCTTTCTGGATGGCGACAAGACCTTTGCCCATGCGCTGGCCGTGGCCGAGGCGGGGCGGGTGGTGGCCGCGGTGGTCTACCTGCCGCTGCACGGCAAGCTGTATGCCGCGACGGCGGGCGCGGGGGCCACGCTGAACGGCGCGCCGATCCGGGCCAGCGGGCGGGCGCAACTGGACGGGGCGGCGGTGCTGACCGCGCGGCCCGCGCTGGACCCGCGGCACTGGGCCGGGCCGCCGCCGCGGCTGCACCGGTCGCTGCGCGCCTCGCTGGCCTATCGGCTGTGCCTGGTGGCCGAGGGGCGCTATGACGCGATGCTGACGCTGCGCGACAGCTGGGACTGGGACACCGCGGCGGGCAGCCTGATCGCCACCGAGGCGGGCGCGCGGGTCAGCGACCGGGCGGGCGGCGCGCTGGTCTTCAACACCGAGGCGCCGATGTCGCGCGGGGTGATCGCCGCGCCCGCGGACCTGCATGCCGAGGTGATCCGGCGGCTGGCCTGAGTGCCCTTTCGCGGCCCCCGGCCTTGGTCTAGGGTGGCGCCGGTTTCAATCGCCGCCCGGAGGCAAAACATGACCCAGCGCCTGCACCTGGTGTTCGGAGGCGAGCTGGTCGACCCCAGCCGCACGGTGTTCAAGAACGTCGACGACATCCACCTGGTCGGGATGTATCCCGACTATGCCAGCGCCTACGAGGCCTGGAAGGCCGAGGCCCAGCGCACGGTCGACAACGCCCATATGCGCTATTTCATCGCTCATATCCACCGCC
>JBNGDM010000466.1:0-1304 GCA_049975105.1 Rhodovulum sp. | reverse complement strand
CCAGCGCGCCCATGACCAGGAACATCGCCGCGATGGTCCAGGGCGCGGGGTTCGACAGGACCTCGAGCGCCTTCTCGTAGGGCAGGATGCCGGTCACCAGCATCACGGTGGCCCCCGCGATGGCGATCACCTCGGCGGGATAGCGTTCACGCACGAACAGGACGAACATCGTCGCGACCACGGCAAGCGACAGCAACGCCATACCGGTGGGCGGAAGCGGAAGCGCGATCATCTAGGGCCCTTTCGCGGCATTACCGGCCATGATGACCCTCCCCCCGCGCCGGCACAAGCGCCGAGTCGGACGGTCCGGCCACCGCTGCCGGCCCCGGCCGACGCGAGGTCGGTCTCATGGGCCGGAGGGCTCCAGCCGGCCGCCATCGCGTACCATGGCGATCCGCGTGGCGCGCCCGGTGCGGTCATCGGTTTCCACATAGACCCCCGACAGCGTTACCGCGCCCATCGCAGGGGTGAACCGGCCCTTGGCCATGCCGGTGATGAACCGGCGCATCGGTTCGGCCTTCTCCATGCCGATCACCGAATCGTAATCGCCGCACATGCCGGCATCGGACAGATAGCCGGTGCCGCCGGGTAGCACCTGGGCATCGGCCGTAGGCACATGGGTATGCGTGCCGACCACCAGGCTGGCACGGCCGTCGCAAAAATGGCCCATTGCCATCTTCTCGGACGTCGCCTCGCAATGCATGTCGACGATGGCCGCCTGGGCCAGCCCGCCGAGGGGGTGGGATTTCAGGACCGGTTCGATCGCCGAGAACGGATCGTCGAAGGGCCGCTTCATGAACACCTGCCCCAGAACCTGCGCGACCAGCACCTTACGCCCGCCGCGCGCCTGGAACAGCCGCGCGCCCTTGCCCGGCGCGCCCTTGGCGAAGTTCAGCGGGCGCAGGATGCGCGGCTCCTGTTCGATGAAACTGAGCATGTCCTTCTGGTCGAAGGCATGATCGCCCAGCGTCAGGCAATCCGCGCCGGCCTCCAGCAGCCCGCGGGCATGGGCGGGCGTGATCCCCGCCCCCGAGGTCGCGTTCTCGCCGTTGACCACGACGAAATCCAGCCCCCAGGCCTCGCGCAGCGCGGACAGGCGCGCGGCCACCCCGTCGCGGCCGGCCCGGCCCATCACGTCTCCGAGGAACAAGATCTTCATGCGCCAAGCCCTAGGGCGCAACGCGCGAAAGGGCAAGATGGCCCGGCCGCGTCCGGCGCTAGCGGGGCCGGCACGGCTTGCAGGTTTCGCCGCGGCTTTCGCCGGGGCGACCGGCTGGGGGCGCTGCCCCCAGACCCCCGGAGTA
>JBNGDM010000465.1:0-1327 GCA_049975105.1 Rhodovulum sp. | reverse complement strand
GCCCAGCACCGTGCCATGGACGTTGATCCGGCCGGCGCTCGGGGTCTCCAGCCCGTTCATCAGGCGCAGCAGGGTGGACTTGCCCGCGCCCGAGGGTCCAAGGATGACGGTGAAATGCCCCGGCTCGATGGACAGGCTGATGTCCTTCAAGGCTTGGGTGCCGTTGGGGTAGGTCTTGGCCACCCGGTCGATGACGATCGCGCTCATATGTGATGCCTTTGAAAAAACGGTTCACTCCGCTCGAACGAGCGAAGCGATTGAAAGCGATGCCCCGGTTTGCATCGAGGCGCAAACCGACACTCCGACCAGTCAGGGCGCACGGTCATCGCCCGCCCTGTTGGGAGCATCGCGGTCCAATCCGCGACAAGCGGCCCGATCGCACACGATCAGATGCCCGCCGAGTCATTCGATTGGACGCTATCGGCTCGTGCCTGCCGACATGCACCCGGGCAATCCCGGGATATGCTCGTGCATGTATGCGTCAAGACAGCCGCTCACTTGAGGATGTCGTCGTCGCTCAGTCCCAGTTGCTCGGCCATGTCGCGGACGGGCTGGTAGTCAGCCGGCGTCACGGCCTCGTAGTGAGAAAGCGCACCGTAGCCGGACACCTCGATGTCCTTGTGAGCGTTGAGGATGGCCTCGCGGATCTTCGCTTTCTTGTCCTCCGACAGGTCACCTCGATAGGTGAGCGGAGAGCCCGGGATGGGGTCGGATTCGCGGATGATGCAAATTTCATCCCGGCTGATCTGTCCCTTTTTCACCATCCTTTCGTAGGTGATGTCATTCGTGGCCGCCGCATCCACGCTGCCGTTCTTGAGGGCTAGCTGGCCGGCATCGTGGCTTCCCGCGTACGTCAGTCGGGAGAAATACTCCTCCGGTTGCTGGCCTGTCTGGCTCACTACCATGTAAGTCGGCACCAGGCCGCCGGACGTGGAACTCGGGCTTACGAAGGCCATCGTCTTGCCTTCGAGATCCTCGAGATTTTCGATGCCGGAATCGCAACGGGTCGTGAGAATGCCGACGTACGAATGGGAGTCCGAGCCTTTGCGAACCCCCGCGGCGAACGGCTCGGCCCCGGCTTCCCGCTGGGCCACGACATAAGAAAGCGGCCCGAACCAGGCGACGTCGATACGCTTGCGTCGCATTGCCTCGATGACACCGGTGTAGTCGGTGGCGGTATACACCTTCACCGACTCGCCGAGTTGTTGCTCCAGGTAGGCGCGCATCGGCTCGAATTTCCTCACCATTTCCTCGGCGCTCTCGGCCGGGATCAGGCCCATGGTGATTTCGGCCTGGGCGACCGGGGCGGCAAGGCTGAGCCCCGTCA
>JBNGDM010000464.1:0-1337 GCA_049975105.1 Rhodovulum sp. | reverse complement strand
ATGTAACCCACCCCCGATCCGACCCGACCGGCCGGGCCAAGGCGGCCCGGCCTTTTTCGCGAAGGCCCGCCCATGCTTGCCCCTATTGCCGAGGAAACAGATGCCGGTCCGCTGCGCTGGCTGCGGCTGGGGCTGGCGGTGGCGTTGATCGCCTTCCACCTGGGCCTGATCTTTTCCGGCCTCGTGCCGAACCTGGTGGCGCGGCCGCTGCACATGGTGCTGATCCTGCCGTGGATTTTCGTCTTCGGGGCGCGGACACGGCGGGGGCTGGTCACGGGGGTGGCCTGGGCAGCGCTCGGGATCGGTGCGGCGGGCTGGGTCGCCTTGCAGCATGACACCCTGTCCGACCAATACGGTTTCCTCGAAGGGCCGTTTCAGATTGGTATCGCCATCACCTTGTTGCTGACCGTGCTGGAGGCCGCGCGGCGCGCCATCGGCTGGCCGCTGCCGACAGTGGCCGGGCTGGCATTGGCCTATGGGGTGTTCGGCCAGCACATCCCCGGCGAGTTCGGCCATTCCGGCACGCCGCTGCCCAGCTTTCTGGGCACGCTGACGATCGCCGAGGGCGGCATTTGGGGCAGCCTGACGGGGGTTTCGGTTGGCGTCGTGGCGATCTTCGTGATCTTCGGGGCGGTGCTGAACGCGGGCGAGGCGGGGCAGGGGTTCATGAATGTCGCGGGGTTTGCCGCGGGTCACCTCAGGGGCGGGGCGGCCAAGGTTTCGCTGATCTCCTCGGCGCTGTTCGGGTCGATCTCGGGCTCGGCGTCCGCCAACGTGGCGTCCACCGGCGCGATCACCCTGCCCGCCATGGCCCGGCTCGGCTATCCGCGGCGGTTGGCGGGCGCGGTCGAGGCGGTGGCCTCGTCGGGCGGGCAGATCATGCCGCCGCTGATGGGGGCGGGGGCCTTCGTTATGGTGGAGCTGACGGGCGTGCCCTATACCGGCATCATGGCCGCCGCGCTGATCCCGGCGGTTCTGTATTTCTTCACCGTCTGGGTTGGCATCGACGGCTATGCCCGGCGCCATGACCTGCGCGGGCTGGACGCCGAGGACCGGCCGCGGGGCCGCGACGTGGCGATCACCTCGTTGTTTTTCCTGGTGCCCTTCACGGTGCTTTTGTGGGGGATGTTCGGCCGCGGCGTCACCGCGCAATACGCCGCCGCGCAGGCGATCCTGGCCGGCGCGGTGCTGTTGGTCTTCGACCGGCGCCTGCATGTCGACCTGGCCGCGGCCGCGCGCCGCGCCGAACGGGCCTGCCTGGCCGCCGCCCGGCAGGTGTCGATGATCGCGGCGATCATCCTGTGTGCGTCCATCGTGATCGGGGTGCTGGCGATCAC
>JBNGDM010000463.1:0-1339 GCA_049975105.1 Rhodovulum sp. | reverse complement strand
GTTGCTGGCCGACGAGCCCACGGGGAACCTGGACCCGGCCACGTCCGACCGGGTGTTCGATGCGTTGATGGAGCTGGTGCGCGGCACCGGGCTGGCCGCGCTGATCGCCACCCATAACCTGGAGCTGGCCGCGCGGATGGACCGGGTGCTGCACCTGGAGGACGGGCGGCTGGTGTGAGGCCGCGTGCCTAAAGCAGCGGCGTCGCTTCCCCGCCCAGGAAATGGCCGACCGCCTCGGCCAGCGCCTCGGCCTCTTGCGGGGTCAGGTCGCCGCGGGCCAGCGCGTCGGCCAGTTCCACCCCAATGAAGAACGGCAGGTGCAGCGCCCGTTCGCGCCGGTCGAGGATCGTCAGCGGGGAGAGCAGCGCCTCGATATCCCCGGCCTCCACGCCGAAGCGCCGCCGCCCGCCGGGCCGCGGGCAGGCGAGGTGCAGCGCCACCAGAAACCGGGCGACGTCGCGCATCACCGGCTGCCAGCGGACGGTGCGGAAGGCCAGCCCGAAGAGCACGCCCTCGGCCTGCACCAGAACCTCGGGGCGGAAATCGCCGTGGCCGTGGGTCTGGGTCACGGGCTTGCCCGCGACGGTGGGCAAAAGCGCCTCCAGCCGGTTGGCCAGTTGCCGGGCGAGCGGCCGGTCGCTGCGCCCGTCGACATGGCCCAGCGCGCGGGTCGCGCGCCGCACCCAGTGGCGCCCGCCGAAGGCGATCTTGCGATTGGCCTGCGCCACGACATGGGCGAGCCACGTCCCCGCCTCGGCCAGAAGCGCATCGCGCGTTTCGGGCGGGGCATCGGCCAGCGCGCGGTCCAGCCGGACGCCGGCCATATCCGCGGTGACGGTGATGCCCTCGCCCGGCCAGGCGGCGATCAGCGGCGCCACCCGGTAGGGCGCCTCGGCCAGCGCGGTATCAAGCCGCGCGAGATCGCGTTTCTGCGCCCGCGCGCGGTCGGTATGGCCCTCGCCGTGGAACAGCGTCAGCACCGCGGGCGCGCCGTCATAGCGACCGCGGAACACCGCCTCGCGGTCCGAGGCGGAGAGCAGCGAGTCACTTTGGAAGAGGGCGATGGCGGGCCGCCGCGCCTGGATGTCGCGCAGGGCCTCGGCCGCATCGAAAAGGTGTTCCAGGTCACTGAGCTCTCGCGTCATGGGCGAAGTGTCTGCCCCGGCCTCGCGCGCGTCAAGCGGCTTTGCCGATTGATCGGGGTCAAGGTGCGGGGGTGCCGCATGGCGCTAGGCTGATCCCGTTCGATCCGGAGGCCCAGATGCGTATTCCCACCGCCGCCCTTGCACTGTCGCTTGCCGCCGCGCCGGGTCTTGCCGAGACGCCCCCGGGCGTGGTG
>JBNGDM010000462.1:0-1365 GCA_049975105.1 Rhodovulum sp. | reverse complement strand
ACTGGGAGGACGGGACCGACCTCATCGACCTCTCCGCTGTGGACGCGAACGCGAACACCGTCGGCGACGATGCCTTCGTCTTCATCGGCACCGCGGCCTTCTCGGGCACCGAGGGCGAACTGCGGGTCGAGGAGCGCTTCAACTCCCGCTGGGTGCTGGGCGACGTGGACGGCGACGGCATCGCGGATCTCGATGTCCGCATGACCGGCACCGCCACCCTCGACGCCTCGGACTTCCTCCTCTGACCGAAGCCCGATCCCCGGCCGGGCCCGCCCGGCCGGAAACACCCCAAAAAAAGGACCCGCCGCAATCGCGGCGGGTCCGTTCCGTTCCAGAAGACCGGACGCTCAGGCCCCGGGCGTCCAGCCGCTGACGCGGCCGGGAGCCTGGCACTCAAGCGGATCGCCGGCACACTGCCGACCCGAGCCTCCGCGGATCACGCTGCGGAAACAGAACCTGCCCGGATCGTGGACCCGGGCAGGGTGTCAGGACCGGCTTAGCCGATGATGCCGTTGTCCGCGCGCTTGACCGCGATCACCGCCGAACGGGGCAGGGCGCCTCCATCGGGCCAGGTGCCGCCCGGGTGCTGGATGCCCACGAACATCGTGCGGCGGTCGGCCGACCAGGTCAGGCCGGTGACTTCGCAGCCGTTCGGACCGGTCAGGAACCGCGCGATCTCGCCGGTGACCGGGTCGCCCACCAGCATCTGGTTGTTGCCCATGCCGGCGAAATCGCCCTCGTTGTCGTCGTCGCCGTCGGTCTGGATCCAGACCAGACCGTTGGAGTCGAAGGCCATCCCGTCGGGCGAGTTGAACATGTTGCCGGGCGTCACGTTGGGCGAGCCGGCATAGGCGTCCGAATGCACGGTCGGGTTGCCCGCCATCACGTAGAGATCCCAGTCGAACGTGGTCGCGGCGTGATCGTCATTATGCGGACGCCAGCGAACGATCTGGCCATAACGGTTGACCTCGCGCGGGTTGGGGCCATTGGCGGGCGTCTCGTCGCCCCCCGCGTTCGGCTTCACGCCGCGGTTCTTGTTGTTGGTCAGGCAGCAATAGGCCTCGACCGCGTGCGGGTTGGTTGCGATCCACTCGGGGCGGTCCATGGTGGTCGCGCCCACGACAGAGCCGGCCTTGCGGGCGAAGATCAGGATCTCGGCCAGCTCCATGCCGGTGGTCTCGGGCGTCAGCGCCAGCCACTCGCCGGTCTGGTCGTCGTTGAACTTCGCCACATAAAGCGTGCCGTCATCCAGCAGCCCCTCGGTGGACCCGCCCGGCGCATAGACGCCGTTCGACACGAACTTGTAGAGGAACTCGCCCCGCTCGTCGTCGCCCATGTAGACGACCACGCGCCCATCGGCGGCCA
>JBNGDM010000461.1:0-1420 GCA_049975105.1 Rhodovulum sp. | reverse complement strand
GGCTGATGCTGGACCGGCGCGGCGTGCATTTCGACCCGGCCGCGCCATCCGACCTGGAACATATCCTGGCCAGCCATCCGCTGGACGATACGGCCCTTCTGGACCGGGCGCGGGCGGCGATGGCGCGGCTGAAGGCGGGGCACCTGACCAAGTATACCGGGTTCGAGCCGACCACGCCGGTGCCCGCGCCGGGCTATGCGCTGGTGATCGACCAGACCGCGGGCGATGCCTCGGTCACGGCCAGCGGGGGGGACGCGGCCACTTTCCGCGAAATGCTGGCGGTGGCGCAGATCGAGAACCCCGGCGCGCGGGTCATCGTCAAGACCCATCCGGAAACCGCACTTGGCCTGCGGCCTGGCCATTTCACCCCTGACCAGACCGGGGGGCGGGTGTCGATCCTGTCCGACGCGGTCTCGCCCTGGGCGCTGCTGGAGGGGGCGGTGGCGGTCTATACCGTGTCCTCGCAGATGGGGTTCGAGGCGATCCTGGCGGGGCACAAACCACGGGTCTTCGGCCAGCCATTCTATGCCGGCTGGGGCCTGACCCAGGACGAACGCCCCGTCGCAAGGCGCGAGCGCCGGCTGACCCGCGCGCAGCTGGTGGCGGGCGCGCTGATCCTCGCACCCACCTGGTACGACCCCTATCGCGACCACCTGTGCGAACTGGAGGACGCGCTGGCCACGCTGGAGGCCGAGACGCGCGCCTGGCGCGACGACCGGCAAGGCTGGGTCACGGGCGGCATGCGGGCGTGGAAACGCGGCACGGTGCAGCGCTTTTTCGGGGGCACCCGGGCGGTGCGCTTCGCGCCCGATGCCGCCCGGGCCGAGGCGCGCGCGGCGGCGTCGGGGCGGCGCGCGATGGTCTGGGCCTCGTCCGCCGGGGACGTGGCGCCCGGCACCTGGCGGGTCGAGGACGGGTTCCTGCGCTCGCGGGGCCTGGGCGCGGCGCTGGTGCCACCCCTGTCGCTGGTGCTGGACGATCTGGGCATCCACTACGACCCGACGCGGGAAAGCCGGCTGGAACCGCTGGTGGCCGCGGCCTGCGACCTCGACCCGGTGGCGCGCACCCGCGGCGAGCGGCTGATCGCGACGCTGACTGGCGGGGGCGTGACGAAATACAACCTTGGCGGCGCAACCCTGCCCGCCCTGCCGCCGGGGCGGCGCATCCTGGTCGCGGGCCAGGTCGAGGACGACGCCTCGGTTCGGCTGGGCTGCGCGCGGGAACGGACCAACCTGGAACTGCTGGAACGCGCCCGGGCCGAAAACCCCGGCGCCGTTCTGATCTACCGGCCCCACCCCGACGTCGAGGCCGGGTTGCGCCCCGGCGCGCTGGAGGATGCAGCGGTGCTGGCCCATGCCGACCTGGTGCTGCGCACGGCCGGGCTGGCCGAGTTGCTGGCGGCGGTGGACGAGGTCTGGAC
>JBNGDM010000460.1:0-1432 GCA_049975105.1 Rhodovulum sp. | reverse complement strand
CGTCAAGCGCTTAAGCGATTGATCCGTCAAGCCGCCGGGCGCTACTGTTCCGGCGACACGGAAACGGTCCAACAACAACCGGGAGGACTTACCATGAAAGCGGGCATTTCGCCGATCGCGTTCCTTTGCGCCCTTGCCGCCGCCACCCCCGTGGCCGCGCAGACGGAAATCGAGTTCTGGCACGCCTTCACCGGGCGGCTGGGCGAACTGGTGGCCGAACAGGTCGACAGCTTCAACGCCAGCCAGTCCGATTACACCGTGACCGCCACCCACAAGGGCAACTATTCCGAAACGCTGAACGCCGGCATCGCCGCCTTCCGCGCGGGCGAACAGCCCGACATCCTGATGGTGTTCGAGGTCGGCACCGCCACCATGATGGCCGCCCAGGGCGCCATCGTGCCGGTCTACCAGCTGATGCAGGACGCGGGCGCGGAGTTCGACCCCGACGCCTTCATCGGCTCGGTCAAGGGCTATTACACCACCACCGACGGCCAGATGCTGTCGATGCCGTTCAACTCCTCCACCCCCGTCCTCTGGGTCAACCGCGACGCGCTGAGTGCCGCGGGCATCGACCCCGACACCGATCTTTCGACCTGGCAGCAGGTGGGCGCGGTGCTGGACCAGTTGAAAGAGGCGGGCAGCGACTGCCCGATGACCACCGCTTGGCAAAGCTGGATTCACCTCGAAAACCTGTCCGCCTATCACGACGTCCCCTTCGCCACGCAGGAGAACGGCTTTGCCGGGCTGGATACCGAACTCGCCTTCAACGGCCCGGTCCAGGTCCAGCACATCCAGGCGATGGGCGACTGGGCGCGGGACGGCAAGTTCATCTATGCCGGCCGCCGCAACGAGGGCGGCGCGAACTTCCGCGCCGGGGAATGTGCGCTGTTTACCGAAAGCTCGGCCGGCTACGCGGGCATCAAGTCCGAGGCCCAGTTCGATTTCGAGGTCCGCCCGCTGCCCTATTGGGAAGGCGTCGAGGGTGCCCCCCAGAACACCATCATCGGCGGCGCCTCGCTCTGGGTGATGGCCGGGCAAACGGACGAAGAATACAAGGGCGTCGCGGCCTTCCTCAACTTCCTGTCCTCGCCTGAAATCCAGGCCAAGTGGCACCAGGACACGGGCTATCTGCCGATCACCAAGGCCGCCGGCGAGCTGACCCGCGAACAGGGCTTCTATGACGCCAATCCCGGCACCGATATCGCGGTGATCCAGATGACCGCCAAGGAACCGACCGCGAATTCCAAGGGCCTGCGCCTTGGGTCGTTCGACCAGATCCGCGGCATCATCGACGAAGAGCTGGAGGCCGTCTGGGCCGGTGACAAGGACGCGCAGACCGCGCTCGACAGCGCGGTGGAACGCGGTAACCAGTTGCTGCGCCGCTTCGAACAGGCCAACCGCTAAACCCGCCGCGCGCCCCGGCCCCCGCGCC
>JBNGDM010000459.1:0-1440 GCA_049975105.1 Rhodovulum sp. | reverse complement strand
GTCGAGGACCCCGACCTGGGCCCGCTGGTGGGCACCTGCATGACCCGCTGCATCTCCTGCACCCGCTGCGTGCGTTTCATCACCGAGGTGGCGGGGATGCCGGAACTCGGCCAGACCGGCCGCGGCGAGGATGCCGAGATCACCTCCTACCTGGGCCAGACGCTCGATTCCGAATTGCAGGGCAACATCATCGACCTTTGCCCCGTGGGCGCGCTGACCTCGAAACCCTATGCCTTCACCGCCCGGCCCTGGGAACTGACCAAGACCGAGACCATCGACGTGATGGATGCGCTGGGCTCGAACATCCGGGTGGATACCAAGGGCCGCGAGGTCATGCGCATCCTGCCGCGCAACCATGACGGCGTGAACGAGGAATGGATTTCCGACAAGACCCGCTTCGTCTGGGACGGGCTGCGCCGGCAACGCCTGGACAAACCCTACATCCGCGAGAACGGCAAGCTGCGCGCGGCCTCCTGGCCCGAGGCGCTGGCCGCCGCCGCGACCGCCATCAAGGGCGCGAAGAAGCTCGCCGGTCTGGTCGGCGACCTGGTGCCCGTCGAACCCGCCTTCGCGCTCAGGGAACTGGTCGAGGGGCAGAGCGGCCATGTCGAATGCCGCACCGACGGCGCGAAACTGCCCGCGGGCAACCGGTCCGCCTATGTCGGCAATGCCGCGATCGAGGATATCGACCACGCCCGCACGATCTACCTGATCGGCACCGACCCTCGCGCCGAGGCGCCCGTTCTGAACGCACGCCTGCGCAAGGCCTGGCTGCACGGCGCCACCGTGCACCGCGTCGGCCCGCAATCCGACCTGACCTTCGACGTGGTCGAGCACGGCACCGACCGCGCTGCGCTCAAGGCGTTGGTCGACGGGGCCGAGACGCAGGAAAACGCGCTGGTGATCGTCGGTCAGGGTGCGCTGACCGGAGACGATGGCGCGGCGGTGCTGGCCGCCGCCATGCTTTTGGCCGAGCGCACCGGCGGCGGCATGCTGGTGCTGCACACGGCGGCGGCGCGCGTCGGCGCGATGGATGCGGGCTGCGTCAGCCCGAACGGCGTGGCCGACCTGCTGGCCGGCGCCGACGTGGTCTACAACCTCGGCGCCGACGAGATCGACATTCCCGCGGGCGCCTTCGTCATCTACCAGGGCAGCCATGGCGACCGCGGCGCGCACCGCGCCGACGTGATCCTGCCGGGCGCGGCCTACCCCGAGGAACAGGGCCTGTTCGTCAACACCGAAGGCCGCCCGCAACTGGCCCTTCGCGCCGGTTTCCCGCCGGGCGAGGCCAAGGAGAACTGGGCGATCCTGCGTGCCCTTTCCGCCGAGATCGGCGCCACCTTGCCCTACGACACGCTGGCCGGGCTGCGCCAGCGCCTGGTCAAGGCGGCCCCGCACCTGGCGCGGATCGACGAGGTGCCGGAAAACGCCTGGGACGCG
>JBNGDM010000458.1:0-1442 GCA_049975105.1 Rhodovulum sp. | reverse complement strand
CCCGTCCCAGGCGAGCACCGCCCGCCGCGCCAGCGTCTTGGCGAAGGCCACCGCGCGCTCCTCGTCGGAGGCGTCATCGGGCACCGCCTCGACGGCCGGGTCGCTGCGGGCGGCCACCATAAGCGCGGTTGTCAGCGGGCGCAGCTGCACCCGAACGCCAGAGGCGAGGTCATGCCAGCGGGGCGCGTTCGTCAGGTCGAGCGTCAGCATTGTCTTATGAATCTCCGTGGTTCTCGGGGTACTCGGGAGCCGTGGCCCGCCACGCCATTTATGGCGGGCCATGGCGGCGGTCGGATCGTGTCAGCAAAGGTCAGCGGGACCGGTATTGAGTGGGATCGGCCGCCGTCTTCACCCAGGGCCTGAACGGATACGCGTGCTTACGTCACGCATGACAAGGATAGGACACGGCGAAGATGACGGAGCACACGATCGGGATCGACATTTCCAAATCCCACCTCGATGCATTCGATCTGGAGGGCAATGAGGCGAGGCAGTTCGAGAATTCGGCACAGGGCGTGCGCGCCCTGCAGAAATGGCTCGCCACACTGGACGTGACGCGCATCGTGTACGAGGCGACAGGGCCTTATCATCGTCGGCTGGAGACGGCTCTCTCGGGCAAGTTCCCGCTCGTGAAGGTCAACCCTCTGCAGGCGCGGCGCTTCGCGCAGGCTGTCGGAACACATGCAAAGACCGATGCGGTCGATGCCCGCTGTCTGGCGCGCATGGGGGTCGCGTTGGAGCTGGAGCCCGACGAGCCCGTTTCGGAAAGCTTGCGCGATCTTCGTGACTTGCAGACGGCGCGAGCGGCGCTGATCAAGGAGCGAGGCCGTCTGCGTAACCGCCGCCTGATCCTGACCAGCGCCCTGCTGAAGCGTCAGACGAACGCGCGCCTCGCCCTGGTCGAGCGGCAACTCGGCGAACTCGACGCCGAAATCGCACGGCGCATCGCCGAGGATACGAAGAGCGCCCGCAAGCGCGACATCCTGAGCTCGATCCCCGGCATCGGGCAGATTGCAGCCGCCGCCATTCTCACCTTCCTCCCGGAAATCGGCGCGCTCGGTCGAAAGCAGGCCGGAAGTCTGGCCGGGCTCGTCCCGCATAACAGGGAGTCAGGCCAATGGAAGGGCAAGTCCTTCATCAGCGGCGGGCGAAAGCCACTGCGTGACGCGCTCTACATGCCTGCTCTCGTCGCCATGCGGTTCAACCCGGATCTCAAGGCCAAATACCAGCAACTGCGCGAAGCCGGAAAGCCCGCGAAAATCGCGCTCGTCGCGCTCATGCGGAAGCTGATCGAAATCGCGAATGCCTTGGTCAAGGCCGACCGCCTGTGGGCGGAAAAACCCGCTTGCGCATGACGGATACTCAATACGTCTCCACATCGTTCACGAGGGTGTCCGCTTCATGCAGGCCAATGCCGTTGCATCCCCGGCGCAGGTCAAGGC
>JBNGDM010000457.1:0-1454 GCA_049975105.1 Rhodovulum sp. | reverse complement strand
AGCCTGTGCCGCCATCCTTCCGGGCCGCGCTTCAGCCGGTCGTCCAGCGCGCCGACGCGACCGGCCACACGGGCAAGACGCGCGGCATGACCCGCCTCTGCTTTCCGCCAATCGTCGAGGACAGCGGCTTCACGCGGTTCGGCCCGTGGTCCAGGGGGCAGATAATCCGGCTCCTCTTCCATTGGACCGGGCAGGAACCAAAGATCGTCCTCGGACGATTCCTCGACCTCTTCAGCGTCGAGGAGGAGAGCATCATATTCATCATGTAAAGCAGGCGCTTGAAGCTTCATATGTGCAAAATACTGATATTTTGCATTTTACCCAAGTGTTTTGTCAGAGTGCGCCCACGTTCCTTATATAGCACGCGCGGGCGATGGTCTGCGAGGGCTCTCTAATCGCGGTCAACCTATGAAAACCAAGGGCTTTCCGTTGAGCAGGGCCACAGAGAGCGCCCTTGCATCCGTTTACAAACGGTCGTTTAGTAATAGTATACGAAACTGCAAAAAGACTGTTTTGATGCCCCTGATCGGTTATGCCCGCGTCTCGACCGAAGATCAGACCCCCCTGCCCCAGTCGCAGGCCCTGAAATCCGCAGGCTGCGCCGAAATCCATGAAGAACAGGCCTCGGGCGGCAATCGTGCGCGGCCGGTGCTTGCGCGGGTGTTGGAGCGCATCGGCAAGGGCGACACGCTGGTGGTCGTGCGGATTGACCGCCTCGCGCGATCCCTGTCGCATCTGCTGGAGGTGATCGAGCGGCTGGAGGCCAAGGGTGCGTTCTTTCGTTCCATTCAGGACCCGATCGACACCGGGTCCCCGCAAGGCAAGTTCACGCTGCAGGTTCTGGGCGCCGCGGCCGAGTTCGAGCGGGCGCTGATCCGGGAACGTACCAAGGCGGGGCTGGCGAGCGCCCGTACCAAGGGCCGGGTCGGCGGGAACCCTGGACTGCGGGCCAAAGACCCTGCTGCTCTTCGCAAAGTGCGGCTGGCGCGACAAGACGGCTACATGGAGCGTCTGAACGAGACGGCACAAGATTGGGTGCCCCATGTGCGCCGGTTGCGACCCGACTTGGCCTGGGAAGACGTGGTGCGCATCATCAACGGCCCATTGCCCGAGGCGCGTCGCTGGACCCAAAGCCGTCTCTTGCGCGCTGTGAATGCCTATGTCCGCGACGGCTTCCTGCCGGCCGAGGTGCTGGCCCGCGCCGGGCGCCGCGAAACCGACGACCGTCTGCCCGCCATCGTCGCCGGCATCAAGGGCGCGGACCCCGACATCACGCTTCAGGCGATCTGTACCCGGCTGGAAGCGATGCGCGAACGCACACCACGCGGGCGGACAAGCTGGCAGCCTTCTTCGGTCAAGATGCTACTGGAGCGGGCTGAGAGGCTGGGGCTGCTTGAGTAGCATAGAAACCCCGCAAATCATGCACGACATGGAAGGATTACAAGGCTAAGGCC
>JBNGDM010000456.1:0-1461 GCA_049975105.1 Rhodovulum sp. | reverse complement strand
CTGCGCCCCTTCATGCAGGCGCTTTTCCATATCCTCGATCACCGCCAATTCGGGCGAGCGGAAATCCACGGTGAAGACCACCTTGCCCGGGATGACGTTGCGCGAGTTCGGGTAGACGTCGATATGGCCCGCCGCGCCCACCGCGTGGGGCTTGTGGCTCCAGGCGATCTGATCGACCAGCTCCAGCACCCGCGCCATGCCAAGGCCCGCGTTCCGGCGCATCGGCATCGGGGTGGAGCCGGTATGCGACTCCTTGCCGGTGATGGTCACCTGCGTCCAGCTGAGGCCCTGCCCGTGGGTGACGACGCCGATTTCCTTGCCCTCGGCCTCGAGGATCGGGCCCTGTTCGATGTGCAACTCGAAAAAGGCATGCATCTTGCGGGCGCCGACCGGTTCGTCGCCCTTCCAGCCGATCCGCTCCAGCTCGTCGCCGAAACGCTTGCCCTCGGCATCGAGGCGGTCATAGGCCCAGTCCTGCGTGTGGATGCCCGCGAACACGCCCGAGGCCAGCATCGCGGGGGCAAAGCGCGTGCCCTCTTCGTTGGTCCAGTTGGTCACGACGATGGGGTGTTTCGTCTTGATCCCCAGATCGTTCAGCGAGCGGATCACTTCCAGCCCGCCCAGAACGCCGAGAATCCCGTCGTATTTCCCGCCGGTGGGCTGGGTATCGAGGTGGCTGCCGACATAGACCGGCAGCGCGTCGGGGTCGGTGCCCGGCCGCATGGCGAACATGTTCCCCATAGTATCGACACCCATCGAGCACCCGGCATCCTCGCACCATGTCCGGAACAGCGCGCGGCCCTCGGCATCGGCATCGGTCAGGGTCTGGCGGTTGTTGCCGCCCGCGACCCCGGGGCCGATCCTGGCCATCTCCATCAGGCTGTCCCACAGCCGTTCGCCGTTGATCTTCAGGTTCTCGCCGGGGGCTGTCATGGTCGCGTCTTCCTCACCTGTCTGGTCCGTGTCGTTGGGCCGGCGCCCGCTGGCGGGGCGTGTGCCGCGTCCACTGTTGCGCCGCCTCGGGCCGAGTTCAAGCGATGCGCCGGCCGTGCCGAAAAAATTTCGCGATTCGGCATGACCAGCGGTTAAAGTGCCTTCGTCCCGGGCAAACCGGGACCAAAAACAACGGGGGCGGGCAGCGGTCGGAACGTAACTAGGGAGGATACGGACCATGGACAGCAGAACGACGGTGATCGGCGGCCTCGTGGTGGTGGCGGCGTTTGGATATTACCTGTCGCAACAACGCTCTGGCTCGGAGGAAGCGGTATTGGAGGGCCAGGTCGACGCCTTGACCCAGCGCATCGGCGAGCTTGAGGCGTCGTTGGCGGCCGCCACCGAAAAGGCCGAGGCGCAGGCCGCCGTGATCGCCGAGACCGCGGCGCTGGGCAGCCGGCTGGCCGAAACGGTGCAGGGGATCGGCGAGATATCCGAAACGGCCGGGACTGCGCAGTCCACCGAACC
>JBNGDM010000455.1:0-1517 GCA_049975105.1 Rhodovulum sp. | reverse complement strand
GCGAATTTCAGCGAGGGCGCGAAATCCTTCACCTCGTCGGCGACGCGGTCCTTGTTGCGGTCGGTGACCGACCAGACCTTGTCCTTGCGGGTGCCGACGAAGGTCACGATACCCTGCGGGCCGACCGCCATGTGGCGCGCGTCCGGCACCACGGCATACAGGCCGATCTTGAACCCGTCGGGCAGGGTGATCCGTTCTAGGTTGCGCTTGATGCCCTCGGCGAAATCGCCGCCCTGTTCGATGAAGGTGAACTCGGTGGTGCCGGTGGTCTGGAAATTTCCCAGCTTTTCCAGGTTGTCCGGCACGTCGGCGCCCTGCGCCGTTACACAAGTGGATAGCGCGGCCCAAGCGGCCGCGCCCAAGAATGCACGTTTCATGTCTCCTCCCTCCGGGGATTTTCCCCGCGCTTCGCCCGCGGCCTCCCGCCTCGGGCCCATGCATCCTAGCACGGGGCACCCGGCCCGAGAATTGATCCGAAGGTCGGACTGGTCGCGCCCGCCCCGCACGCTAGGCCCTAGCCCTGCGGCGTCATCCCCTTGCGCGCGCGGCTGCGTTCCAGGCCCAGCTGGCGTTCGCGCCAGATGATGAACACGCCCGCCGCGATCACCAGGCTTGCCCCTATCAGCATCACCGGCGTCGGCGCCTCGTCGAAGACCACATACCCCACGATCAGCGCCAAGAGCATCGAGGCATAGTCGAAGGGCGCGACCACCGCTGCCTCGGCATGGCGATAGGCCGAGGTCAGGCAGATCTGCGCCAGCCCCCCCAGGATACCGGCGCCCACCAGCATCGCCGCCTCGGCCGGACCGGGCACGACCCAGCCGAACGGGATCGTGGCCAGCGACAGCACCGAGGCCGTGACCGAGAACCAGAACACGATGGACGAGGTGCTTTCGGTGGCGACCAGCTTGCGCACGAAAACCTGCGCCAGCGCCGCGCAGGTCGCACCCCCCAGCACCACGATCGCGCCCAGCGCCTCGCGCGCGTCCATCGCATCGCTGCCAAAGGCGGTCAGCCGGGGCGACAGCACGATCAGCACGCCCACCAGCCCCAGCGCGACCGCGCTGAGCCGGAACAGCCGCACCCGCTCGCCCAGGAACATCGCGGCGAAGATGACGACGAGGAGCGGCGCGGCATAGCCGATGGCGGTGACCTCGGGCAGGGGCAAAAGCCCCAGCCCCGCGAACATCAGCCCCATCGCCGTGCCGCCCACCAGCCCGCGCCACAGGTGCCCCATCGGGTTGCGGGTGCGCAGGCCCCGGGACAGCTGCCCCTGCCAGGTCAGCCAGACGACGATGACGGGAATGGCGAAGAACGAGCGGAAGAACACCGCCTCGCCCGGGGGCACATGGGCCGAGCTGACCTTGATCAGCGCCGACATCGCCACGAACAGCGCGACCGAGGCGAGTTTCAGGGCGATGGCACGGGCGGGGTTCATGGGGGACTCGGGATCGGGGATGGGCCCTGCTTACGCCTGTCGCGGCGGGTTGGGAAGGGTTCGGGTTTCGCCCCGGCTG
>JBNGDM010000454.1:0-1541 GCA_049975105.1 Rhodovulum sp. | reverse complement strand
CGCCACGGCTACGTGCGCGGGGAGGAACCGATGCAGTATGTCTCGCGTATCCAGACCAAGTACGATGCCTACACCAGGTTGATGCCCGCGGAGGGAAGAAAAGAATGAAGCAGTTCAAGATCATCACGGGGCTAGGCACTTGAGACGCCGTGATCTTTACACTCGATTCAAGTTTCACCGAAGACTCCAGACGCCCGCGAGTCGGCCTTGTGCCGCGCCTTTTGCGGCGCCAGGAGCCTGTCGGGGATTTGTTTTCAGCGGACCTGAGACGCGAACTGGTTGAGCGCGGAGGTTTCGGACGCGCACCGGGAATGGTCGCTTCTCCGACGTTCGGGACACAGTCGAGCGCCTGTGCGGCCTCCTGCGAGGTGCCAGAAGCTGCCTCGGACGGTCAGTAGGCGCTCGTACGTCGGGTTCAGCAGGCCGCCGTGGCCAGGGCTGGTGCAAGATTGCCACCGAACCGGAACAGCTTGAGAAGGTTGTGCGTCGCCGCGATGAGCAGCCACTCGCCGCGCGCGTTGGCAAAGCCCCGTAGCGAAAAACGATCGAACCCCCTCACCGACTTCACCTGCCCGAAGACGGGCTCCACGATCGCCTTGCGCATCTTGTACAGAGCCGCGCCACCCTCGCTCTTCAGGCGCTCACGCATCCGTGCCTTCGGTTCGGAAACCTGCACCGTTTCCGGGTCTTCGGCCTCATCAGCTTGCGAGCCGTGCTTCTGTCGGCCCGGCGGCACGAGCAGCAGCGTCCCCGCCAGCTGCTCGGACTCCACCGCCTCCTCGCTGAAATAGCCAGCGTCCGCGGACGTCGTGTCGGCGAGCCTCCCCACGTTCTCGACGACCTGCTCCGACATCGGCACGAGCTGCCGCTTGTCGTTCGTCTCCTGTGTCAGCTCCGCTGCGACGATGATCTGCGCCTCGCCGTCGACCGCCGCCTGCGCGTTGTAGCCCTGTAGGAACGACCCCTTGTTGGAGCCGTCCGGCATGATGCGCGATTCCGGGTCCGTGAAGTTGCGTTGCGCTTTCGGATCGGGCTTCGCCTCTTCGGGATTCGGCACCGCCGGCGGCCTGCCACCCGGCTTCTTTCCCGTCTCCGCTTCCTTCTTCGCCCGCTCCTCGAGCTTCGCCTTCGCTGCGGCAGCCTTCGCCTCGGCCGCGGCCTTTGCCTGGGCCTCCAGCGCAGATTTCGCCTCTCGGATCTTCTCGAGGCGACTCTCGCGTCGCGAAAGCTCCGCGGGCAACTCGTCGCCACGCTTCCCCTTGCCGTACAGCGCGTCCTCCTCCGCATCGACACGCGCCGCCTCGGCCATCAACCGCTCGACCTCCTCCGCGATCTTCCGCTCCGCCTCGCACAACCGGTCGTAGCTCATCGCCTTGTGCTTCGAGGCGTTCGCCTTGATCTTCGTCCCGTCGATCGCCACGTGCCCCAGCTTCACCAACCCCGCCTCGCGGCACAGCAAGAGCACCTGCGCGAACAGTCCTCCGAGCTCCTCGATGTGCTCCTTGCGAAACGACGCGATGGTGTCGTGATCCGGGTGACGG
>JBNGDM010000453.1:0-1544 GCA_049975105.1 Rhodovulum sp. | reverse complement strand
CTCGGCGCGGCCGGCGCCGCCATTGGCGGTTCGATCGGCGGCGCGATCCTCGGCGTCAGTGCCGCGACCATCGGCGGTTTCGTCGGCTCCACCATCGGGTCCGTCGTCGACAGCTGGATCGTGTCCTCGCTCGCGCCCACACAGCGCATCGAAGGCCCGCGGCTGGACAGCCTGCGGATCACCGCCTCGACCGAAGGCGCCGTCATCCCGCGCGTCTACGGCCGCATGCGCATGGGCGGCAACATCATCTGGGCGACGGATTTCCGCGAGGAGACCAAGACCACCACGCAGGGCGGCGGCAAGGGCGGCGGGGGCGGCAAGGTCAAGACGACCGAGTATCTGTACTACGCCAGCTTCGCTGTCGCCTTGTGCGAGGGACCAATCACCGGGATCGGCCGCATCTGGGCCGATGGCAAGCCGATGGACCTCTCCGGTGTCACCTGGCGCTGGTATCCGGGCGACGAAACACAGACGGCGGACCCCTTCATCGCCGCGAAGATGGGCGCGGCCAACACGCCCGCCTATCGCGGCACGGCCTACGTCGTATTCGAGGAACTGGCGCTCTCGACCTACGGCAACCGCCTGCCGCAGCTGTCCTTCGAGGTGTTCCGGCCGCTCGCCGACCCCGACACCGCCGAGGGGCTGACGCAGGCGGTCACAATGATCCCGGCCTCGGGCGAGTTCACCTATGCGACCGAGGGCGTTCGGAAAGGCAGCAGCGGCGCGCAGACCCCCGAGAACCTCAACGCGCTGTCGGACACCGCCGACATGGTGGTGGCGCTTGACCGGCTGCAGGCCATGGCGCCTTCCGTGGAGAGCGTGAGCCTGGTCGTCGCCTGGTTCGGCAACGACCTGCGGGTGGGCGAATGCACGGTCCGCCCGGGCGTCGAGGGCTCGGCGAAGACGACGAGCCCGCAGACGTGGTCGGTGAACGGCGTGAGCCGCGCGGACGCGCATCTCGTCAGCCGGGACGACCAGGGCCGCCCGGTCTATGGCGGCACGCCGGCCGACTTCGCCGTCGTGCAGGCTATCAAGGAGATGAAGGCGCGCGGGTTGCGGGTCACTTTCTATCCCTTCCTGCTGATGGATGTTCCGCCGGGGAACGCCCTGCCGAACCCGTACTCCGACAATGCCGCCGAGGCCGGCCAGCCGGTCTTTCCCTGGCGCGGCCGGATCACCTGTTCGCCCGCAGCGGGCTATGCCGGGACGGTCGACAAGACCGCGGCCGCGGCCCCTCAGGTTGATGCCTTTTTCGGCGCTGCGGCGGACAGCGATTTCGCGGTGACGGCAGACACGGTGACTTGGGTGGGCGACCCCAATGACTGGGGATACCGGCGCATGATCCTGCATTACGCCTATCTGTGCGAGCTGGCGGGTGGGGTGGATGCGTTTCTGATCGGCTCCGAACTGCGCGGCATTACCCAGGTGCGATCAGGCGACGCCGGGCCTTTCCCGGGCGTCGACCATCTGAAGACCCTGGCCGCCGATGTCAAAAGCATCGTGAGCGCGCCCGTCCATCTGGCGCCAACGACATTCTCGGGAGC
>JBNGDM010000452.1:0-1582 GCA_049975105.1 Rhodovulum sp. | reverse complement strand
CTCAGGCATGATTGGCCAATAAGGCGCCGCGCCCCTCGCGTGCCGCGCGAGGGGCGTTTGCCTTGCGACCATGGCCGGTCATAACCCCGTCCTGGCGGATGACACCGCCGTTAGCCGTGTCGACCGCGCGCTGTATCGCGTGGAGCGTGCTCTTGCGCTTGTCTCGGGCCTAGCGGTCTTCGCACTGATGGTGCTGGCAGTCATCTCAGTAGGCGGACGGAATTTCCTCGACCAGCCCCTGCCCGGCTACGTCGACTGGATCCAGCAGGCGATGCCGCTCATCGCTTTCATGGGCATCTCGTTCACTCAGCGCGATGGCGGACACATCCGTATGGACATTTTGGTGGGGCAATTGCGCGGCCGATTGCTTTGGTCAGCCGAATTCATAACGACGTTGGCGATGCTGATACTGATGGCTTTGCTGGTCTGGGGCACTTGGGCGCATTTCTCGCGCAGCTTCGATTTCGCGGCGCCGATGTGGAGCCGGGATTCCAGCTTTGACATCAACCTGCCGCTCTGGCCCGCGAAACTGCTGGCCCCGGTCGCCTTCTCGGTGCTTTGCCTGCGATTGGTGCTGCAACTCTGGGCCTATGGCCGCGCGGTATTGCTGGGCCTTGTCGAACCGGTGGCCGTGCCGCTCACACAATCAGCAGCCGAGCAAGCCGCCGCCGAGGCAGAGCACGTCTCGGGCGCGGACGGATAGGGGCGCGCGGATGGATCCCATTGATATCGGAGTCTGGGTCACCGGCGGATTACTCGTCCTTGTTTTGCTAGGCATGCGCGTGGCCTTCGCCGCGGCGCTGGCGGGGATGGTGGGGCTGATCTGGATCTTCTGGTCGAAGAAGGGCTACGATCCGCAGGAGATCGGCTGGGCGTTGAGCGTCGCGGTCAAGACCGCGGGGCAAGTGCCCCATTCGAAGGTGGCGAGCCAGGCCCTTAGCCTTATCCCGACCTTCATCCTGATCGGCTATCTCGCCTATTACGCCGGCCTGACCCGCGCACTGTTCGAGGCGGCGAAACGCTGGATCGCATGGGTGCCGGGCGGGCTTGCGGTCTCGACCGTCTTCGCTACGGCGGGCTTTGCCGCCGTCTCAGGCGCTTCTGTCGCCACCGCGGCCGTCTTCGCCCGTATCGCCATCCCCGAGATGTTGAAGATCGGCTACGACAAGCGCTTTGCCGCAGGTGTCGTCGCTGCGGGTGGCACGCTTGCAAGCCTGATCCCACCCTCGGCCATCCTTGTGATCTATGCGATCATCGTGGAACAAGACGTGGGCAAGTTGCTGCTCGCCGGATTCATACCCGGCGTCGTTTCAGCCTGCATCTACGGGCTGCTGATCGTGGCGCTTGCACTAACCCTCGAGAATTTCGGCCCGCCGGTCAGGGGCTTCACCTGGGGCCAGCGGTTCCGCTCCCTGCCACCGGCGCTGCCCATCGTGTTTGTCGTCGTGACGATCATCTTCTTCGTCTACAACCCGTTCGGGGGCGATGCCTGGGGCACGCCAACCGAAGGCGGCGCGATAGGCGCCTTCGTGGTGTTCCTCATGGCGTTGTGGCGCGGCATGCGCTGGCCGCAACTGAAGGA
>JBNGDM010000451.1:0-1584 GCA_049975105.1 Rhodovulum sp. | reverse complement strand
CCGCTCATCCTGTCCTATGTTCATGTCGAAGAATTACCGCACCCCAGGGGACACGATTGACAGGAAGGCAGGTCAGAACTGTTGCCGTTTCCCCTTAGCGTTGCACCGGGGCCCGCGCTGTCGTTCAATTTCGGATGAGGTCCATCGAAGTCTGAATATATTGAAGCCGATCAGGGTCTCCAAGGGTCTTGGTGAAATAATCGACGATGCCGTCGTCATAAATCCGTTGAACGTCACAGGTGCCGCTCGCGATCAGCCTTTCCCAGATCTCGACGAAATCGCGCTCATAGGGCGTGAGGCTTTCGCGCCAGTTGTCCCAGCCGAGCTGCTCGGCGCTCGGATAGCACAGCAGGTGCCAATGCGGGCTGTAGCCGGGCTTCTCCAGCACCGCGAGCCACTGCATGCGCTCGTCGGGGCGCTTCCGCCATTTCGGCCCGGCAATCTTTCTATTGACGCGTGCATCCCAGTTCTTCAGCAAGCGCACCATGCGATCGTAGCTCGCCATCGGGTCGTTCGGCCTGAGCGTGACGAAATGGGTGTGGCGACGATCTCGAAGCCAGTCCCCCATAGCCTCCCGACAGTCACCCTTGCTCGGCACGCGCATCCCCTCGCAACCCTTGTTGATGGACGACAAGCCTGAAAGGCCCGAGCATGTGGATGGGCCACATATGCTGCCGCTTCAAGATGTTAAGGGGGTGGAGGGCAAGACGCCGCGGCCCTCGCCCAGAAACGAGACAAGCCGCCAGTATAAGAGTTCGATAGGACTGCGCGCCTGTTGACACCGAAGAAGCGCCTGTCGCGTCGCCGCCTTACACATCCCTGGGTGGTTGGGCGCCACAAATCTGGCGTCGAGCCGGGCATGCCGCACCGGTTCGGGAAAGGCAGCGGTTCCGCCTCCCTGTGCACCGTCGCGTTGCAGGAAGTCCTAGGTGAGGGAGAGGGGCGTATGATCGCGCTGCAGGTATATCCGGCGCGGGATCCACGCATCCTTATAGAGGCGTCGAGCGCATCTCACTCGCCGGTCCGGTTTGCGCAGAAAAGCGGCCAGCGTGAAGTGTGTGCAACCGGGAAAGGTGCCAGGCGGGGCCGGCTCTTTGCGGACATCGACGCCCGGTGTTGACGCCGCTGCCGCTTCACCTGAGCGGCCATGCGTCGCCAGCGCAGCATTTCAGGTTTCTGTAGGACCGCAGTGCGGACTTAGGTGCTGCGTTCTTCCTTGGACCGGCAATCGTCCGGATCACGTTTGGGTGCCGGATCAAGGCATCGGGCGCTCTGTGGCTCCTCTGGCTCCGAAGGCTAAGCGCACAGGGACGACGATGCACCGATCTCGGGTAGAATTTTTACCTGCGGCAGTCTGCAATCACGATCGGCAGACGCTGACCGGCTCTCCGCCTTTTACCAGCGCCGCGAAGAGCGTCATCATAACTTGCAAAATATTCTAACGCTCTCGGCTTTGTGAGGTATAATATTAACGAGTGTGTCATTCTGCACGCGCTCAGCGTTGGGGGGAAGATGGCATGGGTGAAAGGCGTCTGGTCCCCTGGAGTATGCACCTTCGTTTTTTTTGAAGGTGTTGGCATTAGT
>JBNGDM010000450.1:0-1592 GCA_049975105.1 Rhodovulum sp. | reverse complement strand
GACAAGGCGCGCGAGACGGCGCTGTGCGCCGCGGAAACCGCGGGGCGGTTCATCGTGGGCTTCGGCATCGCGGGCGACGAGGGTGCGGGCCACCCGCGCGACTTCGCCTGGGCCTTCGACATGGCGCGCGAGGCTGGGCTTGGGCTGACGGCGCATGCCGGGGAATGGGGCGGGGCGCGGTCCGTGCGCGATACGCTGGAGGCGCTGCGGGTCGACCGCATCGGCCACGGGGTCCGCGCGGTCGAGGACCCGGCGCTGGTCGATCACCTGGCCGAAACCGGCATCGTGCTGGAGGTCTGCCCGGGGTCCAACATCGCGCTGGGGGTCTATCCCGACTGGCCTTCGCACCCGATCGACCGGTTGCGCCGCGCGGGTGTCAAGGTGACCGTCTCGACCGACGACCCGCCCTTCTTCCACACCACGATGCGCCGCGAATACGACCGGCTGGCCGACGCCTTCGGCTGGGACGAGGCCGATTTCGCGCAGATCAACCGGGTGGCCCTTGACGCCGCCTTCTGCGATGCCGACACCCGTGCCGAAATCGCCAAGAAACTGGAGCCCGCCGATGTATGAGCACCTGACCGTCGTCAAGCACCCGCTGGTGCAGCACAAGCTGACCCTGATGCGCGACAAGGACACGCCGACCGCCGTCTTCCGCCAGCTTCTGCGCGAGATCAGCCAGTTGCTCGCCTACGAGATCACCCGCGAACTGGAAATGACGACGCGCCGGATCGAGACGCCGCTCTGCGAGATGGACGCGCCCGTGCTGGCCGGCAAGAAGCTGGCGCTGGTGTCGATCCTGCGGGCGGGCAACGGTCTGTTGGACGGGGTCCTGGAACTGGTGCCCTCGGCCCGCGTCGGTTATGTCGGCCTTTACCGCGACGAGGAAACCCTGCAGCCGGTGCAGTATTACTACAAGGTGCCGCAGGACCTGAAGGACCGGCTGGTGATCGTGCTGGACCCGATGCTGGCGACCGGCAATTCCTCGGCCGCGGCGGTCGACCTGCTGAAGCAGTCCGGGGCGAACAACATCCGGTTCATGTGCCTGCTGGCCGCGCCCGAAGGGGTCGAGCGGATGGGCGAGGCACACCCGGACGTGCCGATCGTCACAGCGGCAGTGGATGAATGCCTGAACGACCATGGATATATTGTGCCCGGGCTAGGGGATGCGGGGGACCGCATGTTCGGCACAAGATAGCCGGATTCCGCCTTTACTCGTAGTGTGGGATCGGGCATGATTCGCCCACATCTTGTGGGGGATGATATGATGCTTCGCGCGTTGCTCTGCACAGGTCTGCTGATGGCGGGACTTGGGGCGGGTATGGCGCCCGCGCAGGGCTCGGCCGAGAACGGGCCGGCCGAGCTGCCCCCGCCAGGGTTTTCCGGCACGCAATATGTCGACAGCCGCGGCTGCGTGTTCATGCGCGCGGGCGTCGACGGGCGGGTGGCCTGGGTGCCGCGCCTGTCGCGCGACCGCGAGGCGCTGTGCGGCTTTCGGCCGACTGTCGCGCCGGAGGCGCGCAACGCCAGCATCGCGCCGGAGGCGCGCAATGCGGGCATCGCGCCGGCGGCGCGCACCACGCCCGCCGCGG
>JBNGDM010000449.1:0-1597 GCA_049975105.1 Rhodovulum sp. | reverse complement strand
GTCTACAACCACCTGCGCCGATACCGCGCCGAGCGCCGGGTTTCTTCGCTGCTGCCACGAACAGGTGGGGCGAGGCGCGCGAGGATCAGCCCGGCTGTTGAGGAAATCATTTCGGCAACCCTTCGGGAGATGTGGCTTCAGCCCGAGCAACCGGACCTTGCGCCGATTGTTGATGAAATCCGCACCCGATGCGGCAGCGAAGGGCTTGATCCGCCCGCCTATGTCACCGTTTCCAAACGTATCCCACGACTGTTCACGCCCGAGGAGATTGCACGACGGCGCCATTCAGGAGGGAAAAGCCTGCGGCGCCTGAAACCCCGCCCAGGCTATATCCGGGCCAACCACGCACTCGATGTCGTCCAGATAGACCACACCCCCGCCGACATCCAGTTTGTGGAAGTCATCGATGGTCAGGGCATCTATGTCGGACGCCCCTATCTCACTATCGCAGCCGATGTTGCAACACGCGCGATTATTGGCTTCTGCCTGACCCTTGAGCAGCCCTCACGCCTGTCGGTCGCCCTCTGTCTTGCGCAGGCGATGTGCCGCAAGGAGGACTGGCTCGCAGCGCGCGACATCAATCATTCCTGGCCGATGTTTGGTCGCCCGAAGAAGGTCGTCGTCGATTCCGCCATGGAATTCAGAAGCACCAGTTTTGTCCGGGGTTGTGCCGAGTACGGCATTGCAATTCAAAGCCGGAACAAGGGGACCGTCCATCGTGGCGGGGTTGTCGAGCGGCTTCTCGGCAAGGTGAATACGGTGTTGCGCTCCCTGCCTGGCAAGACCGGGCGTTCCATCGCGGATCGGGGTGAGTATCTGTCCGAAGACCGTGCGAGGCTCAATTTTGCAGACCTCGAACGCTGTATCGCGCTGGCGATTATCGATCACAATCTTAGCCAGAATGAACGCAAGCTGACGGTCCCGACCAAGGAATGGGAACGAAAATGCCGTCAGCCGGATGGCCCGGAAGACAACCCTTTCGACGTTCTGCTCAGCTTTCTCCCGAACAAGACACGCAGGATTTCACCTCAAGGTGTCAGCTTGTTTGCCAACGACTATTTCGATCCATGGATGGGCCCATTGGTCGCCCGCCGTGATCGATTGGATGCTCTCGATGTTCGTTTTGATCCTCGGGACATGAGCCACATCTACATCAAGGATCCCGATACAGGGGCCTGGCTTCCTGTGGGGCGGCGGGATGGATTGCTTGAGGCGGTCACCCTCTGGCAGCACAGAGCCGAGAGAAACCGAGCGCGCGAAACCGGCCGCCGCCCCATCGAGGAAAAGACCGCGATCCGCCGCGAAATCGCGGCGACCGTGGATGCCTCGGCAACGAAGAAGCAAAGGCTGAAGGAGATCGCACGGGCCAGGCATGCGGCTGATGCGCCGAAACCCTACCAGAGCCTGACTCCTGCCCAAACACCAATCAGGGAAACGCCTGACCCCGAACGCCCGCGCCGCGTCTTTCCGGTGGAGGATTGGTAAAATGACGGATCACCTCCTGGACTCTGCCGCATCACTTCTCGATGCCGGTGACGCGTGCCGCATCGCCCATATCCGGACGGCCCGTTGGATCAGCCATCCGGTTGCAAGTCGC
>JBNGDM010000448.1:0-1630 GCA_049975105.1 Rhodovulum sp. | reverse complement strand
CCGAGGGTTCGGGCGCGGGCGGGGGCGGCGGGCGGTCCTCGGCCATGACATGCCGGGTCAGGCTGTCGACCGGCTCCAGCTCGCTTCGCTCGGCAAAGGAAAGGGCCGCGTCGATCTCGGCCGCGACCTGCTGCTCGATGCCCGTCACGTCCGCCTCGTGGATCAGGCCGTTCTGCAACAGCCAGGTCCGGAATTTGACGATGGGACCCTTCTGGCGCCATTCCTCGACCTCGTCCTTCTCGCGGTAGAGCTGAGCGTCGAACATCGAATGCGCCCGAAAACGATAGGTCTTGGCTTCGAGGAATACCGGCTTCCCGCACTCGCGGATGCGCGCCAGGGCCAGACGCGTCGCGGCCTCGACGGCGACCACGTCCATGCCGTCGACCTGGTGGGCCTCCATCCCGTAGCTCTCGGCCTTGCGGGTCAGCTCGGTCTGCGCCTCGGTCCGGGCGAGCGCCGAACCCATGGCATACCCGTTGTTCTCGCAGACGAAGAGCACCGGCAGGCCCCAGAGCTGGGCGAGGTTCATCGCTTCGTGGAATTCGCCCTCGGCGACTGCGCCCTCGCCGAAGAAGCAGGCGGTGACATGGGGGGCGCCCTGCATCCGGTCGGCCAGCCCCAGACCCACCGCAAGCGGCAACCCGCCACCGACGATGGCGTTGCCACCATAGAAATTGTGGCTGGCGTCAAAGATGTGCATCGAGCCGCCCCGCCCGCCCGACGCACCCGTGGCCTTGCCGAACATCTCGGCCATCACCGCGTTCATCGGCACGCCCCGGACCAGCGCGTGGCCATGTTCGCGATAGGTGGCGACGATGCGGTCGCCCGGCGCCAGCACCGGGATCACGCCCGCCGCGATCGCCTCTTCGCCGTCGTAGAGATGCAGGAAGCCGCGGATCTTCTCTTGCGTGTAGGCCTCGGCGCAGCGGTCCTCGAACTGGCGGATGCGGATCATGTGGCGAAGCAGGTCGTGGACATGCGCGCGGGTGAGATGGGGTTTGTTGCCGGTCATGACTCGTCGCTCTCCAGCGTGGAAATGTCCCCCTCGGGCAGGCCCAGCTCGCGCGCCTTCAACAGGCGACGCATGATCTTGCCCGAGCGCGTCTTGGGCAGGGTCTTGCGGAACACGACCTCGCGGGGGGCAACCGTCGGCCCCAACTTTTTCCGCGCAAGACCACGGATGGATTTCTCAAGCGCGTCAGAGGGTTCGAAGCCGGGATTGAGGCAGACATAGGCGCGCACGACCTCTCCGGCGGTCTCGTCGGGCAGGCCGATCACGCCGGCCTCGGCCACCGCCTCGTGCGCGATCAGTGCGCTTTCGACCTCGAACGGGCCGATCAGGTGGCCCGAGGTCTTGATCAGGTCGTCGGCGCGGCCCACGAACCAGAAATAGCCGTCCGCGTCCCGCATCGCGAGGTCGCCGGTCAGGTACCAGCCGCCGAAGAAGGCTTTTCGGTAGCGGGCCTCCTCGTGCAGATAGGCGCGCATCATCGAGGGCCAGCCGGGGCGCAGGGCAAGTTCGCCGATCTCACCTTCCTTGCAGTCGCGGATGCCATCGCCGTCGCGCGCGACGATCCCCGCCACCTGCCCCGGCAGCGGCTTGCCCATCGAGCCGGGCTTGATGTCCATG
>JBNGDM010000447.1:0-1644 GCA_049975105.1 Rhodovulum sp. | reverse complement strand
TCCGACACCTTCAAGGCGGTCGTCACCGGCGATCCCATCGAGGGGCGCGACGTCTACAAGAGCCGGGTCGAGTTCCGATCCGTGGCGCAGAACCTCTTCGCCGCGAACCAGCTGCCGAGCTTCAAGGGCGGCGTGGACCGGGGCGTGCAGCGTCGCCTGCTGCTGATCACCTTCACGCGGACGATCCCGCTGGAGGAGCGCGTTGAGGACATCGGCAAGCGCATCGCGGCCGAGGAACCGGACCTGCTGCTGGCATGGGCGGTGGAGGGCGCGTCGCGCCTGATCCGCCAGCGCAACTACGCGATCCCGCAGAGCTGCCACGAGGAACTCCTCGAATGGGTGCTGAGCGAGGATCCCGTCGCCGCATGGGTGGATGCCTGCGTGAAGGTCGTGCCCATCGTGAACGGCGGGCCGACCATCGCCACGCGCGACGCCCACCTCCGCTTCCAGAACTGGGCGCTGGCCGAGGGCTACAAGCCCGAGAAGCTGCCCGCCATCAACGGCTTCGTGCAGCGCGTGCAGGCCCGTGTGGCCGGGATCCAGCACAAGCGCACCAGCTCCGGGCGGTTCTTCGTCGGCCTGACGGTGACGCAATGGTGACGCACCAAACGGGCGATTTGGCCCCTAACCCATTGAGAGTGTTGAGATGACGCACTTTGGCTCAAACATTTTGATAAGGGGGAAATCCCTCTCCCCAATCATCATCCCGTTCCCCCCTATTCAAAAGGATGCTGGGGGAGGTGCGTCATCTCAACACTTTCAGGGACTTGCGCCGGAAACCCCGTCACTCCTGCGTCACCCGTGCGTCACTCGAGGGGCCGAGCCCGCCCGCCCGAGGCGGCGTCAAGGCGGAAGGATCGGGAAAGCGGCGGTTCCTCCTGCGCCGATCCGTATGTGGGGACCCGCAGCGCATTGTCCCGCCAGCGTCAGGGGGCGGAAATGACTAAACTCGACAGCCACGAGACCAAGACCGCCTTCGCCGCCCGGGTCGGGCTGACCAAGGGGCGCATCTCGCAACTGGTGGCCGAGGGGCTGCCGGTGCGTAGCGATGGCCGGATCGACGTGGCCGAGGGGCTGGCCTGGATCGAGACCAATCTCGACCCGGCTCGGCGCTACAAGGGCGGCGCTCCGACCGCCACCGCCCGCACCGCCACGCTGGCCGAGGCCAAGCGGCTGCACGAGATCGTCAAGGTCCAGCGCGCCCGGCTGGCCTTCGAGCGCGAACAGGGCAAGCTGGTCGACGCCGACGAGGCGCGGCGCACGGTGTTTGCGCGCGCCCGTGCCGAACGCGATGCGCATCTGGCGTGGGTCCAGCGCACGGCGCCCCTGCTGGCCGCCGAGCTTGGCGCCGATCCGCGCGCCACCTTCGCTGCGCTCGATCGGATGATGCGCGAGCATCTCGAACACCTGGCCGACCTGCCGCTCGGGAGCTTCGGCGATGGTGCCTGACATTGATCTCGCCTGGCGGCGCGGCATCCGGCCCGAACCGCCGATCCCCGTTTCGGACTGGGCCGACCGGCACCGCATCCTGCCGCCAACCTCGGCCGAGCCGGGGCGCTGGCGCACCGACCGCACGCCCTATCTGCGCGCCGTGATGGACGCGCTCTCGACGGCCAGCCCCTACGAGCGCGTCGTGCTGATGAA
>JBNGDM010000446.1:0-1669 GCA_049975105.1 Rhodovulum sp. | reverse complement strand
GCCCAGAGGTAGCCGGTCTTGGTTCGGCCGCGTCCGGGGTCGAGGACCGGAGCCGTGGTCTCATCCATGAACAGCTTTCCGGAGGACTTGATGCGCTCCGCCAGCCGGTCGACCACGGGGCCGAGGTGGAAGGCGGCGGTGCCTGCCCAGTCCGCCAGGGTGCTGCGGTCGACTTGGATGCCGGAGCGCGCCAGGATCTGGCCTTGGCGGTAGAACGGCAGGTGGTCCGCGAACTTCGAGACCAACACATGAGCGATGGCGCCCTCGGTCGGCAGACCGCCCTCGATCAGCCGGGGCGCGGCCGGCGCCTGGGTGACCCCGTCCGAGCAAATGCGGCAGGCATACTTCGGCCGGATGTCGACCAGCACACGAAGCTGCGCAGGCACGATGTCCAGACGTTCGGTCCGATCCTCGCCGATCTGGTGCATGCGGCCGCAGCCGCAAGGACACTCAAGGCTCGCTGGTTCGATGACACGCTCGATGCGCGGCAGGTCCGCGGGCAGATGGCCGAGATTGCGCTGCCGTGTCGCGCGCGGGGGCTGGGTAGAGGGGGCGGCCTGCTCCCTGCGGGTCTCGACCTCGGCGACGGCGGTTTCCAGGTCTTCGAAGGCAAGCTGCCGGTCGTCATCACTCAGCTTCTCGGACCGTTTGCCATGCACGACATGGTTCAACTCGGCCACGAGATGCTCGAGCCGCCGGTTGGCTTCCTTCAGGGCGCCGTTTTCCTGCAGAACCGCCAGAACGGCGGCGCGCTGGCTCTCGGGGATCGCGGACAGGTCGATGGGCGGGGCGTCGGGCATGGCTGGATTATACCGGGCCCGGGGCGCCGATGCCCGGTTATTCAATAGGCCGAGTCACTCTGCCACAGCCGGTCGGCGCACCTCCAGAGATCGAACCCGGCGCCAATCCAAACCGGCAAACAGGGCCTCGAACTGCGTCCGGTTCAAGGTCATTGCCCCGTCGCGGATCGCGGGCCAAGTGAAGGTGTTTTCTTCCAGCCGTTTGTAGGCCATCACGAGTCCGCTGCCGTCCCAGAACAGGATCTTCAACCGGTCGGCGCGCTTCGACCGGAACACGAAGACCGTGCCCGTGAACGGATCCTCGGCAAGCGTCGACTGGACCAGCGCCGCGAGACCGTCATGCCCCTTCCGGAAGTCGACCGGCTTCGTCGCCACCAGGATCCGCACGCCCTGCGAGGGCATCAGCATGGATGCACCTCCAGCGCGTGGGCAATCTCGGCAATCCGGGCCGCAGATGCATCATGGGCGAGTTCGATCACGACAGCGCCTCGAGTGATCCTGATCGGGGCAGCCTGCGATGCGACCTCCGGGCCCGCTTCCCCCTCGGCGACCTCGCAGACAACGAGAGGCGCAAAGACAGGGTCCTCGACTTCTGCCGCAGGCAGCACGAGCTTGCCCTGTTTGGCTTCACGTCGCCATGCCGAGAGTTGATTGGGCAGAATGCCAAACCGCTCCGCCACGGCATTCACCGTCGCACCAGCCTCCAAGGTCATCGCGACGGCCAAGGCCTTGGCCTCATCCGGCCACCGGCGATGTCCCGACGCGTAAATCTCGACGCCCAGAGATTTGAGAAACGAATTTGTAGCGCACATTGCGAAACGCACTCCCCATCATGAGATGGAGATCACATCGCAGCCGAAGCCATTAGC
>JBNGDM010000445.1:0-1682 GCA_049975105.1 Rhodovulum sp. | reverse complement strand
GGTTCTGACCGGCCGCGCGGTCACCGCCGCGGGCTAGGCTGCGGCGCGAAGCGGAACGGGGCGCCCTCGCCGCTGGTGGGGGCGCCCTTTTTCGTGGCGCCGGTCACGCCGCCTTGAGCGCCCCGAGAAAGGCGCGCACCCGGTCGGACAGGGTCACGGTTTCGCCCGAGACGGTGGCCACCGCGTCCTTCAACGTGCCCGAGGTCGTGCCGGACCGTTCCACCCGGTTGGACACGTCATGGATCATGTCGGCCATCTCGTTGCTACTGGCCGCGGTCGATTCCGCGTGGTGGGTGATGTGGCGCGCGGCCTCTTTCTGTTCGTCGACCGCGATACGGATGCTTTCGGTAAAGGTCTTCATCCGCAGGACGCTTTCGCCGATCCCGCTCATGCGGCCGGCCATCGACCCGCTTTCGGTCTGGATGCGCTCGATCCGGTCGGTGATCGAGGCGGTGGCATCGCTGATCCGTTCGGCAAGCGCCTTGACCTCGAAGGCGACGACCGCGAATCCCTTGCCGGCATCGCCCGCGCGCGCGGCCTCGACGGTGGCGTTCACGGCCAGCAGGTTGGTCTGGCGCGCGATGGCCGAGATCAGGCTGACCACCTCGCCGATTTCCTCGACCGCGGTCTGCAATGCACCGACCTGGCTGGCGGTGGCCTCGGCCGCGCTGGCGGCGCTGACCGAGGCCGCGGCGGCCTCGTTGACATCTTGGGTGATCGACGCGATCGACGCGGACAGTTCTTCGATCGCGGCGGCGACCGACTGGGTGCTGGTGGCGATCTGAACGGCATTGGCCGACACCGACCCCGCGCCCTGGCGCGCCCCAAGGATTTCATCGTCCAGTCCGTTCGCCGCCCCCGAAAGCTGGCCCATCGACCCGTTCAGAACGTCCACCACGCGGCTGACCTCGGTCTCAAAGCTTTCGCCCAGCCGTTCCATGCGTTGGGCGAAATCCTCGCTCTGGGCGTCGTGAAAACCCGTGAGAGCAAGTTCGATATCCAGCATCAGTGCGCGCGTCAGCGCGTCGGAATGCGTACAGGTCCGGCGCCGCAGCAAGGCTTGCAGGCGGCTGTTCTGTTCGCAGGCGATGATCCGTTGCAGGGTCGCCGCGACACGCGCATAGGAGCCCACATAGTGCCGCAACGGAAGCCCGATGCGATAATGCACCCGCCCGATCTTGTCCGCTTCGGCGAAATATTCCTGCGTGTAATCGCAGGAAAACATCCGCTCCCAGTGGATTTTCTGCTTGGACTTGGCATGGGCCTGCAGCTTGGGATTGTGAAAGAACTGCGACCAATCGGGTGTAGCGTCGACATCGGTGTAGAAATCGCCGAGCACCTCGTCGAGCCTTGGAATCACGATTTCTCCGACCTCGCGGAGGGCGCCACGGGTTTCTTTGTCCAGGCCATAGGCCCAAAGCCGGGCGGGGGAACGCTGCTGCATGAGGTCTTTCCGTTCAAGGTCAACGCGAAGGGATGGGCGGTATCCGCCATCGGATAGCGCGCGGGGCGTTGCCAAGTGGTTATCGACCGCGCCGCCGCCCCTGCAAACTGCCTAAATTCCAAATGAAAAGGCCGCCCCAAGGGACGGCCTCGACACGTCGCGAAAGGCGCGCTTGCTATTTCAGCGGCCCGATCATCATCACCATCTGGCGGCCTTCCATCTTGGGCATGTTCTCGAC
>JBNGDM010000444.1:0-1682 GCA_049975105.1 Rhodovulum sp. | reverse complement strand
CGGGCTGAAGAGCGCGCGCAAGGCCGCCATGTCGGGCGGACGGTTCTGACGAAGATCCTCCTCGATCTGCGCGGCCAATTCGGCCTCGCACCCCCGGTCGTTTCGCCGGAGGCGAACCTCCGGTTCGACGGCCAGCGCCAGAAGATCGACGGTCATGCGACACGCCGTCTTCTCGCCGGTCTGTTCCAGCAGAACCGCGAACATGTCGCCGAACGCCCGCCGCGGAAACAGCTGGTCCCGGTAGACCAGCCCCATCAGCGCCGTCGCACCAGAGGTGCGCCGAATTCCTGCCAGAGGTTCGCCTGCGGCGAAACGGCTTTTTGCGCAGGGAATGGATGACATGGTGGTAATTGACCACGTGACCGTGGCTTCCGCTGCTCGATGCCCGTCCGCGTGGCAGCGTCAGCAGGGAGGTGCCTCCGAGAAACAGCTCCAGCCGATCATCGTAGAGCCGGATTCGCAGATGATGCCCGATCAGCCGGGACGGCACGGTGTAGAACACCTTGCGCAAGGTGAAGCCGCCGGAGGACGTGACGCGCAGCGTGACTTCCTCGTCATCCGTCGTCCGCCGGGCCGGCAAAGGCCTGAGACTGGCGCGTTCCACGTCGATGCGCTTGCCATTGCGGGCATTGATCCGGCCAACGATCTCGTCGACGAAGCGGCGGTAGGCTGCCAGATCCTCGAAGTCGCGCGACCCGCGCATGACCAGCGCATCCTCGATGGCGCGCTTCAGGTGGCCATTGGGGCTCTCAATGGAGCCATTCTCGTGTGCGACGCCCTTGTTGTTGCGCGTTGGCATCATGCCGTAATGGCGGCATAGGGCATCGAAGCGGTCTGTGAGGTCGGTCTGGGCGGATTGGTCCAGGGTCTTGAAGGGTGAGGCGGGTCAGGAAAGGCGCCAGTGGCGCGTTTCCCCGACGAACGACAGGCTATCGGTGCGATGGTCGTGCGGCACGCCGCCAAGCGTCCAGAGGGCATTCTGCAATCCTTCAGCCAGCGCCACATAGCTTTCGCCCCCCAGCACGACATGGGCGTGTTGGAACCCGCTATAGGCAAGCCGGAAGTGATACAGTCGATGATCCAACGGCTCACCAGCCACGGTCACGCCCAGTTTGCCCATGGCGGTGAAATCCGACAGGCCCGTCTTGCCAGGCGTGTGGACCTGCCGGAAAATGACGTCCTGTTCGGGGCCATGCTCCGCGTTCCAGGCGCGTATCCGGCGCTCCAGAGTGCGTCGGATGCCCGTGCCCAGCTCGGGGTGCCGACGCAGAAGTTCCTCGTAAACCGCCACAGGCCGGATCCCCGGTGAGGACCGCAGCAGCGGCACGACCTCCGCATCGAAAATATCAGCCAGCGGATCCGGGCGGCGCCGGCTGCGCGGGGTCTTCTTTTGCGATGGTAGAGTTGGGTCGGCTTGCAGCCGATACCCCGTTGCCTGGCTGATACCGGCCTTCGCTGCGGCCACGGGAGTGGAATGGGTCTGTCTGAGCGTCATGAAGAGCCTCATCTGTTGGTCGGTGACATGACGGCCCGGCATGAACGATCTCCTTGCACAGAAAACCGTTTGCTATCCGAACCGATCACGACCGTCAGACCCGCCCATTTGGGGCGCAACGCGGGGGTGGGGCCTCTCCAGTCGGGCTACGCCCTCCCTACGAGACCCCACCCCCGCGTTCTCATCC
>JBNGDM010000443.1:0-1697 GCA_049975105.1 Rhodovulum sp. | reverse complement strand
CGCCGGTGGCGCGCGGGAGCAATTTTTAGAGGCGCCCTTAAAAAAATCGAACCGCTTTTTCTGGGTCTCATAGCCCATCTTGGGCAGCAGCTTGCCTGCTTCCATCGCCGCAACCGGGTCGAGGTCGCGGGTTTCCGGCTTCTTTTGATAGTGGGCGGGTATCTGGCCGATCAGATCGCGCAGCGATTTCATGTCATTCGTATCGAGCAGAGATGCGGGCTTGTCGAAGTCGATCACGGCACGGGCGAGATCGAAGGACAGGCGCAGATCGCCCAGCGTCTTCTCCTTGATGTTTTGCGTAGCAAGCACCTCTTCGTATTTCTTGGCCAGCTCGCGCAAGGGCGGGGCGACAGGAATTGAAGGAGCTTGGACTGTCGGCATTTCCTGCACCGTCGCCGGGACCGTGCCATCTGACGAAGGCTCAACGCCTTCAAACAGCGGATCAGCAATCTGGGTCTGAGCGTAATCACCGTGCAGCTTAGCCAACAGAAGACGGTCCGCCTCGATCTTGGCTCTGAGCAGGCCCGTCTGGGCGCGCTGGAGCGCCTGAAAGCGGCTTGTTAGGGTATCTGTAGGGATTGCCCCCACAAGAGTGGTTGCGTCGCTCTGCACGTCGCTGGGGAAGTCCTTGACCGCAAGACGCCGACGAAGGAGGGCGAGCCGCGTCTCAAGGGTGGCGATGCAATCCTCGACATCCACCTCAGCTTCGGGCGCGAAAATGTCGGCAAACTCCTGCCCCCAATCCAGCGCCTCGCGGAAATAGTCGCGGATCGCCTGATCTATTGCTGTGTCCTGACCCTGAGCCATCCTCCGCGCCTCCGTCACCACGAGATCAACATGATTGCTGATCGCGCGGCATCGCATGAGAGCCAATGATCGCTCAGCAGTTCTTAACGAAATCTTAACCTCTTTTCGGCCCGCAGCATCCCACAAATCCTGAGGAACCGAGGCGCGAAAATAGAAGGTTCGCCCGCGTGTAACCAGCCTTGGTATCGTGGCCATCCTTGCCCTCACTGTACCAGTTGACTGTACCAGGGCGCGGATTTCGGCCTTCCCGAAAACCAGTATCGTTTTATATCAGCAGGTTAGCCGTGAAATGGCGGAGACGAAGGGATTCGAACCCTCGAGACGGTTTCCCGCCTACTCCCTTAGCAGGGGAGCGCCTTCGACCACTCGGCCACGTCTCCGCCGACGTGTGTATTTGGGCGGGCAGGTGAAAACAAGGGGAAAAACCGTCGCCGCGAGCGGTCCCGCGCAAGGTTCGCTTCGGACCGGGGTCAGCCCGCGGCGACGATCCGGGCCAGCGCTTCGGGCGCGAGCGTCACGGGGTTGGCTTTCATCGACGACGACTGGCCGGCCTCGCGCGCGAGTGCCGCGGGATCGGGCGTGCCCTGGGACATATCGGCCAGGCGGGGCAGGCCCGCGGTGTCGATCCAGGCGGCGAAACGGTCGAGTGCTGCGCCCGGGGCGCAGCCCAGCGCCGCCGCGATCCAGGCCGCGACCTCGTCGAAACGGTCAACGGGGCGCCCCTCGGCGGCCAGCGCGGCGCGGTTCTCGCGCAGGACCGGCACCAGAAGGCGGCCGCAGATCGCGCCATGCGGCGCGCCGTGGCGCCCGCCGATCACGCCCGCCAGCCCGTGCACCGCCCCCAGCCCGGCATTGGCCAGCGCGATGCCGCCCGTCAGGCTGACCAGCGC
>JBNGDM010000442.1:0-1701 GCA_049975105.1 Rhodovulum sp. | reverse complement strand
ATGGTGAACTGGGTCCAGATGGCGCGCGTGATCTATACCGAAACCCGCAGCCTCGCCCAGCGCGAATTCATCGAGGTGCAGCGCGCGATGGGGGCGTCGACCTTCCGCATCCTCGGGCGCCACATCCTGCCGCATCTGGTCTACTCGATCATCGTCTTCGGCACGCTGGGGATATCCACCACCGTGCTATTGGAGGCCACGCTCAGCTATCTCGGCGTCGGCGTGCAGCCCCCCACCCCCTCCTGGGGCAACATCATCTTCGAGAACCAGACCTATTTCGCCAACGCGCCCTGGCTGGTGTTCTTTCCCGGCCTCGCCATCGTGCTGCTGGCGCTGGCGTTCAATCTTCTGGGCGACGCGCTGCGCGACACGCTCGACCCGCGGCTGAAGGGGCGGCACTGATGGGAGCCTATGTTGTCCGGCGCCTGGGCGAGTCGCTGCTGATTCTGCTGGGGATCAGCCTGGTGACCTTCGCGCTTCTCTACCTCGTGCCCGCCGACCCCGCGCGCCAGATCGCCGGGCGCTCGGCCACCGCCGAAACGGTGGCCAATATCCGCGCCCAGTTGGGCCTCGATCAGCCGTTCCACATCCAGTATGCCCGTTACCTCGGCAACTTGCTTCAGGGTGATCTGGGCCGGTCCTACCTGCAACGCACCGAGGTGTCGGAACTGATCGCCGCGCGGATGCCCGCGACACTGCTGCTGATGCTTGCCGCCATCGTGGTGGAACTGATCCTCGGGCTGACCATCGGCGCCATCGCCGCGCTCAAGCGGAACTCGGCCGTCGACCAGTCGCTCATGGTGTTCTCCTTCGTCACCATCTCGGCCCCGCAATTCGTGGTGGGCATCCTTTTGCTCTACGTTTTCGCGGTGCAACTGGGCTGGTTCCCCATCGGCGGCTACGGCACCTTCGCCCATCTGGTGCTGCCCGCCATCACCATCGGGTTGCTCGGCACGGGCTGGTATTCGCGCATGATGCGCAGTTCCATGATCGACGTGCTGGCGCAGGATTACGTGCGCACCGCGCGGGCCAAGGGTCTGGGCAAGCTGCGCATCATCTTCCGCCACGTCGCGCCCAACGCGATCCTGCCGATCATCGCCATGATCGGCATCGACATCGGCCTTTTCATGTCCGGCATCGTGGTGGTCGAAAGCGTGTTCGGCTGGCCCGGCATCGGCCAGCTGGCCTGGCAGGCGATCCAGCGCGTGGACATCCCCATCATCATGGGGGTCACGCTGGTCTCGGCCTGCTTCATCGTCCTCGGGAACCTGCTGGCGGACCTCATCGCGCCGCTGGTGGACCCGCGGATCAAGCTCAAATGACCGACAACAGGAGAGGGAAAGACCAATGCGAAAGACATTTCTGACAAGCGTGCTCGCGCTGGGCACGGCAGTCGGCCCGGCGCTGGCCCAGGACTTCACCGAGGCCAAGCAGGGCGGGTCGATGATCGTCACCTACAAGGACGACGTGTCCACGCTGGACCCGGCCATCGGCTATGACTGGCAGAACTGGTCGATGATCAAGTCGCTCTTCGACGGGCTGATGGATTACGAGCCGGGCACGACCGTCCTGAAGAAGGATCTCGCCGAGGATTACACGATTTCCGAGGACGGCACGGTCTACACCTTCAAGCTGCGCGAGGGGGTCAAGTTCCACAACGGCCGCGAGATGACGGCCGAGGACGTGAAATACTCGCTCGAC
>JBNGDM010000441.1:0-1704 GCA_049975105.1 Rhodovulum sp. | reverse complement strand
ACCTTGACCAGTTGCGGCCCGATGATCGCGGCCGCGAGCCCCCCGGCCAGCACATAGGAAATCGCCTTGGGCTGGAAATCGCCCGTGGCCGTGTCGGCGGCGGCAAAGCGATAGAACCCCTGCGCGGACAGGTAGATGCCGGTCAGGAAGCTGCCCGCCAGGAACAGCGGAAACGACCCCTCCACCAGACCCAGCGCCCCCACCGCGCCGCCCGCCGCGCCGCCCAGCGTGCCCAGGATGAACCCCGCGCGGCGGCCGAACCGCTGCATCAGCGCGGCCAGCGGCGCCGCGGTCAGCATCGAGCCCAGCACGATCAGCGACAGCGGCAGCGTCGCCCAGCACGGGTTCGGCGCCAGGCTTTGGCCCGCCAGCCCGCCGATGGTGAAGATCATCGGCATCTGCGCCCCCAAGAGCGCCTGCGCCGCCACGAGAACGGTGACGTTCTTCCGGGCGCGGGCGTCGGGCAGGGGCTGGGCGGCGTCGGTCATGTGCATTCCCTAGCGCGCGGCGCGCGGGCTGGAAAGGGGGCGGGCATCAACCGCTTCCCCGCGCGCGCCTCTGTTTCTTCTAGGCGCAAATACCCCGAGGGTCCGGGGGCAGCGCCCCCGGCCGGTCGCCGCTGACATTGCCGGGGCGAAACCTCGCCGCATCCGGCCGGGCCTGTTGCGGCATCGCGCTCCTGGCCTATGCTCGCCCCCATGTCCGAACGGATCATCCAAAGCCACGATTGCCTGGCCGAGGGCGCGGCGCATCTCGTCCGCGTCGAGCCGCGCTTCGAACAGGCGCTGGACCGCTGCGGCCCGCTGCCGCTCCGGCGCCGGCCGGACGGGTTCGATGCGCTGCTCTCGGCCATCGTCAGCCAGCAGGTCTCGGTCGCCGCGGCCGATGCGATCTGGGGCCGTTTGCAGGCGGCTGGGCTGACCGAACCCGACGCGATCGCCGCCGCGACCGAGGACGCGTTGCGCGCCTGCGGGCTGTCGCGCCAGAAGACCCGCTATGCCCGCGCGCTGGCCGCGGCCGGCATCGACTATGCTGCGCTGCGCGAGGCGCCGACCGAGCAGGTCGTGGCCCGCCTGATCGAGGTGCCCGGAATCGGCCGCTGGACCGCCGAGATCTACGCGATGTTCTCGCTTGGCCGCGCCGATGTCTTCGCCCCCGCCGACCTCGCGCTCCAGGAATCGGCGCGGCTCCTGTTCAACTTGCCCGAACGGCCGAAAGAACGCGCCCTGCGCGCGATGGCCGAACCCTGGTCGCCCTGGCGGGCGGTTGCCGCGCGCGCGCTTTGGGCCTACTACCGTGTGGCGAAAGACCGGGAGGGTATCAGGTGACACGCGTTCTGGAGGCGGGCCGCGCGGGCGCGGCCAAGGGCGAGGCCGAGCGGCTGGTGATTTTCCTGCACGGCTACGGCGCGAACGGGGCGGACCTGCTGGGGCTGGCCGAACCGCTCGCCCCGCACATGCCGGGCACCGCCTTCCTGTCCCCCGACGCACCCGAGGCCTGCGCCGGGGTGCCCTTCGGCTACCAGTGGTTCCCGATCCCGTGGATCGACGGTTCCTCCGAGGAACAGAGCGAGGCGGGCATGATGCGCGCCGTCGACGACCTGAACGCCTGGCTCGACCGCGTCGCCGAGGACGAGGGGGTCGGCCCCCGCCAGACGATTCTCCTGGGGTTTTCCCAGGGCACCATGATGGCGCTGCACGTGGG
>JBNGDM010000440.1:0-1711 GCA_049975105.1 Rhodovulum sp. | reverse complement strand
CCCGCACCCCCGGGGTATTTGGACCAAGAAGAAGGGCATGTCTCTTACATCCTGAACACGCCGAAGTGGGTTTCCTCGATGGGGGCGTTGAGGGCGGCGGAGAGCGACAGGGCGAGGGTTTCGCGCGATTTGCGGGGGTCGATGATGCCATCGTCCCAGAGCCGGGCGGAGGCGTAGAGCGGGTGGCTTTGGGCCTCGAACATCTCGATGGTGGGGCGTTTGAATTCGGCCTCCTCCTCGGGGGACCAGGTGCCGCCCGACCGTTCGATGGCGTCGCGTTTCACGGTGGCCAGCACGCCCGCCGCCTGTTCGCCGCCCATGACGCTGATGCGCGAATTTGGCCAGGACCACAAGAAGCGCGGCTGGTAGGCGCGCCCGGCCATGCCGTAATTGCCGGCGCCGAAAGACCCGCCGACGATCATGGTGATCTTGGGAACGCTGGTGGTGGCGACGGCGGTGACCATCTTGGCGCCGTGGCGCGCGATGCCTTCGTTTTCGTATTTGCGGCCGACCATGAAGCCGGTGATGTTTTGCAGGAACACCAGCGGCGTGCCGCGTTGCGAGCAGAGTTCCACGAAATGCGCGCCCTTCTGGGCGGATTCGGAGAACAACACGCCGTTATTGGCGACGATCCCCACGGGGCAACCCATGACATGGGCGAACCCGGTGACGAGGGTTTCGCCGAAGCGCGGCTTGAACTCGTCGAAGCGGGAGCCGTCGACGAGGCGCGCGATGACCTCGCGGATGTCGTAGGGGGTGCGCAGGTCGGCCGGGACCACGCCCAAGAGGTCCTCGGGGTCGTAGGCGGGGTCTTCGGGGGTTTCCCAGCGGACGGTTTGCGGTTTCTCGCGGTTGAGGTGGCTGACCGCGCGGCGGGCGAGCGCGAGCGCATGCGCGTCGTCCTCGGCCAGGTAGTCGGCCACGCCGGACAGGCGGGTGTGGACGTCGCCGCCGCCGAGGTCTTCGGCTGTCACCACCTCGCCGGTGGCGGCCTTCACCAGCGGCGGACCCGCAAGGAAGATGGTCCCCTGTTCGCGCACGATGATGGTCACGTCGGACATGGCGGGGACATAGGCGCCGCCCGCGGTGCAGGAGCCCATCACCACGGCGATCTGGGGGATGCCCTTGGCCGACATCCGGGCCTGGTTGTAGAAGATGCGGCCGAAATGGTCGCGGTCGGGGAAGACCTCGTCCTGGTTCGGCAGGTTGGCGCCGCCCGAATCCACCAGGTAGATGCAGGGCAGCGCGCATTCCTCGGCGATTTCCTGGGCGCGCAGGTGTTTCTTGACCGTCATCGGGTAGTAGGTGCCGCCCTTTACGGTGGCGTCGTTGCAGACCACCATGACCTCTTGACCATGCACCCGGCCGATGCCCGCGATCACGCCCGCGCAGGGGGCCGCGCCGTCGTAAAGGCCATGGGCGGCGGTCGCGCCGATTTCGAGGAAAGGCGCGCCGGGGTCGAGCAGGTTCGCCACCCGCTCGCGGGGCAGCATCTTGCCGCGCGCGAGGTGGCGGTCGCGCGCCTTGGCGCCGCCGCCGGCCGCGGCCAGCGCGGCGGCCTCGTGAACCACGCGCAGCGCGTCGAGATGGGCGGCACGGTTCTTCCGGAACGCCTCGGAGCCCGGGACGGCGGCGGAGGTCAGTTTCATCGCCGATCCCCCGCGCAGGCGGAAGTCATCGCGCAAGCCGTTCCCATTGTCCCGCTCCTCCC
>JBNGDM010000439.1:0-1741 GCA_049975105.1 Rhodovulum sp. | reverse complement strand
GCTCACAAGCCAGTATCTCACACTCCGCAACCTCTCCAGTCAGGATGGTAGAGACGGGTTAAATCTGGAGATGATCGGAAGCATCTCTTGTCCGGTTCCGCCCCTCGAAACCCAACGTCGCATCGCCCGCTTCCTGGACGAGAAGACCGCGCGCATCGACGGGCTGATCGAAAAGAAGCGCGCGCTTCTGGATCGGCTGGCCGAGAAACGCCAAGCCCTCATCACCCGTGCTGTCACCAAGGGCCTGAACCCAGACGCGCAGATGAAGGACAGCGATATCGACTGGCTGGGCGAGATTCCGGCGCATTGGGAGGTAAAGCGCCTAAACAGTTTTTGTGAGTTCCAGTCAGGCAAAGCTCACGAACCGTTTATCGAGCCTGATGGGGAGTTTATCTGTGTAAACGCCAGGTTTATCTCCACAGACGGGGCTGCGATCAAGCGATGCTCACAGAACCTTACTCCTGCTACCCCCGGGGACATATTGATGGTGATGAGCGATCTTCCTAGGGTCAGGACCCATTGATTTCCGACTGTCGGCGTGATTCACGGTTCGAAAAACGAGCGGTGAACATGTCTGATCTCTTCTGGTTGAGCGACGCGCAGATGGCGCGCCTTGAGCCCTTCTTCCCGAAATCCCACGGCAAGCCCCGCGTCGATGATCGGCGTGTGTTGAGTGGGATTATCTTCATCAATCGCAATGGGTTACGATGGCGCGATGCGCCTGCAGCCTATGGTCCGCACAAGACGCTCTACAATCGCTGGAAGCGGTGGAGTGATAAGGGCATCTTCGCCCGGATGATGGCCGGTCTGGCTGCCGCGCACGGCGAGAAGACGACCGTGATGATCGACGCCACCTACCTGAAGGCCCACCGAACAGCGACCAGCATGGGCGCGAAAAAAGGGGGCGTGGACGCCTGATCGGCCGGACCAAGGGCGGCATGAACACCAAGCTACACGCCATCTGCGACAGCCAGGGCCGACCGCTCGACCTCTTCGTCACTGCGGGACAAGTCAGCGATTATGTAGGCGCACGGGCTTTGCTCAGCAGCTTGCCCAAAGTCGACTGGCTGCTCGGGGACCGCGGCTATGATGCCGATTGGTTCAGAGGAGCGTTGAAAGACAAAGGGATACGCGCCTGCATCCCCGGCAGGAAACAGCGGAAGAAACCGGTGAAGTACGACAAGCGTCGCTACAAACGGCGCAACCGGATCGAGATCATGTTCGGCAGGCTCAAGGATTGGCGGCGCGTCGCCACACGCTATGACCGATGCCCAAAGGTCTTCCTCTCAGCCATCGCTCTCGCAGCACTCGTAATTTACTGGCTATGAGTCCTGACCCTATCGCCTGTTCAGGGCGGGCGATGACCCGCTCACCCTGCGCGGCGAACTCAACTACACAGGCGGAATCGGACGCACGGAAAACCTCACCCATTCCGATCCGCTGCATCCCGACTACGGGATTGAGCTTGTAAAGATCGTCTGAGCGGGGATTCCGTTCCCCCTGCGCATGGGCTATAGGGTCGGCCATGCGCGTACTCTTTGTCTGCACCGCCAACAAGCTGCGAAGCCCGACTGCCGAAGTAAGCGTCCGGTCAGACTGCGTATTTCCCGTTCCATGGCAGGAGATCATCCACGCGGGTGATTTTGTAGTCGGGGATGCAGGCCAGCGTACCGGCGAGCCATCCTTGCGGGTCCACACCATTCAGCTTGGCCGTTTCGATCAGGGTGTATGCGATGGCGGC
>JBNGDM010000438.1:0-1746 GCA_049975105.1 Rhodovulum sp. | reverse complement strand
CGGACGGGCAGGCCTGGGTGGCCGAGACCTTCGTCAAGACCAGCGGCCAGGGCGCGTGCGCGGCGCCGCCGGGCACCGACGCCGAGGCGGCGCTGGCCACGCTGGGCCAGATGACCATCGAGATGGCGCCGCTGGCCGGGGGCGGCGGGGCGGCGGCGCGGCTGGGCGCGCTGGCCCATCGCGAGGCGCGGGTGGACGTGGATATCCAGCATCCCAGCCTGTCGGGGTTGCAGAAGGACCAGATCACCCTGCTGTTCATCCCGATGCGCTATGTCGAAACGCTGGAGGTCGAACTGGACGGCGCGCCCTATGCCGAGGTGACCGGAAGCATCTCGCTGAGCGAGAACCCGCGGATCAGCCTGTCGGCGCCGGGCAGCACGCGGTCGGTCGGCGTGACCATGACCGACACGGACGGCACGGTGACCCATGCCGAGCGGACCTTCCCCGGTTACTGAGCGACGGGTTCGCCGGGTTCGGGCTCCAGCCGTTCGACGGGGTAGTCGAGAAAGGTCCAGCCATCGGTGCCCTCGGGGAACCAGTAGACGGTGGTGTAACCGTATTCGAGCGCGCGTTTGGCGGCGTTCCAGCTCATCCAGCAATCGGCGAGGCAGAAGAACAGCACCGGGTGCGCGGGGTCGCCGCCGGTGACGCGGTTCAGCCCCGCGCGGAAATAGGCGTGGGTGGCCTCGGCGATGTCGCCATAGCCCACGTTGGGCAGCCAGATCGCGCCCGGAATGGAAAAGCGCGGCTTGTCGCGCCAGATCGTGCCCGCGGGCAGGTTCGGGGGTTTGGGCGCGCGGGGCAGCACGTCGACGAAAACCACCTTGCCCGACTGCCACAGCGCATGCGCCTGTTCCGCGCCCACCACCGTGGCCCCGGCCAGCGTGTCTGGGACCGGCTCGCGGTAATGGTCGGTGCGGTAGGTGTCGGGCTCGGGCACCTGGGCCAGCCCGGCCGCCGGCAGCCCCAGCAGGATCGCAAGGGCCGCCGCGCGGATCATTGGCCGGGGACCAGGACCTCGGTGCCCATGTCGTTCAACAATGGCACGCCGGCCTCGGTCAGGATCGCGTCGATTTCGGCCTGGTTGCGGCGGATCAGCGAATTCAGCTTGCGCTGCCAGACCTTTTCGCCCTGGCGCACGCCCATGGTGATGCGGAAGAACAGGCGGGGCGGCAGGTCCTCGCGGATCAGCGGGATCACCTTGAACTCGGGATAGCCGTCCTTGACCAGCGGCCCGCCGATCGGCCCCCACAGGATCGCGCCGTCGATCTCGCCGGCCTTGAGCGCGGCCAGCATGTCGGGGGCGGGGGATTCGTAACGGCGGTCGACCATCAGGTTGTAGGGCCGCGCCTTGCCGATCAGCCCGTTGCGCGCCAGATGCGTGGCCGGCGGGCTGCCCGCGACGATGCCCATGGTGGTGCCCTGAAGCGCCGGGTCGGACAGCTTTTGGACCCCGGCAAGCGGGCCGTCGGCGGGCACGATCAGCACATAGGCCGAGGTGAAGTAATGGTTGGTGTTCAGCACCAGTTCATGGCCCTGGGCATAGCCCATCACCACGTCGCAGCGGTTCGCGCCCAGCGTATTGCGCACGAAGCCGGTGGCCATCGGATACCATGTGTATTCGACCGGCAATTCCAGCTTGGCGGCGATCATTTCGGCCAGCTTGTTTTCATAGCCGGCCTCGTCCTCGGCCGACATCGGATAGTTCGCGGGATCGGCGCAAACCCGGAACGCGGTCCTGGAGAC
>JBNGDM010000437.1:0-1759 GCA_049975105.1 Rhodovulum sp. | reverse complement strand
GCCGCTGGTGTGGTCCCGACCCAGCCCGCACCATCGTAGACCAGCAGCAGGCCCTCGTCCTCGACCCACGCCCGCCACCCGGTCCGGGGCGGCAGGCGCAGCCAGGCGCCATCGGTCCAGAGCGCCACGTTCAGATCCCAGCCCGCCCAGTCGCCAGTCGCGCCTGAGGCGACGATGTAGCGGTCGCCATCGGCCGGACTGCCAGGCGGCGCGGTCAGATCCCTGTCGAGGACGGAGAGCTGCACCAGCCCGTCGAGGATCCGCAGCGCCTCGTTGTGGGTGACATGCTTCTGGGCCTGCGCCGCAAGGATGTAGGGCAGCAGCAGATGGGTCGTGGCATCCGACATGGGCGGTCTCCAGAACGAAGAACGCCGCCTGCATGGCACGCGGCGAGCAATGGCGCGGCGATGGGCGGTGGCGGGTTACCCGCGCTCGGGCGTCTCCGCCGGAATGGCCGAGAGAACCGGATCGGGCTTCGGCGCATCCCACTTCGTAGTCATCGCGGCCCAGCGATCGATTTCCGCCCGGAAGGCCGGGTCGTCGATCCGCAGATGGAAAGTGTAGAGCCGATCCACGATCTCGCGCATGAGCGCGCGCATCTCGTCGTCGTTGATCCGCGAGATCTCGGACCAGGGGATGCGTCTGCCCGCGGCGTCCTCGACGACGACGTCGCTGCCATCACCCGTGTGCGAGACCGGCGTCAGGCCGGCATGCAGGGTCTCGAGCTGCGTGTTGCGCACGCAGGCCACGGCCATCACTCTGGCAAGCTTGGCGGCAATCCGGTCTTCATCCTCGGGGCGCATGTCCCGAGCCTACGACGTAGATTGCGCGCCGTGCCAGAACTCATTGCGCTACCTCAGAAGCTCAGCGTTACAGCCTTGGGCGCACCCCGCCCGACAAGGGCGGAGAGCTGATGGATGCGGATGTCTAGCGTTTCGCCGGGCCCGAGCAGCCCACCCCAGTCGGCGGTTTGCTGGGCGGCGGTGTAGAGCGCGCTGGTCGTGGTCGTGCTCAGCACCCGCTTCACAGTGGGACCGTCGAGGATCTCCACCTCGTAGGCTTCCAGTTCCTCGGCCAGCGGCACCTCGAGCCCGCCCCAGCTGTCGGCCACGAGCGCGCGGGATCGGCGGGTCCAGCGGATGGTGAGATCGCCGGGGCCGCGCGGTGTGCGCCATGGCTGTTCAACATGGGCGACCGAGAACGGCCGCAGTCCAGCGCCATCAGGTGTGAAGGCTTTTGCCACGTAGCTCTCGTGGCTGACCGGATGGCTCGCCGGGCCGATGCGCCAGTTCCACGGGATGCCGAGATCGGCCTCGGCGATCGGCAGCGAAGCGAGGCTGTCGTCGAGCACCACCACCCGCGCGCCAGCGGGCGTCGGATTGCCCATCGCGCCCTCGGTGCCCCGCTGGCCGCGCAACAGCCGGGTCAGGCGATACCGGCCCGTTGCAATCAGTTCGACTGTCCCCGCCTGCACGATCTCCCAGACGCTTGGCGTGGTCTCGATGGCCAGCGCGTTCGCGCCGCCGAAGAGTGTCAGGTCGGTGACACTCTCCAAAGTGCCCGAGAGCAAATCGACCACCAGTACATTGCCGAGGTCGAAACGCGACGTGGGCCCGGCGTAGAAGTCCGAGACCAGTGAGCCGATGCGGGCCCGCGTGCCGAAGCTGGTCAGCAGTTCGAAGCCGTCCGTCGAGGGGCTGCGGAATAGAGCGATCTCGCCCGGCCACGGCACGGCGTGCGCTGCGGCGAAGGGGCGATG
>JBNGDM010000436.1:0-1768 GCA_049975105.1 Rhodovulum sp. | reverse complement strand
GCAGCAGGCATTCGTGGAAGAACCCGTTGGCCGAGGCCCCCACCGACCGCCAGGAACTGATCGGCACGGTTTCCGGCGCACGGTAGCCGGTGACGCGATAGGCCGGAATCGCGAAGGGCTGGTCCCAGGCGCCCGCGACGATGGCGGTGTCCGCCCCCAGCGCGTTGAAGCCCAGCCGCCCCATCTGCGAGTCCGACACCGACGGGGCCGCGATCGACAGGTCCAGCGCCGCGACCCGGCCCTGCGAAACCCGGCCGCGGCCGCGGGCGATGGCGGCGGGGCGGGGGAAATCGTGGGTCATGTCCTCTTCGCGCGACCAGGTCAGTTTCACCGGCCGCCCCTCGGCGGCCCAGGCCAGCCGCACCGCCTGGGCGATGTAATCGTCCTCCAGCCGGCGGCCGAAACTGCCCCCCATCGGCAGCGCGCGCAGCACCACCCCGTCCTTGGGCAGCCCCGCCAGTTCGCGCGCGGTCTTCTCGGCGAAGCGCGGGATCTGGGTGCCCGCGCGGATCTCCAGCTGGCCGTTGCGGAACCAGGCGAGCGCCGTCATCGGTTCCAGCGGCGCGTGGGCCAGGAACGGCACGCGGTACTCCGCCTCGACATCCGCGCCGTCCTCCAGCGCGGCCTCGATATCGCCCTCGTCCTTCAGGCGGCTGTCGCGCGCGTCCTCGGCAAAGGCGCCCGCGATACTGTCGAACAGCGCTTCGGTCGTCGCGGGATAGGGCGCGGGGCCCCAGTCGATGCTTATGGCCTTGACCGCCTCGAAGGCGCGCCAGGTGTTGTCGGCCAGCACGCCCACGCCGTCCTCCAGCCGCACCACCTTGACCACGCCGCGCATCGCCTCGGCGGCGCTGGCATCGTATCCGGCCATGCCGCCGCCCCGGCGCGGGTTGGTCCGCACCGCGGCATACAGCATCCCCGGCAGCGCCTCGTCGATGCCATAGCGTTGCGTGCCCGTGGATTTCGCCACGATATCAAGCCGCTGCATCGGCCGGCCCAGGTAACGCCAGTCGGCCGGGTCCTTCAGCGCCACCTCGCGCGGCTCCAGCAGGCGGCCCGCCGCGGGGGCCAGCTCGACGTAACTCAGCCGCGTGCCGTCGGGGGCGATCACGACGCCGTCCTCGGTTCTCAGCGCGGACTCCGCCACCCCCAGCCGCCGCGCGGCGGCGGTGACCAGCATCGCCCGCGCCGTCGCGCCCGCGCGCCGCAGCCGGTCAAAGGCATCGGGCACGGTCGACGACCCCCCGGTGATCTGAAGGCCCATCGCCTTGGCCACCATCGCCCCGGCATCGCGCGCGGTTTCGGCCAGCCAGCGGTCATCGGTCGCGGCAAAGGGCAGGCCCTCGGGCACGATGGCGGCGTTGTAATAGGCCGCGGCCGGGGGCCCCGGGTCGGTGCGCACCGCGTCCAGCGCAACGTCCATCTCCTCGGCGATCAGCGCGGCCTGGATCGAGGTCGCGCCCTGGCCCATGTCGGCGCGCGGCGTGATCAGCGTGACCCCGCCCGCGTCGATCACCACGTAGGGCGTCAGCGCCGCCACCCCGGGCGGCAGATCGTCGGCGAGCGGGCTGACGTAGGGCTGGCGCAGCGAGTAGACCCCCACCGCAAAGCCGCCCGCTACCGTCGCCGCCCCGATCAGGAACCCCCGCCGCGCGATCTTTCCCAGGCCCGCCATCGCTCAGCCCCCCTTCATCTTGTCGGCCGCCAGCCGCACCGCCGCGCGGATCCGCGGATAGGTGCCGCAGCGGCACAGGTTGCCCCACAGCGC
>JBNGDM010000435.1:0-1788 GCA_049975105.1 Rhodovulum sp. | reverse complement strand
GCCCTGACCCTCACCACCCCGGCCATGGCCGAGGACGTGGAGCTGGAACTCGTGCTCTTGGCCGACGCCTCGGGCTCCATCGACATGGCGGAAATCCGGTTCCAGCGGCGGGGCTATGCCGAGGCGATCACCGACCCCGCGGTGCTGGCCGCCATCGCCAACACCGCCTATGGCAAGATCGCGGTCACCTATGTCGAATGGGCCAGCGCGGGCGAAGAGGATGTCGTCGTTCCCTGGACGATCATCGCCGGGCCAGAGGACGCCGCGGCCTTTGCCGCCGCCCTGATCCCGCCGCCCCGCATGGCCTTTGGCCGCAACGCCATCGGCTCGGCCCTTCTCAAGGGCAAGGAACTGATCGAGACCAACGAGATCGAGGGCTGGCGCAAGGTGATCGACTTTTCCGGCGACAGCGCCAACAGCTGGAACGGCCCCTCCATCGCGGACGCGCGCGCGCAGGTGCTGGCCGCAGGCATCACGATCAACGGGCTGCCGATCCTGTGCCGGGCCTGCAACGGGCCGGCGCAGTCGAACCTGGAACAGCTTTACCGCGAGCGGATCATCGGCGGCATGGGCGCCTTTGTCGTCACCGCCGAAAGCGACGCGCATTTCGCCGAGGCCGTGAAACGCAAGCTGATCCTCGAGATTTCCGGCCTGACGCCCGAGACCGAGATCGCCCGCGCCGACTAGGTCTGCGGCACGCCGCCCCTTGCCAGCGCCCCCCGCCCGCGAAAGAGTGGGGGCGGGAGGACAGGGCGATGTGCTGGAACGCCGGTGTGACCGTGACGATGGTGGGGCTGGGCGCCGCGGCCACCGTGATCGCCGCCCGCCGGGGCGAGCCGACGGCGATCTGGGTCACGCTGGGCTATTTCACCTTCATGGAGGCGCTGCAGGCCGCGGGATACGCCGTGGTGGACGATTGCACCAACCCGGCGAACCGGACGGTGACGCTGCTGTCCTACCTGCATATCGCGTTCCAGCCATTCTTCATCAACGCCTTCGCCATGGCGCTGGTGGCCCGGGCGATTCCGCACCGCACCCGGCGCGCGGTGTTCGCGATCTGCGCGGCCTCGGCGGCGGTGATGGTGTTCCAGCTGGTGCCGCTACAGGCGCTGGGCCGCTGCATCCCGGGCGAGGTGCTGTGCGGGCCCGGTCTCTGCACGATCTCGGGCGAATGGCATATCGGATGGGAGGTGCCGCTGAACGGGCTGTTCTCGCCGCTCTCGGACTGGCTCGGATTCTCGCTCAACTTCCCAACCTACATGTTCGCGGCCTTCGTGGTGCCGCTCGCCTATGGGGCGTGGCGCTTCGTGCTGTTCCACGCGATTTTTGGGCCGTTCCTGGCCACGCTTCTGACCGATAACCCCAACGAGATGCCGGCGGTCTGGTGCCTGTTCTCGACCGGGCTGGTCCTGGTGGCGATGGTCCCGCCGATCCGCCAGCGCGTCGCGCCCGCCTAGCGCTGGACGCTTTCCAGCCACTGGGCGATGGCGGCGATCTCGGCCGAGGTGCGGATTTCCACGCCGTCCGGCCCGCTCAGCGCCACGCCCTCGCCACGCAGCGAGAACCCGTAGACCGGCATCGGCCCGCCATGGCCCGCCAGTTCCGTGCGCCCGTCGATCACGGCCACGACCCGGGCCAACGGGAACACGCCACCATTCTGCGCCGACATCAGCGTGAGATCGGGCATCGCCAGCGTCAGCACCGAGGCCATCGGCCCGTCGCCGCGCGCGCTCAGCCCGTGGCAGGTGGCGCATTCCGCGCGGAACAGCGCCACGCCAGGGGGCGTCT
>JBNGDM010000434.1:0-1810 GCA_049975105.1 Rhodovulum sp. | reverse complement strand
CCTCAAATCTGTCCCATAGGCGCTGACGTCAGACAATCACGACTACGTGGACGATCCCCGCGCGCTTGCGGATGAACTGACGCGCGCGCTGGGAACGATGCACAATATCAACCTCCAGCGCGTCGACCGCATCACCATGGCCGAAAGCCTCGAGGCGCGCACCCCGTTCCTCGACCGCGACTTGATCGACTTCGCGCAATCGATCCCCGCGGAATTCAAACTCCGCAGGACGGACCCCGCCGAACCGGAATCGACCGGCCGAACGACCGAGAAATGGATCCTGCGCAAGGCCTGTGCCGACCTGCTGCCAGCGGACCTCGTCTGGCGCAGGAAGGCGCAGTTCGACGAGGGTTCGGGAACGGTCGATGCGTTGCAGGTGGCGTTGCAGAAGATGCAGGGAACCGAGTGTCCGGTGGATCGCGACGAGGAAGGGAATATCTACGAACGAATCCTGCGCGACCGGTTCATCGACGCCGAGCGCGTGCTCAGGAATGCCGGGACATGGGCACACGCTCGGGTGTCGGTCTGACATGGCGGACAATGGCATGCCCCGCGGCCGGTTCCTGACAGTCGGTGCCGCCCAGATGGTCTCGGTGAGCGGGGACATCGAGGCGAACCTTGCAAAGCACCGGGACTTCGTGATGAGGGCGGCGTCGGCCGGGGTGGACGTTCTGGTGTTCCCCGAGCTTTCGCTGATCGGCCATTACGGCGCGGAAAACCTGCTCGACGTCGCGATGACGCGGGACGATCCCCGCCTTGGGGAACTCAGCCGGCTGGCCGGAGAGATGGAGATCGTCGTCGGCTTCGTGGAGGAGTCTCGCGGCGCGCAATTCTACAACGCCGCTGCCGTCCTGCGGAATGGGCAACTGCGCTATATTCACCGGAAGATCAACCTCCCCTCCTACGGCCGGCTGATCGAAACGAAGTTCTATGCGCATGGCCGTTTCGTGGACACCCATGCCCTGAGCGAGGATTGGGTGATGGGGCTTCTCATCTGCGCCGATCTGTACAACCCGGCGCTCGCCCATCTGTCTTTCCTCCATGGCGCCACCTTTCTCGTGGCGCCGATCTCCAGCGGGCGCGAGGCGGTCGGGGACGATTTCGACAATCCCTGGTCCTGGGCCACGACCATCCAGTTCTACGCGATGATGTACGGATCGCCGGTCGTCATGACGAACCGGGTCGGACCGGAAGGCGACCTGAACTTCTGGGGCGGGTCGCGGATCCTCGATGCCCATGGTCGGGTTCTCGCACAGGGCGGCGCGCAGGAAGAGCTCATTACGGCCCGCTTGGACTATGCCGATACCCGCAAGGCCCGCGCGATGCTGCCGACGGTGCGTGACAGTAACATCGCGCTGGTCCAGCGCGAAACCAACCGGCTTATCGAGCGTTTGGGCGTCCCGGAAATCGTGCGAAAGGACGATTGACGGGTTGTCTACGCGAACGCACGATTGCCTTGGAAAACGCCGTCATCCTTTTCTGTCGCCACCGGGGGCACATTGGAATGATGCGGGATGCCCGACCGACCAAGTCAATGGGCCGCCGGGGTCGGCGACGACGCAGGTCCGCAGTGCGCGGGACATGTGAGCCGATACGAGTTCTTTGTGCTCGACAAGTCCCGCGATGCCCCTCTCTCACGAGAGCCTTGCGAATACGTCGCCGGAGTTCACTTCTGCAGGCAGGCTCTTGATCGCTGCGCGGATCGCGGCTGCGTCGAGCCACGGGGTATAGAGAAGACGGTGCTCTTCGCCCAGGGTGATATTGTAGACATAGCGGCCGAGCTGTGCGAGGTGGTCGATACAGGCAAGCG
>JBNGDM010000433.1:0-1826 GCA_049975105.1 Rhodovulum sp. | reverse complement strand
GCGCTATTCCACCGCGCTCGGTTACCTGATCCTCGCCACCGGCGGGATCATCGGTCTGCACCGCTTCTACCTCAAGAACCTGATCGGCCTGGTGTACCTGCCGATCTTCGTTTTCATACTGTTCGCCAATATCCAGGAGCAGCAGGCCCGGTCGGTCCTGTCGGACGTGGCCAACCAGCTGCGCGTGGCCGAGCGCACGGTCGAGCGCGAGGAGCCGCGCGTCGCCGAGGCGCGCGAAAGCCTCGCCGAGCTCGAGGCCGCCCTGGCCGAAACCGAGGAGGGCAGCTTTGCCCGCCGCAGCGCCGAGCGGCGCCTGGACCGCGCACAGGAGACCATCGCCAAGGGCGAAGAGCGCCTGGCCGAAGCCCGCGACGAGGTGGCCCGATTCGGTCCGCAGCGCGCAGAGGCCTCCGAAAAGCGCGACGCCTGGTCCAGCCGGGCGGGCTATGCGCTCTACGTCATCCTCGCCTTCCTCGCCATCGACGCGCTGCTCTTGCCGTTCATGGTCCGCAAGGCCAACGCCAAGCTGCCGCCCCACATCGCCAAGACCGAGGCCGAACTGGCGCTCGAGGCGGTCGAGGCCGAGGAAGGCCCCAAGCACGACCGCGAATTCGCCACCAACTGGATCGACCGGCTGTCGCTGTTCTGCGGAGAGTTCGTGTCCTACTGGGCCGTGATCGCCGTGTTCGTCTACTATTACGAGGTCATCGCGCGCTACGTGTTCAACAGCCCGACCAACTGGGCGCACGAGGCGATGTACCTGATGTTCGGGATGCAGTACCTGATCGCGGGCGCCTACGCGATGCTGACCGAGACCCATGTCCGGGTCGACGTGTTCTACGCCCCGCTCTCGCGCCCGAAAAAGGCCTGGGCGGATCTCTTCACCTCGATCTTCTTCTTCATCTTCGCGGGCACCCTTCTGGTGACCTCGTGGATCTTCGCCATGGACGCGATCGCCGTGCCCTCGGGCAACTCGATCATTTCGGACTGGGCGCGCAGCGAGATGACGCTGTTCGAAATGCTGGGCAGCTTGACGCTGGACCAGTGGACCGATCCGGCGATCCGCTGGGGCGAGATCAGCTTCAACGAATGGGAGGTGCCCTTGTGGCCCATGAAATGGGTGATGGTTCTGGGCGGTCTTCTGCTGGTGCTTCAGGGGATCTCGAAGCTCGGCAAGGACATCCGCGCCATCCGGCAGGGAGCGTAAGCCATGGGACTTGAAATCGGTATCGAGTGGCTGACGCTCATCATGTTCGGCAGCCTGCTGGCCCTTCTGATGGCCGGCCTGCCGCTGGCCTTCGTGACGGGCGGCCTCGCCTGCGTGTTCCTGTTCATCCTGGGCGATGCCCAGGCGCTGAATATCGTGCCCAGCCGAATATTCCCGCTGATGACCAACTATCAGCTTTCGGCCATTCCCTTGTTCATCTTCATGGCGGCGATGCTGGAAAGGGCCGGCATCATCAACGACATGTTCGACGTGATCTACAAGGTGCTGGGCGGCGTCAAAGGCGGGCTGGCCGCGGCGACGATCCTGGCCTCGACGATCCTGGCGGCGATGGTCGGCGTGATCGGCGCGGCGGTGGTTACGATGGGCATCATCGCCCTGCCCGCCATGCTGAAACGCGGCTACGACCCCAAGATCGCCATGGGCTCGATCATGGCCGGCGGCACGCTGGGCATCCTGATCCCGCCGTCGATCCTGGCGATCATCTACGCGGTCGTGGCCGAACAGTCGGTGGGGGAACTGTTCATCGGCGCGGTGATCCCCGGCCTGATGCTGTCGGGCCTCTACATCCTGTACGTTGTGATCCGCAGCTACATCAACC
>JBNGDM010000432.1:0-1830 GCA_049975105.1 Rhodovulum sp. | reverse complement strand
GGGCGGCTGGAACTGGTCGTGGTACTGCAACGAGGAACTGGACGCGGCCGCCGATGCCGCCGACGCCATGACCGACCCGGCCATGGCCGAGGAGCGCGAGGCCGCCTGGCGCGACATCTACCTGAAAATCATGGAGGACGCGCCCTGGGTGCCGGTGTTCAACGAACAGCGCTTCACCATGCGCTCGGCGAAACTGGGCGGGCCGGACTCGATCTTCGTCGACCCGGTGCACGTGCCCGTCAACTACGACTTTGTGTATTCGAACGATGTGCAATAACTGCGACCACACGATCCACGGTCGTCATCATCACTTCGGGTGGGATCGATCGATCCCGCCCGTCGCCACCGTGGCGCCCGGCGAGTCGGTGCATTTCGAATGCATCGACGCCTCGGGCGGGCAATTGTCGAAGGACAGCAGCGCCGCCGACCTCGCGACGCTGTCCTTCGAGCAGATCAACCCGGTCACCGGACCCGTCTACGTGGCCGGCGCCCAACCCGGCGACCTGCTCAAGATCACCATCGACGGCTTCACGCCGTCGGGCTGGGGCTGGACCGCGAACATCCCCGGTTTCGGCCTTCTGGCCGACCAGTTCCCCGAGGGCGCGCTCAACATCTGGGACTACGAGGCCGACACGCTGGCCCCGGCGCTTTACTGCGAAGTGGCCCGCGTGCCGCTGAAACCCTTCGCGGGCACCATCGGGCTGGCCCCGGCCGAGGCGGGGCTTCACTCGGTGGTGCCGCCCCGGCGCATGGGCGGCAACATGGACATCCGCGACCTGGCCGCGGGCACCACGCTGTACCTGCCGGTCGAGGTCGAGGGCGCGCTGTTCTCCATCGGCGACACCCATGCGGCCCAGGGCGACGGCGAGGTGTGCGGCACCGCCATCGAAAGCCCGATGAACGTCTCGCTGACCCTCGACCTGGTCAAGGACCAGCCGCTGAAATTCCCCCGCTTCACCACGCCGGGGCCGGTGACGCGGCATCTGGACGCCAAGGGCTACGAGGTGACGACGGGGATCGGGCCGGACCTGATGACCGGGGCGCGGGATGCGCTGTCGGCGATGATCGACCTGATCTGCGCGCAGCACAAGCTGACCCCGGTTCAGGCCTACATGCTCTGTTCGGTCTGCGGCGACCTGCGCATCTCCGAGATCGTGGACCAGCCGAACTGGATCGTCTCGTTCTACATGCCGCGGGTGGTGTTCGAATGACGGCACCTGCCGAAAATCCCGGGCGCGGGGACGCGCCGCGCCCGGTCCTGACCGTCGAGGGGCTGACGATCCAGGTCGCCACCCCCGACGGCGCCAAGACCGTGGTCGAGGATCTGGGCTTCACCCTGAACCGGGGCGAGACGCTGTGCCTGGCCGGCGAAAGCGGCTCGGGCAAGTCGATGACGGCGCTTGCGATCATGGGCCTTCTGCCGCAGCCGATGGCGCGGATCGCGCGCGGCTCGATCCGGCTGGCCGACGGCACCGAACTGGCCGGGCGCAGCGAACGCGATTTCCGCGACATCCGCGCGAACCGGATCTCGATGATCTTCCAGGAACCGATGACCTCGCTGAACCCGGTGATGACCATCGGCCGGCAACTGACCGAAGTACTGCTGGAACACGACGCCTGCACCGCCGCCGAGGCCCCGGCGCGCGCGCTGGCGCTCTTGGAGGACGTGCAGATCACCGATGCCGCGCGGCGGCTCAAGCAATACCCACACGAGTTGTCGGGCGGTATGCGCCAGCGGGTGATGATCGCCATCGCGCTGGCCTGCAACCCGGAAATCCTGATCGCCGACGAACCCACCACCGCGCTGGACGTCACCGTCCAGGCCGAGGT
>JBNGDM010000431.1:0-1861 GCA_049975105.1 Rhodovulum sp. | reverse complement strand
TCTGTAAATAGATCCTCAACTTCGGCATATTTACAGTTTCCCAAAAAGTCGTGAACGAAGTGGACTTGATTTTGTCTAATTAGCTTATGCTTTATCATGTCGTCGAGCCTGCCTTTACCCTTCGGATCAGAAAAGGTATCGAGAAAGCAGGCGATATTGAGTTCATTGCCTCGCAAGAGCGAGATGAAGGTCGCGACCTTGTCCAGCCCGCCGGTTGGGATGATGGTCACCAAATTCGTCAGGGCGGTTGTCGTTGGGCGCCCAAAACCGGCCAGTGATGGGCGCCTGAAAACCGGCCGGCGTTAGGAGGAATTGGGCGTTAGGTTGACCGGCTTTTGAGCTGGAGACCTTGGATGCCCAATCAACTGCCGATGGCCGAGATTCAAGCGATCATGAGTTTGTACAAGCGAGGCTGGTCGTGTCGCCGGATTGCCCGAGAATTGGGCATTCACCGCGAGACGGTGGGCCGCTATGTTCGTCAGTCGAATCGGAAAGCGGGTTTGGGCGGCGGGGGGTTGTCGCCGGGGGTTTGTCCGGAGGGTGGCTCGGGGGATGGTTCAAAACCGGCCAAAGCGCCCACCGGCACCGGGGGGTCTGCCGAGGGTTTGCCCGAGTGCGAGGCTGCCCCCGGAAGGGTTGATTTGGAGGCGGCTGAGGGTCTGTCGGCCGATCCTGTCGGGTGGGCCGAGGCGGTGCCGGGTTCGTTGAGCCACTGCCGAGCTTTTCATTCGGCGATTGTTGCCGGGTTGGAGCAGGGGCTCACGGCCACACGGATCAGGCAGGACCTTCTGGCCGAGCACGGTCCGTCGGCGCCTGGTTACTACAGTGTTCGGCGGTACATCAAGGCGTTGGGTGATGTGGCGAGTCCGCCTTTCCGGCGGATGCACGTTCGGCCGGGCGAGGAAGCGCAGGTGGACTTTGGCAGCGGTGCGTTGGTCGTGGATTCTGCCGGCCGTCGCCGACGAACCCACGTGCTTCGTGTGGTGCTCAGCCACTCGCGCAAGGGCTACAGCGAGGCGGTGTATCGGCAGACGACCGATGCATTCCTTTGCTGTCTGGAGAACGCCTTTGCCCACTTTGGCGGCGTGCCGGCGACGCTGGTGCTGGACAACCTGCGGGCTGCGGTCAGCCGGGCCGACTGGTTTGATCCGGAGCTGAATCCGAAGGTTCAGTCCTTCTGCGAGCACTACGGCATTGCGGCTCTGCCCACCAAGCCGCGCACCCCGCGTCACAAGGGCAAGGTCGAGCGTGGGATCGCCTATGTGAAAGACAACGCCCTCAAGGGGCGTCGGTTTGAAAGCCTCGACGACCAGAACCGTCATCTCTGGGCGTGGGAAGCCGGTGTGGCCGACGTGCGTATCCACGGCACGACCAAGCGTCAGGTGCGTGAGATTTTCGAGCAGGCCGAGCGGCCGGCCCTGCGTCCGCTGCCGGACCTTCGCTTCCCTTGCTTCCAGGAGGTGCAGCGGGTGGTGAGCCGCGACGGCCACATTGAGGTGGCCAAGGCGTACTACTCGGCGCCGCCGGAATATCTGGGGCGGCGGCTGTGGGTCCGGTACGACACCCATTTGGTTCGGCTCTTTGATGCCCGCATGCGGCAGATCGCGGTGCATGCCCGCCACGAGGAGGGCCGCTTTAGCACACAGAATCGTCACATTGTCAGCCGGAAGGTCAACAGCGTCGAGCGTGGTGCGGCGTATCTGCTGCGCAAGGCCGGGTGTATCGGCCGGTCTGCCGGGAGCTGGGCCGAGGCGATGATCCGGGCCCGCGGCGTGGAAGGGGTCCGTGTGTTGCAGGGGCTGATCAGCCTGGCCGGAAAGCACCCTGCCAACCGCATCGACCGGGCCTGTGCAATCGCCCT
>JBNGDM010000430.1:0-1863 GCA_049975105.1 Rhodovulum sp. | reverse complement strand
GCGCATGCTGGTGCGGGGCGGTGTCCTGAGACTGCGACGCCATGGCCGGCGCTGTGCCCATGATCTGCGCGTAATCGCGGTGGTCCGGCGTCACCGCCGCGCGGATCTCGTTCTTGTCCTCGCCGTTGGTATCGGTGCCTATGTCGATCCGGGCCACGAACTCGAGCCCGTCGAGATCGGCGAAGCCGTCGATGCGCCGCGCCGCCTGCGCCTCCGGCGAGTTGTCCTTGTCGGAGATCCCGCGCGCCGAGTTCAGCATGCCGCGCACGAGGCTGCGGCCCATGTTGGCCCAGTCCGGCCCCTTGGGGCTGTAGAGCCCGATCAGCGACCAGATCTTGCGGCGGGCATACAGCCCTTCCAGCACCGTGTATTCGGCGTCGAGATAGACGGCCCCGGTCGCGCCGCGCCTGGCGTAGCCGCCGGTCCAGCCCTGCGCGGGATCGTCGAAGCCGCCGGGCCGGATGGTCATCCGCACCTTCGCGAGCGTGCCCTTGGGGATGACGTTGGTGTTCGATTGCGCGTCGTTGAAATCGTTCCAGAGAGACATGGGAGGGGTCCTTTCAGCTGTCGGTGGTGTCGGAGGGGGTGGTCGGCACGGCCGGCGGTGCGGCGTGCGATAGACGCTCGGAGGCGGGCGTCGCGGGCTGGCGGATCTTTTCCATCAGGCGCCCGAGATGCGGCGGTTCGACCATGTCGAGACGCCCCGACCGGTCCTTGGCCGGATAGCCCCAAGGGTTGAGCGTCTGGCAGACGAAGCCGCGCTGCAGGCTGCCGTCCTCGGCCTTGAACTCGGCCATGGTGATGACCTGATCGACGATGCCCGGCAGTTCGAGCCCGGTCTTGGAGCCGTCGATCTGCGGCTGGAACACCTTGCGATTGAAGTCGTCGAGCTTCTCGTCGAGGATCCCGACGAACCAGACGTTCTTCGCCCGTGTGTGCTGCAGGTGCGTGAGCCAGGCGATCATCTCGCGCCCGTGCAGCCCATAGGCGCCGCGGACGTCGGGCTTGCCGGTCTTCTCGGAATGCGCCTCGGGCTGGCCCTTGCTCCACTGAAAGCAGAGCCGTCCCGCCACGGTGATCGAGTCGATGAACACGGTGTCGTACCGGTCGAGCACGGCCGGATCGCCGAAACGGTCGCAGACGGCGTCGTAATGCGCCTGGCTGTAGGGCTGATCGGCGCGCAGCGCCGGGTTCGGCCCGCCGATGAAGGCCGCGAAATCCCGGCATTCTGTCCAGGTCCGCGGGCGGATCGCGTCGACCGCCAGCCCCTCGATGGCCAGGTCCCCGGCTTCGAGATCGTAGAACAGCGTCGTCGAGTTCAGCAGCGTCCACAGCAGCGACGTCTTGCCGATGCCCGGCGGGCCGAAGATCACGCCCTTGATGCCGCGCGGCTCGGCCATCCGCTGGTCGGCGGAGATGATGGGAAGCGTCATGCCGGCACCTCCGGGCGCGCGGCATCCATGCCGGTCTGCGCGAGGATCGCGTCGAGACAATCGCCGAAACACCAGTCGGGATGCGCGGCCCAGAACCGGTCGGCCTGCCGCAGCGCCTCGCGCCATTCGCGCAGGGCGGCGCTGTCATGGGCGATCTGCCGGCGGCGGATCTCGATGGCGCGTTCGAACTGGTCGCGCGAGAGATCGCGCGTGGCGACCAGCGTGGTGCCCTCGAGGTCCATGGCCACCGCGACGGGCAGTTCGAATGGCAGTTCCGCCTGTGCCGAGGTCGATGACCTTTCCGCCTTGAGCTTCAGGCTGCGGGCGCGCTGATCGATCCGCGCGACGACCCCGTCGATCCCGGCGAGGTACTGGCCGTCGGCATCGATATCGTCCCAGCGCGCGACCGCGGCCTCGCGCTTGTTGACCG
>JBNGDM010000429.1:0-1898 GCA_049975105.1 Rhodovulum sp. | reverse complement strand
ATGTGGATCCTGATCCCGGTGCCCGAGGCGGAGGGGGGGGCGCCCTATGGCACGCTGGCGGGCGGCGTGCTGGCGCTGTGGTTCGTGATGCGCGGGATCGGCACGGTCGTCCTGGTGCCGCTGGTCGAGGAGCTGTTCTTCCGCGACTACCTGGAAAGCCGGCTGCGGCTTGGCCGCGGGGCGGCCTGGGCGATCCTCGCCGCGCTGATCACCGCGACGCTCTTCGCCGCGCTGCACGACCGCTGGGCCGAGGCCTTCGTCGCCGGCCTGGTGTTCTCGGCGGTCGCGCGGCGCCGCGGCCGAATCTCCGACGCGATTATTTCCCATGCCGTGGCCAATGCCATCGTCTTCGCCGCCGCGGTCCTGGGCGGAAACCTGAACATCATATGACGTGGGCGCGCACCGGGGACCACGACCCGAATGACGGGGCCTGACCCCTGAGGGCCTGAAAGCCATTGGCGGTGACATGATGCGAGACCGCCAGGCGCAAGCGGAGATGCCGGCGTTTCCGGTTTGCCGCGCCGTTCTGGCGGCGGATGGCAAGAGGGCCGCGCCGGGCTCTGGGTGGGCGCTGCGCTCGGCTTTGTGGGCAGCGTTTTATCCCGAAAGCCCAAGACCAAGGCGCGCGGCGCGCGGCATCGCCAAGCCGCCCGGGCCAAGCGGGGCGAATGGTGGGGCCGTGCCGAATGCTTCGGGGAGCCTGGGAGGGCACGGAGCGCGCCTTGGCTCTTTCCCAGCGGGCCGTGACAGGCTACTCCACCCCCATGCGGGCGGGGTTTCCGAAAGCGAGCGTGGGCCAGAGGATCGGCCTTTTGGGCGGGTCGTTCGACCCGGCCCACGAGGGGCACGCGCATATCACGCGGGCGGCGCTGAAGCGCTTCGGGCTGGACGCGGCCTGGTGGCTGGTTTCCCCCGGCAACCCGCTGAAAGCGCAGGGCCCCGCGCCGATGGCCCGGCGGATCGAAGCGGCCGAGCGTGTCATGCATCACCCCCGCGTCACGATCACCGATATCGAGGCGCGGATCGGCACCCGCTATACCGCCGAGACGCTGGCGGCGCTGATCGCGCTCTATCCCGGCGTGCGCTTCGTCTGGCTGATGGGGGCGGACAACCTGACGAATTTCCACCGCTGGGACCGCTGGCGCTGGATCCTCGACACGGTGCCGGTGGGCGTTCTGGCCCGCCCCGGGCAGGGGATCGCGGCGCGCCAGTCGAAGGCCGCGGTCGCCTATGCCCGCTATCGCCTGCCGGCCGAACGCGCGCGCTGCCTGGCCGGGCACCCGACGCCCGCCTGGTGCTATCTGCGGGTGCCGATGCTCGATATCTCGTCGTCGGAGATCCGCGCGCGGGGGGGGTGGCGGCGCGCGCCCTGACCTCGCGGGATCTGCGGACTTGCCCGGGGCGGGGCGATTTGCTTCACTCCGGCGCATGACGCTGCCCGTCGACAGGTTTTCGCGCCGCTGGGTGCTTTCCGCGCTGATGGCCGGTGCCGGCGGCCCGGCGCTGTCCGCGCCCTTGGCGCGCAGCCTGCGCCCCGTGCCCCGCCCCGAGGATTTGCGCCGCGCCGCCGAGGCCGAGGCGCTGGTCGCCCGCGCCAACCTGGGCGGGAAACTCGCCTTCGCGGTGGCCGATGCATCCACGGGCGAGGTGCTGGAGGTGATGAACCCCGTGCTGGGGCTGCCGCCGGCGTCGGTCGCGAAATCGGTCACCGCGCTTTACGCGCTGGACACGCTGGGGGCCGATCACCGCTTTGCCACGCGGGTGCTGGCGACGGGGCCGGTGACGGACGGGCGGCTGGAGGGCGACCTGGTGCTGGCGGGCAGCGGCGACCCGACGCTGGACACCGACATGCTGGGCGACCTGGCGGCGCGCCTGCACGCGGCCGGGCTGCGCGAGGT
>JBNGDM010000428.1:0-1944 GCA_049975105.1 Rhodovulum sp. | reverse complement strand
GCGCCCAAGTGCGCGGGCCCATTCCCCTGCCGAACAAGATCGAGAAATTCACCGTCCTGCGCGGGCCGCATATCGACAAGAAGTCGCGCGACCAGTGGGAAATCCGCACGCACAAGCGGCTTCTCGACATCGTCGACCCGACTCCCCAGACCGTGGACGCGCTGATGAAGCTCGATCTGGCCGCTGGCGTCGACGTCGAAATCAAGGTTTGAGGAGGGCACCCGGATGCGCTCTGGAGTGATCGCAAAGAAGGTGGGCATGACCCGCCTGTTCATGGAGGACGGCCGGCAGGTTCCGGTGACTGTCCTGCAACTGGATGGCTGTCAGGTCGTGGCGCAGCGCACCGCGGAGAAGGACGGATACACCGCCGTCCAGCTGGGTGCGGGTGCGGCCAAGGCCAAGCGGGTGTCGGCGCCGATGCGCGGCCATTTCGCCAAGTCTAACGTGGCGCCGAAGCGCAAGCTCGCGGAATTCCGCGTGGTCCCGGAGAACCTGATCGAGGTCGGTGAGGAAATCACCGCAGATCACTACTTCGAAGGCCAGTTCGTGGATGTCAGCGGCACTTCGATCGGCAAGGGCTTTGCCGGCGCCATGAAGCGGCACAATTTCGGCGGCCTGCGTGCCTCGCACGGGGTGTCGATCAGCCACCGTTCGCACGGTTCGACCGGGCAGTGCCAGGACCCGGGCCGCGTGTTCAAGGGCAAGAAGATGGCTGGCCACATGGGCGCCGCCCGCGTGACCACGCAGAACCTGCAGGTCATCAAGACCGATGCCGACCGGGGCCTGATCATGGTCAAGGGCGCGGTGCCGGGCGCCAAGGGTGGCTGGGTGACGATCAAGGACGCGGTCAAGAAACCGACGCCCGAGAACGTGATCCTGCCCGCCGCGCTGAAATCCGCCGCCGAAGAGGCCAAGCGGGCTGCTGACGAGGCCGCCGCCCAGGCTGCCGCCGAGGAGGAAGCCGCCGCCAAGGCTGCCGCCGAGGAACAGGCCGCCGCGGAAGAGGCCGCCCTGAAAGAGGCCGAGGCCAGCATCGAGGCCGAGAAGAAGGACGGTGAGGAATGAAACTCGACGTGATCAAGCTGGATGGGGCCAAGGCCGGCACCGTCGATCTCGGCGACGAGGTCTTCGGGCTGGAGCCGCGCGCCGACATCCTGCACCGCGTGGTCCGCTGGCAGCGCAACAAGGCGCAGGCCGGCACCCACAAGGTCAAGACTCGGTCCGAGACCAGCTACTCGACCAAGAAGATCTACCGCCAGAAGGGCACCGGTGGCGCACGCCACGGCGACCGGAATGCGCCGATCTTCCGCAAGGGTGGCGTCTACAAAGGTCCGACGCCGCGCAGCCACGCCCATGACCTGCCCAAGAAGTTCCGCAAGCTGGGCCTCAAGCATGCCCTGAGCGCGAAACTGAAGGCGGGCGAGCTGGTCGTGCTGGACAGCGCCGAGATGGCCGCGCCCAAGACCTCGGATCTGGCCAAGTCGGTCAAGAATCTGGGCTGGAAGCGCGCTTTGATCATCGACGGGGCCGAGGTGAACGAGAACTTCGCCATGGCCGCGCGCAACATCGAGGGTCTCGATGTGCTGCCGTCGGTGGGCGCCAACGTTTATGACATCCTCCGCCGCGACACGCTGGTGTTGACCAAGGCGGGTGTCGAAGCTCTGGAGGCTCGACTGAAATGAGCGCGAAGGCTGACCATTACGACGTGATCCGCAAGCCGATCATCACCGAGAAGGCGACCATGGCCTCGGAGGCCAACGCCGTGGTGTTCGAGGTGGCGATGGACGCGAACAAGCCCGCCATCAAGGAGGCAATCGAAAGCCTCTTCGGGGTCAAGGTGAAGGCGGTCAACACCACCATCACCAAGGGCAAGACCAAGCGGTTCCGCGGCATCCTCGGGCGCCGCAAGGACGTCAAGAAGGCCTATGTGACCCTCGAAGAGGG
>JBNGDM010000427.1:0-1975 GCA_049975105.1 Rhodovulum sp. | reverse complement strand
GCGGCCTATGTTGCGGGCAACCCTTACCCGCTGGGACAGCGGCAAGAGTTGACGGATGCGCACGACGGGTCGGCCTATTCGGCCGCACATGCGGTGCTGCACCCGCAATTTCGGCGCACACTGGACGGCTTCGGTTATTACGACATCTTCCTGTTCAACACCCGTGGCGACCTGCTGTACACCGTGGTGAAAGAGGCCGATTTCGGCGAGAATTTCATCACCGGCGCCTATGCGGACTCCGGGTTGGGCCAGGTGTTCCGCAAGGCCCTGGACGCCGATCCGGGCCGCGTGGTTTCGGCCGATTTCGCCCCCTACGCGCCAAGCGCGGACGTGCCCGCCGGCTTCATGGCAAGCCCCGTAGACGATGCGTCGGGCCGGCGCGTGGGCGTGATCGCGATCCAGGTGCCGATCGCCCTGCTTTCGAAAAACGTGAAACGATCTGCGGCCATGGGGGCGCTCGCCGACATGTATATCGTCAGCAGCGACGGCACCGCGCGCACGGCCTCGCGGTTCGACGACCGGTTCGGCCCGCTCGACACCCTGCCCGATGTGCCCTTCATCGCCGCGCTGAAGGCGGGAGAAACCGGGTTCTTCTACGGGGTCGAGGGCGTGGGCGGTCAGGAAAGCCTGGCCAACACCCGCAAGATCGATATCGACTGGGCCGACTGGGTTCTGGTCGCCGAGCTGGACCAGACCGAATACCTGGCCAACCTTGCGGCCTTCCGCAACGCCACCATCGGGTTCGTCTCGGTGGGCCTGTTGGTCGCGGTGGCGATCAGCCTGCTGGCCGCGCGCGGGATCACCCGCCCGCTGGCCGGTTTCGTCACGGCGATGAAAGGCGTCTCCGAAGGCCGCTATGACACCGAGATCGCGGTTGCGGATCGCGGCGACGAGATCGGTCTGCTGGGTCGCACCCTGGTCGCGTTCCGCGACCGGCTGGCGGCAAGCGACGAACTGGCCGCCCAGCGCGAAGAGGACCGCGTGCAGCAGGACCAGGTGGTCCGCGACCTGTCCGCCGCGATGCAGACGCTGGCCGACGGCGACCTGACCCGCACGCTGGATACGCCGTTCCCGGGCGATTACGAACAACTGCGCGCCGATTTCAACGCCACGGTCGCGAACCTGAAGGAATTGATGGGCGCCGTGGTCGACAATGCGGCCGAAATCGGCACCCGCGCCGACGAGATCGCCTCGGCCTCCGACGACCTGTCGCAACGCACCGAGAACCAGGCCGCGACGCTGGAGGAGACGGCAGCGGCCCTGGACGAGTTGACCGGTTCGGTGCGGGCCGCCGACGAGGGGGCGGCCGAGGTCGAAACCATCGTGCGCAATGCCCAGGCCGATGCCGAGACCAGCGGCCAGGTCGTGGCCGACGCGGTCGGTGCCATGTCGCAGATCAAGCAGTCGTCCGAGGCGATCGCCCAGATCATCGGCGTGATCGACGACATCGCGTTCCAGACCAACCTCTTGGCGCTGAACGCCGGCGTCGAGGCCGCGCGGGCGGGCGACGCGGGGCGCGGTTTCGCGGTCGTGGCCTCGGAGGTCCGCTCGCTGGCGCAAAGTTCCTCGGACGCGGCCAAGGAGATCAAGCAACTGATCCTCGAAAGCGCCGGCCACGTCGAGTCGGGGGTGGACCTTGTGAACCGTGCGGGTTCCGCGCTGCGCGATATCGTCGACCGGGTCGGCACGATTTCCGAACATGTCAGCGAAATCGCGTCTGGCGCGCGCGAACAGTCGGTGGGTCTGGGCGAGATCAACGTCGGCGTGACCCAGCTGGACCAGGTGACCCAGCAGAACGCCGCGATGGTCGAAGAGGCGACCGCGGCCAGCGTCACGCTCAAGCGCGAGGCCGAAAGCCTGCGCCAGCAGGTCGGCCGCTTCCGCCTCGATCATGGCACGCCCCCGGCGCTTGCGCCGCGCCCGGCGCTGCAGGTGATCGGCGCGCCGGACCGTCCGCCGCGACCCGACCATGCCC
>JBNGDM010000426.1:0-1984 GCA_049975105.1 Rhodovulum sp. | reverse complement strand
AGCAGGATCCGGCGCGGCTGCGCAATTTCAACCTGTCCGTGCTGGTTACTGACGCCTTCATGGAGGCGGTCAAGGCCGACGGGCCGTGGGAACTGAAATTCGGCGACAAGGTCTATCATACGGTCGAGGCGCGCGATCTGTGGAACAGGATCATGCGGGCGACCTACGATTACGCCGAGCCGGGCGTGATCTTCATCGACCGCATCAACCAGATGAACAACCTGGCCTATTGCGAAACGATCGCCGCCACCAACCCCTGCGGCGAGCAGCCCCTGCCGCCCTATGGCGCATGCCTTCTGGGATCGATCAACCTTGCCCGGCTGGTGCGTGACCCGTTCGAAAGCATCGCCGAACTGGACGAGGCCGACCTGGACGATCTGGTCGCGACCGCCGTACGGATGATGGACAACGTGGTGGACGTGTCGCGGTTCGCCCTGCCCCAGCAGGAGCACGAAGCGGCGGCCAAGCGCCGGATCGGGCTGGGGGTGACCGGGCTGGCGGATGCGCTGTTGATGGTCGGTTTGCGCTATGGTTCGGACGAGGCGGCGCGTCAGACCGAACGCTGGTTGCACCGGATTGCCCGCGCCGCTTACCTGGCGTCGGTGCAATTGGCAAAGGAGAAGGGGGCGTTTCCCCTGTTCGATGCCGAGAAATACCTGGCCAGCGGCGCGCTGATGCACATGGACGCGGATGTGCGTGCGGCCATCGCCGAATACGGCATCCGCAATGCCCTGCTGACCTCGATCGCGCCGACCGGCACGATTAGCCTTTATGCCGGCAACGTGTCCTCGGGCATCGAGCCCGTCTTCGCCTATGCCTACACCCGCAAGGTGCTGCAGCGGGATGGCAGCCGCACCGAGGAGGAGGTCGTCGACTATGCCGTCCAGATGTGGCGCGAGAAGTACGGCGAGGCGGAATTGCCGGACTATTTCGTGAATGCCCAGACGCTGAGCCCGACCGAGCATGTGCGGATGCAGGCCGCCGCGCAGAAATGGGTGGATTCATCCATTTCCAAGACGATCAACTGCCCCGAGGACATTTCCTTCGACGCGTTCAAAGATGTCTACCTGCAGGCTTATGAGACCGGCTGCAAAGGGTGCACCACCTACCGGCCGAACGACGTGACGGGCAGCGTGCTGGCGGTATCGGAGAGTTCCGACAAGACGCCCGAGGCCGAAACCGGGGCTGACGTGGTCTACCTGTCCGACCCGCTTGACCGGCCGCAGGCGTTGGAGGGTAATACCTACAAGCTGAAATGGCCCGACAGCGAGCATGCGATTTATATCACGATCAACGACATCGTGATGGGCGGGCGCCGGCGGCCCTTCGAGGTGTTCATAAACTCCAAGAACATGGAGCATTTCGCGTGGACCGTGGCGCTTACGCGGATGATCTCGGCGGTTTTTCGGCGCGGCGGGGACGTGAGTTTCGTGGTCGAGGAACTGAAAGCGGTTTTCGACCCGCGCGGCGGGGCCTGGATGCAGGGGAAATACATTCCCTCGATCCTCGCCGCGATCGGCGGGGTGATCGAGCGGCATCTCGTCTCGATCGGGTTCATCGAGGCCGAGGGCATGGGCTTGAAATCCGATCCCAAGCATCAAGCAATGGCCGTCGGAGAGGCGCCTCGCGGTCCGGCTTGTCCTGCATGCGGCGCTTACGAGATGCGCATGGTCGAAGGCTGTATGACCTGCATGAGTTGCGGGCATTCCAAGTGCAGTTGATCTGGGCGAACTGTTCTGGTGTCCCACCCACCGAAAATCTGCCATTTCGGGGGTTATCTGCCATTTTGACACGCGATTGCTTGCCACGGGCGCGCGCGCTTTCAAAAATATGACCTAAAAACAAGCCCTTGCAGAATCGTGGCTTCGGGGCGCCTTCGGGCGTCCTTCGGCTGGGCCGGGGCATTGACGGGCCGCCCTGCTCCTGCTTCCTCTCTGCCCAAGACCCGGGTCCTTTCATGAAACCACCGGCCGCCCTCAGGGCG
>JBNGDM010000425.1:0-2011 GCA_049975105.1 Rhodovulum sp. | reverse complement strand
GGCGAGGACCACATTCCCGCGGGTGCGGTGCGCAGGCTGGTGATTTCGGCGGTTTTCTTCGCGCTGGGCGTGACCTCGATCTTCGTGCTGCTGGGCATGGGGGCGACGGCGCTGGGGCAGGGGTTCCGCGCGTGGAAGGACGAGCTGTCCTATGTCGCGGCGGCGATCCTGTTCCTGTTCGGGCTGCACTTCCTGGGGGTGTTGCGAATCCCCTTCCTCTATCGCGAGGCGCGAATCGAATCGAAGGCGGAGCCCACGACGATCCTGGGCGCCTACCTGATGGGGCTGGCCTTCGGGTTCGGCTGGACGCCCTGCGTGGGCCCGGCGCTGGCGGCGATCCTGATGGTGGCCAGCGGCATGGGCGACGTGCTGCGGGGCGGGCTGCTGTTGCTGGTCTACGGGCTGGCGATGACGCTGCCCTTCGTGATCGCGGCGGCGTTCGCGAAACCGTTCCTGCGCTGGATGCAGCGCAACCGGAAATACCTGGGCCACGTGGAAAAGGCGATGGGGGTGATGCTGATCCTGTTCGCGGTGCTGATCGCCACGAACTCGGTCGCCTATATCGCGCAATTCATGATCGACCACGTCCCGTGGTTCACGAGAATCGGCTAGTCTTTGAAAAAGGGAGGACAGACATGAGACTGACCACGCTTCTTGCCGCCGGGTTCATGGCGCTTGCCGCCCCGGTGCTGGCCGCCTCGCCGATGGGCGACGATGGCCTGCACAAGCCCGACTGGCTGCGCGACACGTTCAAGGACATGTCCGAGGACCTGGCCGAGGCCAATGCCGAGGGCAAGCGCATGCTGGTGATCTGGGAACAGCGCGGCTGCATCTACTGCAAGAAGATGCACGAGGAGGTGTTCCCCGACCCGCAGATCGAGGCGCTGATCGAGGAAAACTACTACGTGGTGCAGATGAACCTGTTCGGCGATGTGGAGGTGACCGATTTCGATGGCACCGCGCTGCCCGAAAAGGAGATGGCCCGGCGCTGGGGCGTGTTTTTCACGCCGACGATGATGTTCATGCCCGAAAAGGTGCCCGAGGGCGGCACCGCGGCCGAGGCGGCGGTGGCGACCATGCCCGGCGCATTCGGCAAGGGCACCACGCGGGCGCTGTTCCAGTGGGTTCTGGAGAAGGGCTATGAGGGCGACGAGCATTTCCAGAAATACGTCGCGCGGACGCTGGCCGGCGAGAGTAACTGATATCTGAGATGCGGGTTTGGGCGGCGCAAGCTGCTGAAATTCTTGGTGTTCCGATGTATGCAAAAAATTATATTCGTTGTTGCATGCGACGGCACACATCCGCTACGTTTTGACCCAGGGAGAAGACACGGGAGGATTCTTGACGATGAAGAAGGTTGCACTAAGCGCCCTCTGCCTGGCCGCGGGCCTGACCATGGCCCAGGCGGCCGAGGTGGCCCCCGGTGACGTGGAACGCGACGAGTACGGCTTCGTGCCCAAGCCGCTGACCGACACCCCCGGCGACCCGGTCGAGGGCCGCAAGATCGTCGGCACCAAGAGCCAGGGCAACTGCGTGTCGTGCCACGTGATCTCCGAGATGGCCGACGTGCCCTTTCACGGCGAGGTCGGCCCCGAACTGGACGGCGTGGCCAGCCGCTACCCGGAGGCGATGATCCGCGGGATCCTCACCAATTCGAAGAACGTGTTCGATGGAACGGTGATGCCCGCCTATTACAAGGTCGACGGGTTCACGCGCCCGGGCGAAGGCTTCACCTCGAAGCCGCCCGAAGGCCCGCTCGAGCCGCTTCTGTCGGCCCAGCAGATCGAGGACGTCGTCGCCTACCTGATGACACTCAAGGACTGAGCGCCCCCGCGCGGGGCCCATCTCGAAAGGAGTAGAAACATGGAATTCACGAGACGAGGAGCGATCGCGCTCGGCGCCGGCGCTGCCGCGGTTCTGATGTTGCCCGTGCGTGTGGCGCATGCGGCGGTCGACGACAAGATCGCCGAGTTCACCGGCGGGGCGTCGGTCGGCTCGGGCGGGATCACCC
>JBNGDM010000424.1:0-2016 GCA_049975105.1 Rhodovulum sp. | reverse complement strand
GGTGAAGGCCGCCTGGCAGCCCATAGAGCAGAACCAGCGGCGGGTTTGGGTGCGGTGAGCCGGATCAGGAAACGGTCCGGGGGACCGTTTCCCCGGCGAACGGCGCGGCCGGTGGGGATCGAACCAGCCGAAGCCACGCGTGCGGGATGTGCAGACGGCGCAGAGCACCGGCCGCGGATGCCAGAGGCGATCAAAGCCCGGGCGATCCGCAGCCGCTGTGGGCGGGGATTGGATTTGCGCGACATGGCTCAAGCGGCCTCCCGCGCGGGCGGCGCCGCGCTCAGGATCAGCTGCCGTATGGCGCGCTTGTTGAACTGGAAGGTCATCAGCGCCGAGGCCTTGTAGCGCGTGAGCCCGTAGTCGCCGCGCGCTGCGGGCGAGAGATATTGCAGCTGCTTCTGCGTGGCGGGCTGGGTCAGCCAAGCCTTGCTCTTGAACGCGCTCTCGTCGGTCTCGTGATCGTTCAGCCAGTCGTCGGCCTGCGCGAGGCAGACGCTGCGCTCACCTATCCCCAGCAGCCGGGGCTGCCCCCCGCGCTCGCCGCCGATGGCGTACCAGAGCCCGTCGAGCCAGAAGACGCCGCCCCAGGCCACAAACCCCGTGGCCAGCAGCGCATCCTCGGTGCCGAAGAGATCGACCCATGCGAAGCTGGATCGCTCGAGCAGGTCGATCTCGGTCATCAGGAAGTCCGAGAGCGCCCCGTTCGGGTTTCCATCGGATGTCTTGTCCTCTGGCTCGATCAGCAGCTCGCCGCAGAGCGGGCATTCGCGGGCGCCAAGCGGGATGTCGGCATGGCAGGACGGACAGGTCTTCGAGGGCGCCTCGCCGTTGCCGGTCTTGCCGTCGAGATCGACATCCTGTTCCAGCGTGCCGTGGGTCAGGCTCGACGTCCCGAAATCCAGCACCACGCAGTCTGTCTTGACGACGCCCGGATGCTCCTCGGGGTCGACGGTCCGCAGGCCGCGGCCGACCATCTGGATCATGGTGGACTTGTAGGAGGACGGGCGCAGCAGCACGACGCAGGACGTGGGCGGGTGGTCCCAGCCTTCCGTCAGCACGGCCACGTTGGTGACGACGCGGAGTTCGCCGCGGGCGAAGGCGGCCAGAATATTGCGCCGCGCATCGGCGGGAAGATCGCCGTGGATCAGACCCGTGGGGATGCCGGCCGCGTTGAACGCCTCGGCCACATGCTCCGCGTGCGCCACGGTCGAGCAGAACACGACCGTGGGGCGGTCGGAGGCCTTGTCCTGCCAGTGGCGCACAACCTCGTCGGTGATCGGCGCGCGGTCCATGATCTCGGCCACCTCGCCCATGTCGAAATCCGACGCCGTCCTGTGCACGGCCTCGAGCTTGTCCCGGACGCCCACATCGATGACGAAGGTCCGGGGCGGCACCAGGTGCCCCGATGCGATCAGCTCGCCCAGCCGCACCTGGTCGGCGACATTGTCGAAGACCTCGCGCAGCCCCTTCTTGTCACCGCGGTTCGGCGTGGCCGTGACGCCGAAAACGCGAGCGTCGGGGTTGGCCTCGCGGACACGGTCGACGATGCGACGGTAGCTGTCGGCCACCGCGTGATGCGCCTCGTCGATCACCAGCAGGTCCAGCTTCGGCATCCCCGCCAGGTTGGCCTGGCGTGCCAGCGTGGGCACCATGGCGAAGGTGACCTGGCCGTCCCAGGATTTGGTCGTGGCGTCGACGACGGAGGTGGACACGCCCGGGACCACGCGCCGGAACTTGTCCCGGTTCTGCGCGGTCAGCTCGTCGCGATGCGCCAGGACGCAAGCCTTGGAGGCGCTGTCGCCAAGGCTTTCGCCGGTGACGGCCGACAGCATGATCGTCTTGCCCGCGCCGGTGGGCGCGATGCCCAGCGTGTTGGCGCGGGTGCCGAGCGCAGACAGGCTGCGCTCGACGAAGAGTTTCTGGCGGGGACGCAATCGCATGGCCCGGACCCCTCACTGGGCCCAGCTCGGACGGCCCGGAACGCCCGGCGCGGACGGCGCCTGCTGGGCGGGCTGC
>JBNGDM010000423.1:0-2019 GCA_049975105.1 Rhodovulum sp. | reverse complement strand
CCTATGACGAGCTGCGCTGGCACAACAAGGTCGTGCCGGACGCGACGGCCCAGCACGGTTCCGAGGCCGAGGCACACCGGCAGGCGCGCGAACGCCGCCGCGCCGAGGCCGCGCAAGAGGCCCGCTCCCGCCGCATGCATAAGGCCGAGGCCGCCCGCCGCGCCGAGGCCCAGCGCCAGGCCCGTGCCATGCACAAGCGCGCCGCCGCCCGCCAGGCCGAGGCCGCCCGCATGCGCGAGGCCGAACGCCGCGCCGCGCAACAGCGCCGCCCGCTCACCCCCGCCGAGAAATTCGAAACCGCGCGGCTGATCTTCGCGCGCCAGCAGCGGCGCCGCACCCTTTTCTTCGCCTGAACGGCGCGGCGCGCGCCCTCAGCCCGCCTCCAGCCGCGCCAGCAAGGCCTGCGCGGCGGCCTGCTCAGCCTGCCGCTTGGCGCCCGCGGTGGCGCGTTCCTCCTCGCCGGTGGACAGCCGCGCGGCGATGGTGAAGCGGGGCGCGTGGTCGGGACCCTCGCGGGCGATTTCCACATAGGCGGGCGGGGGCATCCCGCGCGCCTGCGCCCATTCCTGAAGCGCGGTCTTGGCGTCGCGCGCGTCCGGTTCGACCGCGCCGATCCGCTTGCCCCACAGCCGCAGCACCATCTCGCGCGCCGCCTCGAACCCCGCGTCGCGATAGACCGCGGCGATGACCGCCTCCATCGCGTCGGCCAGCAGCGCCTCCTTGCGCCGCCCGCCCGAGATCATCTCGGACCGGCCCAGTTTCAGCACGTCGCCCAGCCCGATCTCGCGCGCGACATCGGCGCAGGTCTCGCGGCGCACCAGCGCGTTGAACCGCGGCGCAAGCTGGCCCTCGGTGGCCTTGGCATCCGCACCCAGCAAGGCCTCGGCCATCACCAGCCCCAGCACCCGGTCGCCCAGGAATTCCAGCCGCTGGTTGTCGGGCCGGGTCGGGCTGGACAGCGAGGAATGGGTCAGCGCGCGCACCAGCAATTCGGGCCGGCGGAACCGGTGCCCAAGCCGCGCGGAGAACGCCTCAAGATCGGCCGAAAGCTTCACGCCGCCTCACTCGATCGCCTTGAAGAAGCGGTCGCCGCGCCAGGTCCAGACAAAGAACAGCGACCGCCCCGCGGACGAGAACATGATGCGGTCGGCCCGCCCGATAAGGTTTTCCGCCGGCACGAAACCGACGCCCCCGTTGGCGCGCGCGTACCGGCTGTCCTGGCTGTTGTCGCGATTGTCGCCCATGAAGAAATACTGCCCCTCGGGCACCGTGAACAACGGCGTGTTGTCGGAGAAGAACCCGTCGCGGATGTTCAGGATGTCATGGCTGGCCCCGCCCGGCAGGGTTTCGCGGCTGCGCGACTTGGTGCAGGTGCCGCCCTCGCCCACCGGGGCGTTCTCGCATTGCGGGTAATAGCCCATCGGCCCCTGGCGGGCGTAGACCTCTTCGAACTGCCCGGCCGGTTCCACCTGGACCGGCGCGCCGTTGATGTGCAGCACGCCCTGCTTCATCTGCACCGTGTCGCCCGGCAGGCCGACCAGCCGCTTGATGAAATCCGACCCGTTCACCGGGTGGCGGAACACCACCACGTCGCCGCGTTCGGGGTCCGACGCGAAGATGCGCCCCTCGAACGGGCACATCGAGAACGGACAGGAATGACGGGAATAGCCATAGGCCATCTTGTTGACGAACAGGAAATCGCCGATCAGCAGCGTGTCCTTCATCGACCCCGAGGGGATCCAGAACGGCTGAAAGAACAGCGTGCGGAAGATGCCCGCGATCAGCAGCGCCCAGAAGATGGTCTTGATCGTCTCGGCGATGCCGCCCGACTGCTTCTCGCCCGCTTTCGCCATCTGCCCGGTCCTGCCTGCCTGTTGTGCTGTCGTCGCTTCATGCGGGGGCGGGCGCGGCCTGTCAAGACGACCGCCCGGCACGGGCCCGTTACCCGATGGGCCGCGCCTCGATCAGCACGAAGGCCTGCGCCCAGGGGTGATCGTCGGTCAGCGACACATGCACGAC
>JBNGDM010000422.1:0-2030 GCA_049975105.1 Rhodovulum sp. | reverse complement strand
GGATATCCCCGCCGATCCGCTGCTCTTCCCGTGAGGGCGGGACCCCTTGGACCCTTCGGTGACATTGCCGCGTTTCCTTGGTAAGGATGACCGAGACGGGCAGAGCCGTCGGCCAGGCCGGACAGCGGCGCATGGCGACATACCGGGAATTCAGGATGCGAGCCTTCCGCGTGCCGCGAAAACAAGCCCTTGCATATGCGGCGGCGGTGCTGGCTCTTGCAGTATCGCAGGCCTATCTCCTGCCGAAGGTCCTCCATGCCGGAGACGGTCTTGATTTTCGACTGATCTGGCTTGCCGGTCAGCTTTGGAACGATGGCATCTCGCCATATTCGAACCAGTTCCTTGCGGCCTATCACTCGGCCTTCGGAGATGGCCCCATAAGCCATTTCTGGGTCTATCCGCCATATTGGGCCGTCATAGCCGGACCGATGTCGCTGCTGTCCTTCGAGAACGCCCTGACGGCATGGAATCTGGTGAACTACCTTCTCCTGCTTCTGTCCTCGGGCATCATCGCGACACTCCTGCCGGCCAGGGCCGCCCCCTTGTCCAGGGGGCTTTGGTTCATTCGGGCGCTCTGCATCCTGAGCCTTGCGCAGGCGACCCCCTTTTCAATCGCGCTCGGTCAGACATCGATGCTGATCCTTGCGGGCTGCGCATGCCTGTTGGCTGGCCTGCCCCCTGAAAAGTGGTCCTCCCTGAAGTAGGCTTTCGAGCCAGATGGAGGACGAAGGAATGCCCCAGAAGAAGCACAAACCCGAAGAGATCGTCGCGAAGCTGCGACAGGTTGATGTGTTGGTGTCGCAAGGCCAGTCGGTGGCCGAGGCGGTGCGGTCGATCGGCGTGACGCAGTTCACCTACTACCGGTGGCGCAAGGAGTACGGTGGCCTGAAGACGAACCAGGTGAAGCGGCTGAAGGAGTTGGAGAGGGAGAACGAGCGGCTCCGGAAGGCCGTCTCCGACCTGACGCTGGAGAAGCTGATCCTGCGGGAGGCTGCCTCGGGAAACTTCTGAGCCCCGCCCGCCGCCGTGCCTGCATCGATCATGTCCGACAGAAGTTCCAGGTGTCGGAACGGTTCGCCTGTCGCGTGCTCGGACAGCATCGTTCGACCCAGCGGAAGGTGCCGCGCGGGCGGGCCGATGAAGACGCGCTGACTGCGGACATCATCGCGCTCGCGTCCCAATATGGGCGCTACGGTTACCGGCGCATCACGGCGCTCCTTCGGGAGGCCGGCTGGGCGGTGAACGTGAAGCGGGTCGAGCGGATCTGGCGGCGGGAGGGGCTCAAGGTTCCCCAGAAGCAACCGAAGAAGTCGAGGCTCTGGCTCAACGACGGGTCCTGCATCCGTCTGCGGCCCGAGCGTCCGAACCACGTCTGGTCCTACGACTTCGTCGAGGCCCGGACCCATGATGGAAGGAAGTTCCGCATGCTCAACCTCATCGACGAGTTCACCCGGGAATGCCTGGCGATCCGGATCGACCGAAAGCTCCGGTCTACCGACGTCATCGATGTCCTGTCCGACCTGTTCATCCTGCGCGGCGTTCCCGACCATATCAGGTCGGACAACGGCCCGGAGTTCGTGGCGAAGGCGGTGCGGGACTGGATTGCCGCCGTCGGCGCGAAGACCGCGTACATCGAGCCCGGGAGCCCATGGGAGAACGGATACTGCGAGAGCTTCAACGCCAAGCTCCGGGACGAGCTCCTCAACGGCGAGATCTTTTACAGTCTGGCCGAGGCGAAGATCGTGATCGAGAGCTGGCGCCGGCACTACAACACGAAGCGCCCGCACTCATCGCTGGGCTATCGGCCCCCGGCACCGGAAGTCATCGCGTGGCCGGCTCCGCCATCCGGAGCCGCTTCGCCGGCCACCCCAACCGTAGCTCCCAGACCCGTTATGCACTAAGACTGAAACCGGACCACTTCATTGGGGCAGGTCAGTAGAAGGCGTAGCTGATGGTGGTCGAGACCCATCTGTGGAAGAAATCCTTGGTCGCGTCGAAGAGCGACAGTGCGATCATGATCGGCGCAAGGC
>JBNGDM010000421.1:0-2056 GCA_049975105.1 Rhodovulum sp. | reverse complement strand
CACCACCATCAGCCGCCGGCCCGCCCGCACCACCTCGCCCCGCGCGATCAGCCGGGTGCCGTGCGCGGGCGCCAGAAGGTGGATCGTCATTTCGGATGTGACCACCTCGTGCCCGGCTTCCATCAGGCTGAGCGCCGCGTAACCCGCCGCACTGTCGCCCAAGGCAAAGGTGAAACCGGCATGCGCCAGGCCCTGCTGCTGGCCGAATTCGGGCCGGATGGGGGCCGCGATCTCGACCGTGCCGGGGGCAACCGACACGATCCCGGCGCCCAGGCTTTGCATCATGCCCTGGCGCGCGAAGCTGGCCCTGACGGTGTCGGCATAGGCCGGGTTGCGCGGAACATGGGGCATGGTCGGGCGGCCTTCGTGGATGCAGGTGCCGCAAAGGCTAGCCCGACCGCGCGCGGGCGCACAAGGCGTTGTTCTCGCAGGGGTTGCGTGGTGGGCGCGGTCGGGGCACATTGACGTTCGCAATTATGTTGCATGGGCCCTGGCCCGATTTGAGTGATCGATTTCAACTGTATGGACCTCTGGCGTGATCGAGGATTTCAACCGGGTTCTGTTCCATCGCTCCACCGTGCTGCTGTGGCTGGGCCTGTCGGTTCTGCTGGCGCTGAGCGGGCCGTTCGGCACCTATACGGCGCCCTTCCTGGATCGGATGGCGGCCTGGCCTCTGCTGGTCGGCGCCGGGTTTGCCGCGGGCGCCGCGCTGCGCGTGGTGCTGCGCCGGCACCTGCCGGGGCTCGGCTACTGGCCGCGCGCGATGCTCAAGGCCGGGGTATTGTCGGCGGGGTTCGCACCCCTTGCACTGCGCATCACGTCGGTGATCGGGCCGGGGGAAATCCCGCGCGCGGGCCTGGCCGGCCTGGCCGAGGCCGCGCTGGTGATCTTTCTGCTGTCCCTGGGGCTGAGCGCGCTGCGCGTGATCCTGGCACCGCGCGCCGTTCCCACGGCCGGGCCGGACCCGGCCTTGATCGCGCGGCTGCCCGCCGACCGGCGCGGGCCGCTGATCCGGCTGAGTTCGTCGGATCATTACGTGCGCGTGGTCACCGAGCGGGGAATCACCGACGTGTTGATCCGCTTTGCCGATGCCATCGCGGAACTGAACGGGGTCGAGGGGCTGCGGGTCCATCGCTCGCACTGGGTCGCGGCGCGGGCGGTCACCGGCGCACGGCGCGAGAACGGACGGCTGTTCCTGTGCCTGCGGGATGGGTCCGAGGTGCCGGTCAGCCGCCGCTACCGGCCCGAGGTCGAGGCGCGCGGCCTGGGGCCGGGCGCATAGGCATGGCCACCGCGCGCGCGCCGGTCAGGATCGCGACGGCGCCGTCCGCCATCAGCGTGTCGAGCGCGGGTGCATCCATCGCCAGCCCGCCGGTATAGGCGCCGAAGGCCGGCAGGATCGCGCGCCGGTCATCCACCAGGAAACAGGCCCGCGACAGCCGCCGCCCGCCCAAGGTCAGCCGCGCCTTGGGGTGGTAATGGCCTGACACCTCCCCCCGCGCGCCCGCTTGGGCGATGTGGCGAAAGGTCAGCGGGCCGTGGATCAGCTCGGCCAGGTGGGTGCCGGGCAGGCCCGCGGGGCCGGGGTCGTGATTGCCGGCGATCCAGATCCAGCGCCGCCCCGCCATCAGGGGCAGCAGCCGGTCCTCGGTGCCGGGGGGCAGGGTGCGGGCGGCCATGTCGTCGTCGAAACTGTCGCCGAGGCAGACCACGGTCCGCGGGCCGCTCGCGGCAATGGCGGATTCCAGCCGGGCCAGCGTTTCGGCGGTGTCATAGGGCGGCAGCAACGCGCCGCCGCGCCGGGCCAGGCGTTCCGATTTGCCCAGGTGCAGGTCGGACACCGCCAGCAGCCCGGCCTCGGGCCAGTGCAGCGCGCCCGAGGGCAGGGCGACCAGCGCCGCGCCGGCCAAGGTGAAACGGTGTGCGTTCATGCTTTGTTTTCGCCCGGGTCGGGGGCGGGCGCAAGGGGTCAGGCCAGCCCCGCCGCGGCCATCAGCCGGTCGGCGGCTTCGTCGATCAGGCGCTGTTCGGCCGCGCCCTTGACGGGGATGCGCCC
>JBNGDM010000420.1:0-2124 GCA_049975105.1 Rhodovulum sp. | reverse complement strand
GTGCTCGACGACGTGGTGGGCCTCGACTGGCGCGCCGCGCGGCTTGACCTCTTCAGCGGGCGCAGGCTGGCCTTCGACGCCCTGATGCTGGCCCCCGGCACCGCCCCCCTCGACGAACCGATCCCCGGCCTCGACGCCGTCGCCCGCCACCGCTGGCCCGCCGCCTGGGGCAGCGCGCGCGAGGGCCAGCGGCTGGCCGCGCAACTCTCGGCCCTGCCCGAGACCGGCCATGTCGTCCTGCGCCTGCCCGCCCCCCTCAGCCACCCCCGGGCCGCGCTGGACCGCGCCCTGCGCCTCGCCGCGCTGCTGACCCGCACGCGGCCCGCGGCCCGCCTCACCGTGCTCGAGGCCGGGGCCACCCCGGGCCTCGCCGACCGCTTCCGCGCCGGGGCCGCGCCCGGCATGACCTGGCTGACCGGCCCCGAGGGCGGCGCCGTCCTCTCGGTCGATGCCCGCGCCGGCACGCTGGAAACCGGGGCCGGGCGGCTGCGTGCCGACGTGGTGAACTTCGTCGGGCTTCAGGGCGCGGGCGCCATCGCGCGCGCCGCCGGGCTGGCGGATGCCAGCGGCTGGTGCCCGGTCGATGCGGCGGGCCGTTCGCTGCACCGGCCCGAAACCCTGATCCTCGGCGACGCGCGCAAGGGCGCGATCCGGCAGGTGGCCGCGGCGCTCGCCTCCGCCCGCGACGCGGCCTTCGCCTGAACCCATCCGAAACGGCACCGCACGGGCGGGGCAGGGGGCTGCCCCGCCCGCCTTGCGGGACGGAATGTCGCACCCCCGACAGGCCGCGCCGCCCTGTCGCAAATCCGCCAATCGCGCCCCCGACACGCCCGACACCGCCCGCCCAAGCCCCTGATTTTCAACGCGTCGAAAATGTTGGCACGCTTTGTGCTTCCCTGTTGGCATAGGACCCGCGACCGACAGGAGACGCCCCATGATCCAGATCACCGAAGCCGCACGCGATGCCATGGCCTCCGCCATCCAGGGCGCGGGCCAGCCGATTGCCGGGCTGCGCCTGATGGTGCAGTCGGGCGGCTGTTCCGGTCTGCAATACGCCATGGCCCTCGAACTCAGCCGCGAAGAGACCGACGCCGTGGTCGAGGCCGAGGGCGTCACCGTCCTGATCGACCCCGACAGCCAGGGATACCTGGTCGGCACCACCATCGATTTCGTTTCCGGGCTCGAAGGGTCGGGCTTCGTCTTCGACAACCCTAACGCCACGGCCGGCTGCGGCTGCGGCAAGTCGTTCTGCTAGGGGGGCGCGCGATGTTGGACTATTCCCCCACGCTGACCGACCATTTCCTGAACCCCCGCAATCGCGGCGCGCTGGACGACGCCAACGCCCTGGGCGAGGCGGGGGCGCTGCGCACCGGCGACGCCATGCGCCTGATGCTGCGCATCGAGGGCGGCGCCATCGCCGCGGCGCGCTTCGAAACCACCGGCGGCGGCCCCGAGGTGGCCGCCGGATCGGCGCTCACCGAACTCTTGACCGGCAAGCCGCTGGCCGAGGCGCGCGCGATCACCGCCGACTATATCGAAACCGTTCTCGGCGGCCTGCCCGACGAGGACCGCTCCGCCGCCCATGTCGCCGCCGAGGCGCTGGCCGCGGCCCTGCGCGATTACGCCCAGCCGCCCGCCTTCCGCGCCGCGAAAACCGCCCGGCCCAGCCAGCCGCTCGCCATCGCGCCGCTGAACCCCACCGCGCCGAAGCCCGGCGCCACCGCCCCCGCCGACGAAACCGCCGCCGCCCGGCAGGTGATCGAAGAGATGCGCCCCACCTTCCGCGCAGATGGCGGCGATGTCGAACTGGTCGATATCACCGGCCCCCGCGTCCGCGTCGCGCTCAAGGGCAACTGTTCGGGCTGCCAGCTGGCGGGCCTGACGCTGGGCGGGCTGCAAAAGCGCCTGGCCGAGGCGCTGGGCCGCGCCGTTCTCGTCGTGCCCGCCCCGGCCCGCTGAGGGAGGCGCGCATGACCCGGCCCATCGCCCCCGACAGCCTGCGCCCCGGCCCCGCGCCGCTGATCTGCGACACCACGCTGCGCGACGGCGAACAGGCCCCGGGCGTGGCCTTTTCGGCGGCCGAAAAGGTCGCCATCGCCGCCGCGCTGGATGCCGCGGGCGTGG
>JBNGDM010000419.1:0-2129 GCA_049975105.1 Rhodovulum sp. | reverse complement strand
GTTGCCGCGGCACTCGACCACCGGCGACGCCAGCGCTGCACCGTCGCGCGGCCGATGCCAAGGCGTTCGGCGGTTGCGCGCACACCGACCCCACGTGCGGCGAGGAGAATGATCTGAGCGCGCTTGACCAATCCTTGGGGCGCGTTGTGTCGGCGCTCCAGCGCTTGCAGGACGCGAGCGTCTTTGTCAGAGACGTCAACTGGGGCTGCAGTACAGCGCGGCATCGGTGAGAACCTCCGGTCAGTCGCTATGTGAATGATGAGAATGACAAGGTTACTATCTGGGAACGGTCTCAGGTATTTAACAGGGTTGCACTAGGATGAGAAAGTAGGCATGATTATCAAATGGGTGCGGCTCTTTTGTAACGACACTCCGCGACCAAGAATCGAAGGGTTAGAACCGTTTTCTTGGGGCGCTCGTTGACTTGTCGTGCGCCCCATTTCAGGCGGCCTCGGGCACGGCCACAGGAATCGGCGGTTCAGGGTAATTGCGCCGTTGCTCCTGTTCGAAATGAAACGCCAGGTAGGCTGGCAGGTCGCCACTGATCTTCAGTGACCGCAGCTTCAGGATGGCTTCGGCCCGGTCCAAGCCCCAACGTGCGCCGGTGATATCCATTCGATCCTTGACCAGGTGCCGGCATGCTCCTTCGATGACGCCGGTGGCGATCGGCAGCCCGTGCGCCAGGGCGCGGTCGTACTGGAGTCGTTCGCTGTTGTTGTCGATGTAGTCGGCGGCTTTGTCGACGGGTTTGCGCGCCCCTTGGTCGAGCTGCTTGCGGGTTGCGGCGCGACGCAGACCCACCGCCACGGCCTTGGCCTTGCCATGGAGCACGGCGCTGGCCCGATCCATCACCCATTCCTCGCGCACCTCGGCGTCGTCCGGGTGGAGGGCAAAAGCGGCCTTCCAGAGATATTCGAGCACATGCACGAAATCCTGGACCACGACGATCTCGACCTTATAGCGCTTGGCACTGGCAGCGACTTGGCGCAGCAGGTCTTCTTGCCCGTCGGTCAGCACGACCCAGCACATCCGCTGCTCCGGATCACGGCGTAGCGCTTCCGCAAAAGCCTCCTCGATGACCGCCCCCTGCGAGGGCTCGACCCGCGCCCAAGTCCGTTTGTGCTGCGGTCGCGGTCGTTGACGCTCGGGCTGTTGTTCGGGATCGAGGATCTGCTCGGGGGTGCGTGGGTAAGGATCGACTTCGTACACTGAGGCCACGGTGGCCATGCGTTTGCGGTTTTTCTTCTCCCCCGGACTGAGCCGTGTTTGCTGCTTGTGTGCCTCTTGCTCCATGGCCCGGCGCGTGGCATCGCGCAGACCACTGGGATGCATCACGATGCCCTTGCCATCGGCGCTGATCACCAAGAGTTTGCCCTCGTCGCACCCTTCTTGGTGCGCTGTTGCCGGCTGATTGTAGAAGGCATCGAAATCCCGGCTCAGCTGCACCGCGACTTCCTCGGCCTGGCGTTTCGCCATCTGCCCGCCACCGGCACGCCTCAGATGGTCGAGCGCCTCATCGAACGATCCGTCAACGATCTCTTCCACCAGCACCTCGCACAGTCCGTGCGAGTACTTGTCCGGCGGCAGGTTGAGCTGTGCATCCAGGGGGAAGACACTGTCCAGACCCCGTCCTCCGTAGCCACAACGGGTGACGATGACCTCCCCGAAGCGGCTCTCTAGGCGCCGCCGGCAGCCTCCGCGCCGATGCGTTCGCGCAACCCCATCCTCGCCCACCACGCGCTCGTGGATGGGCTCCTCGACACTGCGCTGGTCGAGGTGTCCTTGGATCAGCCGACGCAACAACTCGTTGCCTTCGGTGTGCACCATCGCCTCCAACTCACCATGAGTGAACCGTTGGTTTTCCTCATCGGTGAGGTTGCCCAGAAGCGATTGAAACTGCGCAAGCGCATCCGCATAGTGCTCGATCGCGCTGGCCGTGATTGCGTAAGATGTCATCGACGGGGTCTCCTCGGGTAGGTGGCAAAAGATTCGCACCTCAAGTTTCCTACCCTCGTGAGGCCCCGTCATCAGAACTTTCCCGCTACCAACTCGCTAAGCTCTTGTTTCCTGGTCGAACCCCGTCGTTTCAGAAGAGCCGCACCCATTTCGGATCAAGTCCCGGCTCTCCC
>JBNGDM010000418.1:0-2157 GCA_049975105.1 Rhodovulum sp. | reverse complement strand
CACCAGCAGGGCACCGGCCAACGCCGACAGCCCCGCGCCGCCGCCGATCATGATCGCGCCGCCCAGCCCGCTGGCCGTTCCGGCCAGGTGGGGGCGCACCGACAGCATCCCCGCGGTCGCGTTCGGCAGCGTCATCCCGTTGCCCAGCCCCACCAGCACCATCGCCCCGAAGAAGGCCAGCGGATGCGCAAGGCCCAGCCCGAACAGCAGCATCGACAGCGCCGGGCCCAGGCAGGCCACCAGCGTGCCGCGCAGGATCATGCCGTTGATCCCCACCCGCACCGAGAACCGCCCCGACAGGTAGTTGCCGCCCATGTAGCCCAGCGCCACCAGCCCGAAATAGAGGCCCAGCGCGGCGGGCGGCAGGCCCAGCACCTCGGACCCCACGAAGGGCGCGCCGCCCAGATAGGCGAAGAACGCCCCCGAGGCGAAGCTGGCCGACAGCGCGTAACCCCAGAACCGGCGCGAACGAAAAAGTTCGGGATATTCGCGGAACTGCCCGACCAAGCTGACCTCGCGGCGCGCGGCGGTTTCGCCCAGGTCGGCCCAGGTCAGCGCCAGCACCAGCGCGCCGCACAGGAACAGCATCGCGAAACTGGCCTGCCAGCCGAACACCTGGTCCAGCACCCCGCCCACCGCCGGGCCGATCATCGGCACCAGCGCCATACCCATGGTGACATAGCCGATCATCGAGGCCGCCTGCGCGTCCGGCACCATGTCGCGCACCACCGCCCGGCTCAGAACCATGCCGGTCACGATCACCGCCTGCGCCATGCGAAAGGCCAGGAACACCCCCGCGCTGGGCGCGAAGATGCAGCCCAGTGTCGCCACCATGAACAGCGCGATCGACACCAGCAGCACCGGCCGCCGCCCGTAGCGGTCGGAAATCGGGCCGATCGCCAGCTGCAGCACCGCGTTCACCGCAAGGTACAACGCCACCGACAGCTGCATCAGCCGGTATTCGGTGTCGAAATGCGCCGTCATGTTGGGCAGCGACGGCAGGAAGATGTTCATCGAAAGCGCCGAGATTCCGGCCAGAAGCACGAGGGTCACGATATGCGGAGGCGTGGTGCGGTCGAGGAACCGGACAATCGGCGGCTGAGTCATGTTTCCCGGTTACGCCCCATTATCGCTTTTGTCCATCCGGTCAAATTTTTCCGGGCAGGGCGGCCACGTGTCGGAAAGGCGATAGCCCAGGGGCCAGGGGTCGGCCGGGTCGCGCATCAGTACCTGGGTGCCGATCACGAATCCGCGTCCGCGAATCGTGGGCCGGACCGCGGGTCGGCCCGCCACCGTCGCGGTCCCGGCCAGGCGGCAGTCGAACCGCCCGCCCAGCATCGACAGGCCGACATAGGCATCGCCCGGCTTCAACTCTCCGCGTGCGGCCATCACTGCCATCCGCGCCGAACAGCCCGTTCCCGTCGGCGACCGGTCGATCTTGCCGGGGTCGATCACCACCGCCGACAGCCCGCAGGCCACGCCGTCGACGGTTTCGGCGTCGCGAGTGAACTGGCAGAACGAGATGTGGCGCCAGTCGGCCTCGGGGTGGCGGAAGCCGATCTGTGCATTGGCGGCCCGGGTGATCCGGGCGCCCAGCCGCGCAAGATCGCCCGCCTCGTCCGGCGTCAGTTTCAGGCCCAGATCCTCGGCCCGGACAAGAACGAAACTGTCCCCGCCCCAGGCCGTGTCGACCTTCAGCGGTGGCAGCCCCTCGACCTCAAGCCCGACCTCCAGCTTGTCGGCAAAGGACACCACGTTGGCAAATCCGACCCACTCGACACGGCCGCCCCGGCAGTGCGCGGTGACCTCGATCAGCCCCGCCGCGGCCTCCAGCGTGAACCGGGTGACGGGTTCGGTCATCGGCACCTGCCCGGTTTCCAGCAGAACGGTCGCCACGCAGATCGTGTTCGACCCCGACATCGGCGGGGTGTGGCAGGGCTCCATCGTCAGGAATCCGGCTACGGCGCGGGGGTCGCGCGGCGGCACCAGCAGGTTCACATGGGTGAACACGCCGCCGCGGGGTTCATTCAGGACAAGGTCGCGCAGCCGCCCGTCCGCATCCAGCCAGTCGCGCATCTGCCACAGCGTTTCGCCGGGCGGCGGGGCCACGCCGCCGGTGATGACATGACCGACCTCGCCCTCGGCATGGGCCAGAAC
>JBNGDM010000417.1:0-2168 GCA_049975105.1 Rhodovulum sp. | reverse complement strand
CACAAATCGGGCGTCGCGCTGCGCTTTCCCCGGATGGCGCGCTGGCGCCGCGACAAGCCGGTGGAGGAGGCCAACACGCTGGCCGACCTGCGCGCGCTGCTGGCAAGCCATGGATAGGCGGGCGGTCGCGTGATACGGGTTTCGCCCCGGCTGACGCCGGGGCGACCGGCTGGGGGGCTTTGCCCCCCAGACCCCCAGGGCACTTCACCCAAGAAGAAGATGCGGCAGATGCCGCCCCGGATGGACGCGCTTGGTCCCCAGCACCGCCATGGCCCTTGCAGCCGCCTGCCCTTCGGGTGTTCAAGGGGGCGGTTCACCACGAGGAGGCTGCCGATGAGCGCCATGGACGACATCGCCGCCATGCTGGGCCCGCGCCTGTCGCGCGGCGCCTCGGTGTGCGCGCAGCACAGCCGCAACGAGGCGCATTACGCACTGGCCCGCCCCGACGCGGTGGCCTTTCCCGAAACGCCCGAGGAGGTGGCGGCGATCGTGCGGGCCTGCGCCGCAGATGGCACGCCGGTCACCGCCTATGGCACGGGCACCTCGCTGGAGGGGCAGCACCTGGCCGTGCGCGGCGGCATCAGCCTGGACCTGTCGCGGATGGACCGGGTTCTGGCGGTCAATGCCGAGGATCTGAACGCGGTGGTCCAGCCCGGCGTGACGCGCACCCGGCTGAACGCGGACCTGCGCGCGACGGGGCTTTTCTTTCCGGTCGATCCGGGCGCCGACGCCTCGCTGGGGGGGATGGCCGCGACGCGGGCCAGCGGCACGACCGCCGTGCGCTATGGCACGATGCGCGAGAACGTGCTGGCGTTGCAGGCGGTGATGGCGGACGGATCGATCATTCGCACCGGCAGCCAGGCGCGCAAATCCTCCGCGGGCTATGACCTGACGCATCTTCTGGTGGGCAGCGAGGGCACGCTGGGCATCCTGACCGAACTGACGCTGCGCCTGCACCCGTTGCCCGAGGCGGTGGCGGCGGCGACCTGCCGGTTTCCGACCGTGGCGGACGCGGTCAATTGCGTGATCCTGGTGATCCAGTCGGCCATCCCGATGGCCCGGATCGAGCTGGTGGACGAGATGATGGTGCGGGGCTTCAATCTGCATTCCGGCACCGATCTGCCTGAGAAGCCGCACCTTTTCCTGGAATTCCACGGCGCGCCGGGCGCGGTCGCGGACCAGGCCGCCGCCTTCCGCGAGATCGCGGCCGAGTTCGGCGTCGCGGGCTGGCAGGACGCCACCACCACCGAGGCGCGCAGCGCGCTGTGGGCGATGCGGCACAACGCCCATTACGCCACCGGCGCGCTGGAGCCGGGCAAGCGGACACTGGCCACCGATGTCTGCGTGCCGATCTCCAGGCTGGCCGAGGCGGTGGTCGAGGCGCAGGACCTGGCCCGCGAGATGGGGCTGACCAGCGCCATCGTGGGCCATGTGGGCGACGGGAATTTCCATTGCGGCGTGCGGGTGAAACCCGAGAACGCCGCGGAAATGGCTCGGGTGCTGGAGTTCTCGGGGCGGCTGGCGGAAACCGCGCTGCGGCTGGGCGGCACCGTGACGGGCGAGCACGGGATCGGGCTGGGCAAGCAGAAATACATGGCCGCCGAACATGGGCCCGCGCTGGACTGGATGCGGGCGCTCAAGGCGGCCTGGGACCCGGCGAACATCCTGAACCCCGGCAAGATGCTGCCGCCCGAAAGCTGACGGAGGCCCCATGGCGCCCGCCCCCATCGCCACCGGCCCCATCCCGCTGCGGGGGCTGTCGTGAGTTCGGTCCTGGCCATCGGCGAATGCATGGTGGAACTGGCCCCGACGGGCGGGGGGCTTTACCGGCGTGGCTTTGCGGGGGACACGTTCAACACCGCCTGGTACGCGCGGCGCCTTTTGCCGGCGGACTGGTCGGTGGCCTATGCAAGTTGCGTGGGCACCGACGCGGTTTCCCGCGAGATGGTGGATTTCATGGCGGCAGAGGGAATCGACACCACGCCGATCCGCCGGCTGCCCGACCGCACCGTGGGGCTTTACATGATTGCGCTGACCGGGGGCGAACGCAGCTTTTTCTATTGGCGCGGGCAATCGGCGGCGCGCGCATTGGCCGACGATCCCGATTGGCTGGACGCGACCCTTTCGGGGCGGAATTTTATCCATTTTTCAGGAATATCGCTGGCGAT
>JBNGDM010000416.1:0-2176 GCA_049975105.1 Rhodovulum sp. | reverse complement strand
GCGCCGCGGCACCATCGGCGCCTTTGCGGGCATCGTCCTGCGCAACCGGTCCTCGCGCATCGCGATCCAGCACCATCGGCAGCGCCGGGCGCGAGGCGGCACGATGCTGTCGCTCGACGCGCCCATCGCCGGCAGCGTCGAGCCGCTGGGCTGCCTGCTGGCAGAGACGGACGGGCTGGTCGCTTGGCACGGTCAGGACCGCGACACGCAGGCGGACATCCAGACCCGCGAAGCCGTCCAGTCCGCACTGGCGCGATTGCCCGAGGCCGACCGCAGGTTCTGCTGCGCGCTTGCCCACCGCTCCGTGACGGCGCTCGCCGCCGAGGGTTTCGGCAGCCGCTCGGCGCTCTACCGGCGGCTCGCCGATCTCCGCCACGTCCTCACCGCCTACGGGCTCGGGCCCTGCTGGGACGATCTCGCCGCGGCGTGAGTAGAGGCGAAAGGAGGAGATCATGTTCATGGGCACCACCCCCTTCATCACCGTCCGCGCCAGCCGCCCGCTGACCGAAATCGAGTTCTGCGCATGGGTGGCGCAGGCCGCGCCCGGCGACCGGCTCGAATACCATCGCGGTTTCCTCGTGCTCGACATCTTCCCGATGCTCGGCCGCCTCGGGGACCGCGAGCGGGAGGAGCTGTCGCGGCTCGGGTCGCGCGCCTTCTGGGCCGCCGAGCAGGGCCTCGTCCATCTCGTGCAGGAGCGCGTGGGCCCCGACCGCTTCGCCTACATCGCCGTCGCGCGGCCGAAACCGAAGGCCGCCGCCGCCTCGCTGTCGGCGCTGCTGCTCGAGGAGCAGGCAGCGTGACCGCCCCCATCCAGACCCCCTTCGCCGATCACGGAGACCCATTCATGCCCTTTCCCGAGAACGCCCCCACGCCGGACGACCTGCCGGCCCTCGACCCGAATGAGATCGCCGACCTGCCGGTCGAGATGCTGGCGGTGCTGCAGCACGAGATCGACGCACGCCTCAAGCGCGACAAGGCCGCCAAGGCCCGGCTCGATGGGGCCTTGAGCATCCGCTACGCCGACCGCGCTGCCGAGGAGCGGCGCGCCGCAGGCAAGGATACCGGCACGATCCGGTTCGACGATGGCGATTTCACTGTGGTCGCGGACCTGCCCAAGCGCGTCGAATGGGATCAGGAAAAGCTTGCGGCCATGGTCGAGCGCATCCGCGCCGCCGGTGACGATCCTGCGCAGTATGTCGACGTCACGATCAAGGTGCCGGAGCGCAAATACGCCGCCTGGCCGGATGCGATCCGAGCCGGGTTCGAACCGGCGCGGACCGTGAAGACCGGCACGCTCAAGGTCGAGATCGTCCCGCAGGAGGGCGATCGATGACAGCGCTCACCCCCGTTCACGCCCCCGACCTTCCCGGGCTCATCGAACGTGCCGCGACAAAGCTGTCGGGCGCCAAATCCGCCGCCGAGGTGCTCGAAGCCCGTGAAGCGGCGGGGCTTGCCTACGATGTTGCCAAGCGCGCGGCGCGGTTGGAGAGCGCCAAGGTGGCCCATGACGATCTGATCGCCGCCGCCCATCGTGCACAGGCTGACGCGCTCGAGATCGAAGCGGCCGCCAAGCGCAGGCTGGCGGACGAATACGACGCGGCGCAGGCCCGCGGCGAGGTGGCCAGCGCCAAGAGCAATCGTGGCAATCAGTGGACCGTTTCCGACGGGAACGGTGCAGCGTCCGCGGCCAGTCTCGGCCTCAGCCGCAAGTCGATCCATGACGCGCGCCATCTCCGCGACGCCGAAACCGCCGAGCCGGGGCTCGTGCGCCGCACGCTGGATGCGCAGCTGGAGCGCGGCGAAGAACCCACACGCTCCGCCCTGCGCCGTGCCGCGGACGCTCGACTGGACCGCGCGATCGACCGCCTCAAGCGCACGCAGGACAGCGTCCGGCGCCTCGAGGAGACGAAAACGCCGCCACCGACGCCCGAAGAGCGGGCGCGCCAGGTCGCCGTGTTCGGCACGCCGGAGGATCGCGCGATCTGTGGGCGGATCGACGAAATCGTCGAACGTATCGGCGAACAGCCCGCGCCTGCAGAGGCTGTCCGCCGCATCCCGCCGGCCTCGCGCCATGCCGTCGACACGGCGCCGATCCGGCGCGCCGCGGCCTGGCTCAGCGAGTTCAGCAATCTTTTCGAACAGGAGGTCCAGCATGGGACAGATGCGTCTGACT
>JBNGDM010000415.1:0-2180 GCA_049975105.1 Rhodovulum sp. | reverse complement strand
AACCTACACCGCTACCCCGGCGGAGATCGAGAAGAAGTGGATCGTGATCGACGCCGAGGGCGTCGTTCTCGGCCGTCTCGCCTCGATCGTCGCCATGCGCCTGCGCGGCAAGCACAAGGCCACATTCACCCCACACATGGATATGGGCGACAACGTTATTGTCATCAACGCCGACAAGGTGCAGATGACTGGAAACAAGCGTGCCGACAAGAAATACTACTGGCACACCGGCCACCCGGGCGGGATCAAGCACCGCACCGCGGGCCAGATCCTGGAAGGTGCGCATCCCGAGCGCGTGGTGACCGCCGCGGTCAAGCGCATGCTGCCGGCCAACCGCCTGAGCCGCAAGCAGATGACCAACCTGCGCGTCTACGCGGGAGCCGAGCATCCGCACGAAGCGCAGAACCCTGAAGTCTTGGACGTTAAGTCCATGAACAAGAAAAACACCCGGAGCGCGTGATGGCCGAAGAAATCAGATCCCTCGACCAGTTGAACGAGGCCGTCTCGGGCGACGCCGCCGTTGTGGCCGATCCCGAAACCCCGCGCGAACCTGTCCGCGACGAGCTGGGCCGGTCCTATGCCACCGGCAAGCGGAAGGACGCGGTCGCTCGTGTCTGGATCAAGCCGGGCTCGGGCAAGGTCTCGGTCAACGGCAAGGACATGGGCACGTATTTCGCTCGCCCGGTTCTGCAGATGATCCTGCGCCAACCTTTCACCGTCGCCGGTGTCGAGGACCAGTTCGACGTGCAGGCCACCGTCAAGGGTGGCGGGCTGTCGGGGCAGGCGGGCGCGGTAAAACACGGCATCTCGAAGGCGCTGCAACTGTACGATCCCTCCCTGCGCGCGTCCCTTAAAGCTGCCGGCTTCCTGACCCGCGACAGCCGCGTCGTTGAACGCAAGAAGTTCGGCCGCCGCAAGGCCCGCCGCAGCTTCCAGTTCTCGAAACGCTGAGGTGGATCGAACCAGTTCGAGGGGGCCGCGCAACTTGCGCGGCTCTTTTGTTTTTGAAGAAAGCAATCGTGCGTCGAGACGGGGGCACGTCCTCTCTGGCGCCCGGGCCGAAATCCGCGCCGCCCGGACCGTGCTGAGCACATATCGGCTGCGGTGGTTCCGTGCTTGCTGCGACCTGCCGATTGGTCAGAAGCCGATCCGTTCCCGCGGATCCGAGTTCAGGTTGAACCAATCCGGCCAGCCGCTCAGCCATTCCAACAACGCCAGGGCTAGGCAGGAAGCAACCACCGCTAGCACCGATTTGACGTGCTTTTCGTTGGGTGGGTCCTGCACCCAGCGTTTCGCGCGCATGAGCCAGTGCAGGGTCATTCCTCGAACCGAACAGCGCCGATATGGGGTAAGTTGCGATTCCGCTGTGCGAAGTCGATACCGTAACCCACGACGAACTTGTCGGGGATCTCAAAGCCGATCCATGTCGCCGCCACGTCAGCCTCCCGTCGCGAAGGTTTGTCGAGCAGCGCGCAGCATTCCAGCCGACGGGGTTTGCGTGCACGAAGCAGGTGCAACACATGGGCAAGGGTATGGCCCGTGTCCACGATATCTTCGACCACCAGGACGTCGCGTTCTTCGATCTCGCCGCGCAAATACTTGAGGATGCGCACCTCGCGCGAGCTTTCGGTGGCATTGCCGTAGGACGAGGTCTCGATGAAATCGACCTCCACCGGCAGACGGATCTCGCGCACGAGGTCGGCGATGAACACGAACGAGCCGCGCAGTAGGCCGACCACCACCAGTTTCTCGGTGTCGGCAAAATGTGCCGTGATTTCGTTCGCTAGCGCCTCGACGCGAGCCGCGATCGTTTTGGCCGACAGCAACTCGTCTATGACATAGGGTCGCTTGCCCATGCCTTCCCCCTTGATTTCGGGCGCTCACTAGCAGAAATGGCAGCCCACTGTAAGCAGCCAAACGGGATCATGCCCAGACATTCTGAAAACCGCGAGATGCCATACACGGCCCAGCAGATGTATGATCTGGTCGCCGACGTGGCGGCATATCCGAAATTCCTTCCCTGGACCGCGGCAGCACGAATCCGCTCGCGCACGGATTTCGGCGATCACGAGCTGATGGAGGCAGACCTGGTGATCTCGTTCAAGGTGTTCCGCGAACGGTTTGGAAGCCGCGTCACGCTGTGGCCCAGCCTTCACCGCATCGATACGGAATACCTGGAC
>JBNGDM010000414.1:0-2186 GCA_049975105.1 Rhodovulum sp. | reverse complement strand
TCGCTGGGCGCGGGCGTCTCGGCCAGCAGGGCAGCGGCGGCCATGATCTGCCCCGACTGGCAATAGCCGCATTGCGCCACCTGCGTCTCGATCCAGGCGGCCTGCACCGGGTGCGGCGCCTGCGGCGTGCCCAGCCCCTCGATCGTGGTGATGTCCGCGTCCACGTCGCCCGCCGCCAGCTGGCAGGACTGCACCGCGCGGCCGCCCAGATGCACGGTGCAGGCGCCGCACTGGCCGATCCCGCAGCCGTATTTCGTGCCCGTGAGCCCCAGGATATCGCGCAACACCCACAACAGCGGCATGTCGGGTTCGACATCGACCTCGTGCTCGACCCCGTTCACGGTCATCTTCATCGTCTCGATCCTCTGGCCAGCGAATCCCTTATGGGCAACTAGTTCCTACAACGCATCAATCACGGGTTTCCGCCGGTGTTGATGTCGCGCCACCCCCGTCCCGCGCCGCGTTGGTTGTGGTCCGCAATGGCATCGCTATGCTCGGGCGCGCAAGGGGCAGAGCGCAGCCACGGGACGCAACGGAATGCAGCGACGGACGATCCAGACCCATCCGATCCAGGGCCAGAAACCCGGAACCTCGGGCCTGCGCAAGAAGACGCGCGTCTTCATGGGGCCGCATTACCTGGAGAATTTCGTCCAGGCGATCTGGCTGGGCGTGGGCGGCGTCAAGGGCAAGACCCTCGTGCTGGGGGGCGACGGGCGCTATTTCAACGACCGCGCGGCGCAGGTGATCCTGCGCATGGCCGCCGCCGCCGGCGCGGCCAAGGTGATCGTCGGGCAGAACGCGCTTTTGTCGACGCCCGCGGCCTCGAACCTGATCCGCCAGCGCAAGGCCGATGGCGGCCTCATCCTGTCGGCCAGCCACAACCCGGGCGGGCCGGACGCGGATTTCGGGGTGAAATACAACACCGCCAATGGCGGCCCCGCCCCCGAGGAGATCACGAACCGCATCTACCAGCAGACCCAGCGGATGACCTCCTACGACATATTGGAGGCGCGCGACGTCGACCTGTCGCGGCTGGGCGCGGCACGGCTGGGCGACATGGTGGTGGAAATCGTCGACCCGGTGGCCGATTACGCCTCGCTCATGGCGCGGCTGTTCGATTTCGACGCGATCCGGGCGCTGTTCGCGGACGGGTTCACGATGCGCTTCGACGCGATGCACGCGGTCACCGGCCCCTATGCCAGGGCGATCCTGGAAGAGACGCTTGGCGCGCCGCCGGGCAGCGTGGTGAACGCCACGCCCAGCCCCGATTTCGGCGGCGGCCATCCCGACCCGAACCCGATCTGGGCGAAACCGCTGGTCGACCTGGTGATGGGCCCGGACGCCCCCGATTTCGCCGCCGCCTCGGACGGCGACGGCGACCGCAACATGATCTTGGGCCGCGGCATCGTGGTCACGCCCTCCGACAGCCTGGCCGTGCTGGCCGCGAACGCGCATCTCGCGCCGGGCTATCGCAAGGGTCTGGCGGGCGTCGCGCGGTCGATGCCGACCTCGCGCGCGGTCGACCGGGTGGCCGCGGCGCGGGGGCTGGAGCTGTACGAGACGCCCACGGGCTGGAAATTCTTCGGCAACCTGCTGGACGCGGGGCGGGTGACGCTCTGCGGCGAGGAAAGCGCGGGCACCGGGTCGGACCACGTGCGCGAGAAGGACGGGCTTTGGGCGGTTTTGCTGTGGCTGAACATCCTGGCCGAGACGCGGGCCCCGGTCGCCGACATGATGCGCGCGCATTGGCGGGAATTCGGGCGCAATTACTACGCGCGCCACGATTACGAGGCGCTGGAGACGGCCACCGCCGAGGCGATGATGGACGCGTTGCACGCCCGCCTGCCGGACCTGCCGGGGCAGAGCTTTGCCGGGCGCCGGGTCGAGGCCGCCGACGCCTTCGCCTATGACGACCCCGTGGATGGCAGCCGCTCCGAGGGGCAGGGGCTGCGGATTCATTTCGAGGGCGGCGCGCGGGTGGTGTTCCGGCTGTCGGGCACCGGGACCGAGGGCGCGACGCTCAGGGTCTACCTGGAGGAGGTCGTGGACGACCCCGCCCGGCTGGAGGCCCCGGTGGCCGAAGCCCTGGCCGATGTGATGGCCGCCGCCGACGAGATCGCCGGGATCGCCGCGCGCACCGGCCGCGATGCGCCCGACGTGATCACGTAACGCTCCCGCTCCCGGCC
>JBNGDM010000413.1:0-2216 GCA_049975105.1 Rhodovulum sp. | reverse complement strand
GGCCATTCCCCCGCAAGACCCCTAGATTGACCCCGCGCCACCACCGGACCGAGCCCCATGACCGCCAAGCCCACCGACAACCCCGCCGACCCGTTCAAGAAGGCGCTCGCCGAGGCGACCAAGGTCATCGCCGACGATCCCGAGATGGGCGTGTCCTACTCGGTCGATCCGCCGGGGATGACACCCGACGCGGTGCGCCTGCCGCAGGTCAGCCGGCGGATGACCCGCGACGAGGTGTTGCTGGCGCGCGGAACCGCCGATGCCTTCGCGCTGCGGCGCAAGTATCACGACGGCGCCACCCATGCCCGCTATCAGCCGCAGGGCCAGATGGCGCGCGACCTTTACGAGGCGATGGAGACCGCCCGCTGCGAGGCGGTCGGCGCGCGCGCCATGCCCGGCACGGCCAGCAATATCGACACCGTCATCGCCGCCGAGGCGGCCAAGCGCGGCTATGGCCAGGCGCGCGAGGCCGGCGAGGTGCCTTTGTCCGTCGCCGCGGGCTACATGGTGCGCCAGTTGGCCACCGGCCGCCCCCTGCCCGAGGGCGCCGAGAACGCGATGGAGCTGTGGCGCGGCTTCATCGAGGACCAGGCCGGCGGCACGCTGGAGGGGCTTCAGGACGTTCTGTCCGACCAGGCGGCCTTTGCCCGGTTCGCCCGCCAGGTCATCACCGACCTGGGCTATGGCGACCAGCTGGGCGAGGACCCGGATTTCGACGAGGAGGAGGACCAGGAGGAGAGCGCCGAATCCGAGGACGACGCGCCCGAGGAATACGGCGAGGAGCAGGGCGAGGAGAACGAGGAGGCCGACGCCAGCCCCGAGCAGTCGCAGGACGACATGCAGGACGCGGCCCAGGCCCAGGTCAGCCCCGACGACATGGCCGACATGGAGATGGGCGAGGAAACCGAACTGCCCGAGGGCGAGGCCCCGCTGGAGCCGCCGCCCCCCGCCCCGCATTCCGAGGCCGATCCCGATTACAAGGTCTTCGCCGACGAGTTCGACGAGGAGATCCGGGCCGAGGAACTGGCCGAACCGGCGGAGCTGGAACGGCTGCGCGCCTATCTGGACCAGCAGCTGGACCCGCTGAAGGGCGCGGTGGGGCGGCTGGCCAACAAGCTGCAGCGCCGGCTTCAGGCGCAGCAGAACCGCAGCTGGGAGTTCGACCGGGAGGAAGGGATCCTGGATGCGGGCCGCCTGGCGCGGGTGGTGGCGAACCCGACCACGCCGCTGTCGTTCAAGGTCGAGAAGGATACCGAGTTCCGCGACACGGTGGTCACGCTGCTCCTGGACAATTCGGGGTCGATGCGGGGGCGGCCGATTTCCATCGCCGCGATCTGCGCCGACGTTCTGGCGCGCACGCTGGAACGCTGTGACGTCAAGGTGGAGATCCTGGGCTTCACCACCCGGGCCTGGAAGGGCGGGCAGGCGCGCGAGCGCTGGCTGGCCGAGGGGCGCGCCCAGGCGCCGGGGCGGCTGAACGACCTGCGCCACATCATCTACAAATCGGCCGACGCGCCCTGGCGGCGGGCGCGGGAAAATCTGGGGCTGATGATGAAAGAGGGCCTCTTGAAGGAAAACATCGACGGCGAGGCGCTGGAATGGGCGCATCGGCGGATGATGGCGCGGCCCGAGGCGCGCAAGATCCTGATGGTGATTTCCGACGGCGCGCCGGTCGACGATTCCACCCTGTCGGTCAATGCCGCGAACTACCTGGAAAAGCACCTGCGCGACGTGATCGCCATGGTCGAGCGGCGCAAGGCCGTCGAACTGATCGCCATCGGCATCGGCCATGACGTGACGCGCTATTACCAGCGCGCGGTGACGATCACCGACGTGGAACAGCTGGCGGGTGCGATGACCGAGCAGCTTGCCAGCCTGTTCGACAAGGATCCGCGGGGCCGCGCGCGGATGGTCGGGATCCGCAAGGCCAGCTAGGGGCGGCGCGGGGCGCGGCGGGCAACAAACCCGCCCGCGCGCCGCAATCGTGCCAGATTCACCGTGTAATCGGGGGCGTGACGCAACGAAAGGGTCACGCATGTCCGATACTGCACCTGCGCCCAGGGCCGTTCTGGGATGGCTGGGCTTTGCCACCGGCGCGGCGGCGCTGATCCTGACCATCGTGGTGTTCTGGGCCGGCCCTTTCGCGCCGCAGCAGACCGCCGGGGTCAGCCTGGGGGAACTCGCCGCCGAGATCGCGAAATCGGCGGCCCGGTCGG
>JBNGDM010000412.1:0-2222 GCA_049975105.1 Rhodovulum sp. | reverse complement strand
CTGCAAGGTGCGGCAGCGGACTGTAAATCCGCCGGGGAGACCCATGCCTGGTTCGATTCCAGGGTCGCCCACCACTTCCCCCCTTTCCTGCCCCCATAGGGCCCGTCGCCCAGGCCGCAAGCGCCTTTCGCAGCCCCATGCCCCTGCCTATAGTGCGCGCAAACGGGGGCGGAACCGGCGGACATGGCCAGCGGGACGACAGCGACACAGGCGGCGGGCGGGCCCGGCAAACTTGCCTTCGACGTGGTGATCGTGGCCCAGGACGGGCGGCTGCAATACGAGGCGGTGCTGTTCGCCGCCTCGCTGCGCGCCGCGGACCCGGAATTCGCAGGGCGGCTGTTGGTCGCCGAACCCCAGCCCGGCCCGCTGTGGGACCGCGACCCGCGTATCTCGGACCCGGGCGTGCGCGACCTGCTGGCCGGGTTCGGGGCCGAAATCGTGCCGTTCGAAAGCCGGACCTTCGGCGCCGCCTATCCCCATGGCAACAAGATCGAGGCGCTGGCCGCCCTGCCCAAGGGCCGGCCCTTCGTCTTTTTCGACAGCGATACGCTGGTCACCGGCGCCCTGTCGGCGGTGCCGTTCGATTTCGACCGCCCCGCGGCCTCGATGCGGCGCGAGGGGACATGGCCCCAGATCGAGCTTTACGGGCCCGGCTATGGCGCGATCTGGCGGTCGCTTTACGACAAGTTCGGGCTGGACTTCGAAAGCTCGCTCGACCCCGATCAGCCCGACGAATACTGGCAACGCTACCTCTACTTCAACGCGGGCTGGTTCTTTTACCGCTGCCCGCGGGCCTTCGGCGCGCGCTTTCTCGACTATGCCACGGCGATCCGCGACGACCCGCCCCCGGAACTGGTGTGCCAGTCGCTCGACCCCTGGCTCGACCAGGTGGCGCTGCCCTTGATGATCCACGCCTTCGGCGGCGGGCGCCCGGGGCCCGAGCTCGCGGGGCTGGATGGCGACGTGACCTGCCACTGGCGCATGCTGCCGCTGCTCTATGCCCGCGAAAGCGACCGCGTGATCGAGATGCTTGAGGCGGTCTGCGCGCCCAACAGGGTCAAGAAGGTGATCAAGGCGCACGAGCCGATCAAGCGTTTCGTCTACCAGGGTAAGGGCGCCAGGGCGCGCGCGCTGTTCGACCGCGCGGCCCTGCCCCGGCGCGACCAAGCGATCCGCAACATACTGAAAAAGAAAAATCTCTGGATGCGCTGAGGAGGAGACATGACCGAAACCCTGCACGGGGTGATCCCCTATATCGCAACCCCGCTGGACGCGGCCGGCCAAGTGAACCGCCCCGTCCTGACCCGGCTGTGCGACCACCTGATCGACCAAGGCGTGCAGGGGCTGTGCCCGCTGGGGTCCACCGGCGAATTCGCCTACCTGACGCGCGAGCAGAAGGCCCACGTGGTGGAGACGGTGGTCTCGGCCGCGGCGGGCCGCGTGCCGGTCATCGCGGGCGTGGCCTCGACCGCGACGGCGGACGCGGTCAGCCAGGCGCGCGACTGGGCGGCGCTGGGGGCGGACGGGATCCTGGCGGTGATGGAGGCCTATTTCCCGGTGCCCGAGACGGGCGTGGTGGACTATTTCACCGCCGTGGCGGACGCCACCGACCTGCCCGTCACGATGTATACCAACCCCAATTTCCAGCGGTCCGACCTGTCGCTGTCGGCGATCGAGACGCTGAGCGGCCATCCCCGCATCGCCTATCTCAAGGATGCCTCGACCAATACCGGGCGCCTGTTGTCGATCTTGAACCGCTGTGGCGACCGGCTCGGTGTTTTCGCGGCCAGTTCGCATATCACGGTGGCGGTGATGATGATCGGGGGGCTGGGCTGGATGGCCGGGCCGTCCTGCATCGTCCCCGCCCAAAGCGCCGAGCTTTACCGGCTGTGCCGCGCGGGCGACTGGGACGCGGCGATGCACCTGCAGCGCCGACTCTGGGCCGTGAACGAGGCCTTCGCCCGATTCAACCTGGCCGCGGCGATCAAGGCGGGGCTGACACTGCAAGGCTTCGAGGTCGGCCCCCCGGTCGCCCCGCAAGCCCCGCTGAGCGCGGCACAGGTGGCGGAACTGAAAGACATTCTGAAAGGGCTGGGCGCGCTCTAGCCTCGCGCGCCCCCTTGCCATGAAGCGCGGGGCAAGGGCGCTGCACTTCTCGGATCGTCCAGGTCAGAAAAGGCCGCCGCGTTCTTTTTCTTGGCGCAAATACTCACGGGGGGTCG
>JBNGDM010000411.1:0-2229 GCA_049975105.1 Rhodovulum sp. | reverse complement strand
GTCACCCGCAGACCGGGCAGGACCGAGCGGTTCAGTTCCACCTGCCAGCCATCCGCACCGCGGGTCAGGTGCAGGTCGGGCGGCAGCACGGGCATGTCGGGGGCGGAAAAGGCCATGCCCGGTTTCGGGTCCAGCCCGCGGATGGTGGCGAGCGCGGCGCGCACGTCGTCGGGGGTGCCGTCGCAGAGCTCGGCCAATTCGTCGATCCGGCCCTCGGCCAGCAGGGCGAGGTTGTCGAGGATGACCGAGAGTTCCCAGGTCAGAAGGCCCTTGTCGGCGGCCTGAAGGCGCAGGCATTCGGAGAGGTTCCGGGCGAAGAGGCCCGCCGGTTCGAACTGTTGCAGGCGGGTCAGCACGCCCTCGGCCACGGGCCGCGGCACGCCGGCGGTGCGGGCGATCTGGTCGACCGGGGCGCCCAGCCAGCCGGTGGGTTCCAGCGCCTCGGCAAAGGCCATCGCGACGCGCTGGGTCACGGGGTGGGCAAAGGCGCGCGCGATCTGGCGGCCAACATGTTCGTAAAGGCTGGGCTTGGCCTCGGCCAGCGCCGCGACCGGGTCGAAATCGGGGTTGGGCGTGCCGCGCGCGCCGGTGGGCAGCGGCGGGGCCGCCTCGGGCATGCGGATGTCGAGACAGGGGTTTTCCAGCGCCTGTTCGGCCAGATGCGCGGTCAGGTCGAGTTGGCTCATCTGCAGGATCTTGAGCGAGGCCTGCATCTTGGCCGTCATTGCCAGGCCCTGGGTCTGGCGCTGGACGAAATTCATCTCCATGGGCACAGCCTAGCACGATTCCCGCGGAGGGAGCCCGGCAATGCGCCGGGCGCCCGCGTCACTTGCCCGCCAGTTGCAGCCCCGCGATGGGCACGATGTTGCCGCGCGGCTGGGTGAAGATCTTCAACGCCTTCTGCGCGCGGGGGGTGGAGTCGACGAAATCGGCATGGGCCTGTTTCAGGGCCTTGCGCGCCTCGAGATACACGCCGTCATCGTCCAGCGCGGTCAGGTCCACGCGGGCCAGATAATCGCCCATGCGTTTCATGATGTGCAGCCGCGCACGGTTCAGAACGGCCTGGTCATAGGGCAGCAGCAGGAAGGTGAAGATCTCCTCGGCCGAGGACAGCGCGTGCATCTGATCCAGGACGCTTTGGGTCTGGGGGCGGGTCATGGCAGGGTCCTTTCGGTTGGGTCGGAGAGGACGGGCGCGTGGCAGAGCGCCTCGGCCCGGGCGGTGAGAATGGCAAGGTCGGCAGGCGTGGCCGCGCGTTTCTCGGCATTGGCCCAGTCGCGCAACAGCGGCAGGACGGCGCGCGCGGTGGCCGGGTCGGCGGGCAGGCCCGCGGCGGCGAGCGCAGCGGTGAGGGCTGCAAGGCCCGAATGCTTGCCCAGCACGATCTCGCGCGCGCGGCCGAACCGGGCGGGGGAAAGGTCGGGCGCCTCGTAGGTGGCGGGGTCTTTCATCAACCCGTCCACGTGGATGCCGGATTCGTGGCTGAACACGTTGGCGCCGACGATGGGGCGCGCGGGGGGCACGGGGCGGTTGGCCGCGACGGCCACCAGATCGGAGAGCGCACACAGCCGGTCGAGCGCGACGGCGGTGGCCCGGCCCTGCACCGCAAGTGCGGCGGCGACCTGTTCGAGCGCGGCATTGCCCGCGCGTTCGCCCAGCCCCCCCACGGTGACCGACAGGTGCGTGGCGCCCGCCCGGGCAGCCGCCAGCGTGTTGGCGGTGGCCAGGCCGAGGTCGTCATGGGCGTGGAATTCGAGCGGCAAGGGCCCGGCGGCCACCAGCGAAACCAGGCGGTGCGCGGCGAAGGGGTCCATCAGGCCCAGCGTGTCGGCCAGCCGCAGCCGGATCGCGCCCGCGGCGGCGGCGCTCTGCGACAGCTGCAACAGGAAATCGGGATCGGCGCGGGAGGCGTCCTCGGCCCCGACGGACACTGCAAAGCCCGCATCCGTGGCCAGCCGCACCAGCCGGTCGAGTTCCGCCAGCGCCCAGGCACGGGTGCGGCCCAGCTTGCCCGCCAGTTGCCGGTCGGAGGCGGGCACGGTCAGGTGAAGCCGGGTCAGGCCGGTGAGCGCGGCCAGTTCCAGGTCGCCCTCGCGCAACCGGCACCAGGCGACGCCCCGGGCGCGGGTCAGCGCCGCGCCCGCGGCACGCATGGCGGCGATTTCGGCCATGCCCATGGCGGGCACGCCCAGTTCGATCTCGGCCACGCCCGCGGCATCCAGCGCGGCG
>JBNGDM010000410.1:0-2232 GCA_049975105.1 Rhodovulum sp. | reverse complement strand
ACGCGCGTGTCCTGCACCCCCCGCAGAAGGCCCAGCGCAACCACCTGCACCGCGTCGACCAACTGGAACAGCGCCGCCGCCGCCAGCAACGCGGCCCCCGTCGCGATCACCGCGCCCCGCGCCGGATCCTGCGCCCCCAGGAACAGCCCGATCAGCGGCCCGGGCGCCGCCACGAACACCGCCGCGACCGCCACGGCCAGACCGGCGGTCAGCACCAGCACCGTCACCGCCCCACGCCTCAGCCCCACCCCGTCACCCTGCCCCAGCGCCCGGCCCGCGCGGATCGTGGCCGCGTTCGACAGGCCCAGATAGACCATGAACACCGCCGAGGCGATCTGCAGCGCGATCCCGTGCGCGGCCAGCGGCACCGTGCCCAGCCAGCCCATCATCACCGAGGCCGCCGCGAACAGCCCCACCTCGGCCAGGTTGGTGATCCCGATCGGCCAGCCCAGCCGCACCACCTGCGCCAGCGCCTCGGCATCGACGCGCCAGAACCGCGCGAACAGTTCGTGGCCCGGAAAGGCCCGCACCGCATAGGCCATCAGCGCCCCCATAGAGGCCAGCTGCACCGCCAGAGAGGACCACGCCGCGCCGCGGATGCCCAGCTCGGGAAAGCCCCAGGCGCCGAAGATCAGCAGGTAGTTGCCCAGCGCGTTCAGCCCCACCGCCCCCAGCGTCACCCACAGCACCGCGCGGGTCCGCTCCAGCGCGGCAAGATGGCTTTTCAGCACCATCACCACCAGCGCAGGCACCATGCCCAGCCCGTGGATCGCCAGGTACTCCTGCGCCAGCGCGGCGGTGGCGGGCGCCTGGCCCAGCGCCCGGAACAGCGGCTCGGCCAGCAGGAACAGCGGCAGCGTCGCCAGCCCGAAGGCGACCGACACCCACAACCCCATCCGCGTGACCCGGCGCAGCTGCACCTCGTCGCCCGCGCCGGCGGCCGCGGCCACCAGCGGCATCACCGCCCAGGCAAATCCCGCCCCCAGCAGGAACAGCACGAAGAACAGCGTGCCCCCCAGCACCTCGGCGGCCAGTTCCGCCACGCCGTAGCGGCCCAGCATCACCGCGTCGGTCAACCCGATGGCGAATTGCGCCAGGTGGCTGCCGACCAGCGGCAGCCCCAGCGCAAGCGTGGCGCGGGCGTGATCGGCATATGCGGATGGCCGGGTCATGGCCCCCGATAGGCGAGCGCGCGGCCGCGGGCAAGCCCGCCGCACGGACCACGCGCCGGAACGCAAGGCACCCACGTGGCCCGAACGCATGTCGCGAATGCATGCCGGGAATGCGCTCTGAAACATCGGCTGGCAAGAAACCGTTAAGGCCGCGGAACTACGGTCGGCACGCCACGGGAAGGGGCACAACTGGTCCACCCCGGGCATTCCCGCAAGCCCGACCGCGAGGTGCCTTGATGACGTCCTTCGACTTCTTCCATTTGCACAGGCCGGGGCGCCCGAACGTCCGCTTGCCGCGCGACTACCTGCGCCGGTCCGGCTGGGTGCCCCGTATCGGCGACATCTTCCCCGATTTCGCCGCCCCCACCACGCAGGGCCCGCTGGATTTTCATGCCTGGGCCGAAGGCAGCTGGACGGTGTTGTTCGGCCAGCCCGGCGCCTTTACCCCGGTTTGCACCACAGAACTGGCCGGGTTTGCCCGCGCCGAGGCCGATTTCACCGCCCTCGGCGCCAAGCTGATCGGCCTGGTGCCCGACGAGATGGACGACGTGACCGGATGGATCGCCGACATTTCCCAGGTGCTGGGGGACGAGGTCCGGTTCCCGATGATCGCCGATGCCGACGGCACGCTGGCCCGCAGCTTCGCGATGCTGGGCCCCGGCGACAGCGGGGCCACACCGATCCGCAAGACCGTCCTGATCGACCCCGCGCTGCGCATCCGCATGATCCTGGATTACCCCGCGCGGGTCGGCCGCAGCACCGTCGAGATGCTGCGCCTGCTGGACGCGTTCCGCGCCCAGGACAGCCTGGACGTGGCGACCCCATGCGACTGGACGCCCGGCGGCGATTACCTGGTGCCCGCGGGCATGGACGAGGACGAGGCGACGGCCCTTTTCGGCGACGACTGGATCGAGCTGCGGCCCTATCTGCGGGTGGTCAACGCCACCATCCTGGACCCGACGCGACGCCCGCCCTGCGCCCTGCGCCCGCCCGCGCCGGACGAGGCGGACTGAGCCCCGGCGCGCGACCTTGCCGTCACGCGGCGTCACCGGCGAAAGGG
>JBNGDM010000409.1:0-2317 GCA_049975105.1 Rhodovulum sp. | reverse complement strand
CCCGGGCGATCTCGGCGGGTGGTCCCGGCCCCCACAGATCGCGTGGCAGCCCCGATACCTGTGCGGGCAACAGCCCCACCGCGTCGGCGCTGGTGCCGGTCAGCGGCGTGACCTCGATCGGTTCGGTGCTGGGGCCGGGGCTCAGCGCCGGGGGGGCCGGGCGCACCGCGGGCTGGGTCACCGAATCCGACAGCCAGTCGATCGCCGAAAGCGGCCGTTCGGCGCTGGCCGGGGCCGCGCTTGCCCCAAGCGCCAGGGCCAGCCCGGCCAGAACCGGGCGCGGTCTAGTCCACATCGAGCGTAAGGCTTTCGTTCACCTCGGCCTGCTCGGGCGTCATGTCGCCCAGGTAGGCAAAGCCCACAAGCCCGATGAATCCGACGATTACCAGAAAGATCAGTGCCTTGAGTAGCCGCACCATACTGCTCTGCCTTCCTTGCCAGGTCGCGCGTTTCCCGCTTTGGCCGGATTATAACTGGCATTCGGGCCGAGTTCACGCCATTGAAGGACCGAAATTCGCAATATGGCGGGAGGTTGCCGGAGGTGGCGGCACGGCTGAAGAAAACCATCGCCCTGGTGGGGTTGATGGGCGCGGGCAAGACCGCGGTGGGCACCGCGCTCGCGCGCAAGCTCGACGTGCCGTTCCGCGATTCGGATGCCGAGATCGTCAAGGCCGCCAACATGACCATCGCCGAGATTTTCGAACGCGACGGCGAGGCGTTTTTCCGGGAGAAGGAATCGCAGGTCATCGGCCGCCTTCTGGACGAGGAACCCGCGGTGCTGTCGACCGGCGGCGGGGCGTTCCTGTCGGCGGCCAACCGCGCCGCGATCTCGGCCCGGGGCGTGTCGGTCTGGCTCGATGCCGATCTCGACCTGTTGTGGAGCCGGGTGCGGCACAAGACCACCCGCCCGCTCTTGCGGACCGACGATCCGCGCGCCACGCTCGCGCGGCTCTATCACGACCGCAAACCGTTCTATGCGCAGGCGGACCTGGCCGTCCGGGCCGACCCGCGCTATTCGATCGAGGAGATGGCCGACAGGGTGCGCGAGGCGCTCCTGACCCGGCCCGACGTGCTGGAGATGGCGTGACCGACCCTGTCGAAACCGTGCATGTGGCCGTGCCGGGCCGCGCCTATGACATCCGCATCGGCCCGGGCCTTCTGGCGCGCGCCGGGGCCGAGATCGGCCCGCTGCTCGCACGCCCCCGCGTCGCGATCCTGACCGACGAAACCGTCGCCGCGCTGCACCTCGACGCGTTGCGCGCGGGCCTCGCCGCGTCCGGCATCGAAGAAGCCCCGGCACTCGCCCTTCCCCCCGGCGAAGCGACCAAGGGCTGGCCGCAATTCTCGCGCGCCGTGGAATGGCTGATCGAACAAAAGGTCGAACGCCGCGACATGGTGGTGGCGCTCGGCGGCGGGGTGATCGGCGACCTCGCCGGTTTCGCCGCCGCGGTCCTGCGCCGCGGGGTGCGCTTCGTGCAGGTGCCCACCACGCTTCTGGCACAGGTCGACAGCTCGGTCGGCGGCAAGACCGGCATCAATTCTCCCCTCGGCAAGAACCTGATCGGCGCCTTTCACCAGCCCAGCCTCGTGCTGGCCGACACCGGCGTGCTGGAAACCCTCGCCCCGCGCGACTTCCTGGCCGGCTACGGCGAGGTGGTGAAATACGGCCTGCTGGGCGATGCCGCCTTCTTCGACTGGCTCGAGGCGAACGGCCCGGCGCTCGCCGCGGGTGACAGGGCCGCGCGCATACACGCCGTGCGCCGCTCCTGCGAGATGAAGGCCGCCATCGTCGAACGTGACGAGACCGAACAGGGCGACCGCGCGCTGTTGAACCTCGGCCACACCTTCTGTCACGCGCTCGAGGCCGCGACCGGCTATTCCGACCGGCTCCTGCATGGCGAGGGCGTGGCTATCGGCTGCGCGCTGGCGTTCGAGCTGTCGGCCCGCATGGGCCTCTGTTCCCAGGAAGATCCCAGCCGCGTCCGCGCCCACCTCGCCGCGATGGGCATGAAGAAAGACCTTGCCGACATCCCCGGCGACCTGCCCGATGCCGACGCGCTGATCGACCTGATGGCGCAGGACAAGAAGGTTCAGGACGGCCGGCTGCGCTTCATCCTCGCCCGCGGCATCGGCCGGGCCTTCGTCACCTCCGACGTCGACGCGGCCCTCTTGCGCAGCATGCTGGCCGACGCGCTCGCAACGCGCCGCCCCTGATCGGCAGGCGGCGGGCCATCGCCGCCCGATTCCGCGTCGATCTTCTTCTTGGCTCAAATACCCCGGGGGGTCGCGGGGGGTGGCGCCCCCCGGGCGGGTCGGC
>JBNGDM010000408.1:0-2370 GCA_049975105.1 Rhodovulum sp. | reverse complement strand
CGCCGGACGCCCCGGAGAAGCCCTCGACCAGAAGGTAGGTGCGCGACCCGTTGGTGAAGCTGTTGTCGGCGATCGCCTGGTCGGCGGTCACGCCGAGGGCGGCTTCGGCGGTGGGGCTGGCCAGGAGATAGGCGCCGTTGCCCCCGCCCGCGCGGCCGGTCAACTGGATCACCGTGTCGATCTCGCCGCCCGGTTCGATTTCCAGCAGGGCATAGCCCGACAGGTCGGTGCCCGGCAGCGCCACGAGTTCGGCGAACTCGGTATCGGTGCCGGTGGTCGAGACGACGATTTCGTTGATGACCACGTCGGTTCCGGCGGTGGGCGTGTAAAGCGCCGTGTCGTAGAAATCGTGCATCACGAAGGTGCCGGTGCCGTCCGGGTCGCGATAGCCGCCCGGCGCCAGGAACGATCCGTCCGGCCCCACGATGTTCGTCGCGTAGATCAGCGGGCTGTCATTGTCGATCACCGCGACGCCGTCGAGGATCTCGCTCCAGCGGACCTGGTCGATCACGCCGTCGTCGTTCAGGTCGATATCGTCGCCCGAGGCGCCGGTGAAGCCCTCCACCAAGAGATAGGTGCGCGAGCCGTTGGTGAAGGTGTTGTCGGCGATCTGCTGGTTGCCGGTGACGCCCAGGGCGTCCTCGGCGGCGGGGCTGGTGATGAGGTGCTGGGCGTTGACGCCGATCCGGCCGGTCAGGTCGATCACGTCGCCGATGGTGCCGCCCGGCGCGATTTCGAGGATGGACAGCCCCGTCAAATCGGTGCCGATTTCACCGAAGAGTTCCACGAACTCGCGGTCTACCCCCGTCGTTGAAACGACGATCTCGTTGATCTTGATAGACATTTTCCCAACCCCCCGATTGGTGCGCCGTTTTGGCACAGCAATTATGCTACCGCGTTTTGGCGATTGGACCAGAGTTTTGTTGCAGCCACGCGACGGCGGGGCCGAAACCTGCCCGGACCGGGGGGCGGGGTCAGTAGCGCTGGGCCTTGCGGATGCGGTGCATCTCGTCGCTGCGGGCGATGGCCTGGCCCAGCGTGCGGATGCCCGCGCCCTCCATCACGCCCAGCATGTGGCGGAACACCTCGGCGGTGGCCAGCGCGTCGCCCAGCGCGGTGTGGCGGTGATCCTCGGGCAGGGTGACGCCGAAGCGGCAGGCCAGTGCGTCCAGCGTGTGATCGTCGGCATGCGGGAACAGCGCCGCCGACAACAGCACGGTGCACAGCGTCGGCTGGTCGAAGCGCAGGCCCAGCCGGTCCTCCTTGAGCTTGAGGAAGGCCATGTCGAAGGCCGCGTTATGGGCCACCAGGACCGAGCCCTCGCAGAAGGCATGGAACCGCCGTCCGGCCTCGACGATGTCGGGCGCGCCCTGCACGCGGGCGTCGTCGATGCCATGGACCGCGGTCGAGGCGGCGGGGATGTGGCGGCCGGGGTTCACCAGCGTGTCGAACACCTCGCCGCGCAGGATGCGGCCGTTCAGCATGCGGATGCCCGCGACCTGCACGATCTCGTCGCCCGCCCGCGGCGAAAGGCCGGTGGTTTCGGTGTCGAACACCACGAAGCTGAGATCGGACAGCGGCCGGTCGGCGGTTTCGGCGGAGGCCCGGGCGGGCAGGGTGAAATCGTAGAATTCCGGGCGCGGATCGGCGGGCGTCAGCACCGGGGCCGAGGCCGCGCGCAGCGGCAGCACGATGCGGTTCGCGCCGTCGCGGGTTTCGGACCACAATTCGGTCGCGTGGCCTTCCAGCGCATCGCGCGCGGTATACTGGCCATAGCCCGCGGCCAGCGGCGCGGCCAGCCAGCGGTCCAGCGCGCCGTCGGCGACCTCGGGGCCGGTCCAGTCCAGCGTCAGGCAGACCTCGTCCTCTTGCGCCTCGGCGCGCAGCACGAAATTGCAGCGCGTGCCGTCCGCCCGCAGCCCGTCCAGCACCCGGGCCAGCAATTCGGTGATCGCGAAGCCGTCGCAGCGGATGAACTGGCGCGCGCCCTCGAAGCGCAGGTCCTCGGGCAGGCGGGCCAGCAGCGCGTCGAAGATGTCGTCCGAGGCGACGGCGGGCATCGGCCAGGCCCGCGCGGTGGCCGCGCCGTGGCGTTCGGCCACCTCGTGCAGGCGCACGACCAGCGCGCCCTGTTCGCGGCGCAACTGCTGAAAGAAGGTGGCGCGGGCCTGCGGGTCGGGGTCGGTTTCCATCGCGTCCAAGAGCGCGCCGATGGCCGCGGTCGGGCGGCGCACGGTTTCGAGAAGCGTGTTGAACAGGTGGTCGTGTTCGGCGTGCGCGTCCAGATCCTCGGTCGCGTCGTGGAAGATCAGCACATAGCCCACGCGGCTGCCGTCGACGGCGATCGGGCTGACGCGCGCCATCAGGAAC
>JBNGDM010000407.1:0-2375 GCA_049975105.1 Rhodovulum sp. | reverse complement strand
CCTGATTGGACGTCGAGCCATGTGTTCAGCCTCAATGACGTGACGGGCGGGTTTGATGGCGCGACCTACGCGACGGACCCGAGCATCATCGACCTGACCGCTCCGAAGGACTACAAGGAGGGCTACACGCTCTACCCGGTGGACAGCGAATTCGGGTTCATCGTGACGGATTTCTTCGGCACCGAGGACAAGGTGCGCGACGGGGTCTATACCGAGGGCTGGGCCGGTAACATCGATGGCGGGGGTCTGGCGGTTGCGGACGCGCCGACCGATTCGTTCAAGGCGCCTGCGAAGACGGGCACCTGGCTGGCGGGTCTGGGCAACAACTCGGTCAAGGCCTCGACCGAGCATTACGTGGTGATGCAGAACGTCCTGTCGGACCAGTATTTCCCCGGCGGCACGCTTGAGGATGGCAGCCCGGCGGTCTATCCGCTGGACAACGACCTGCGCATCGTGGACCTGCGCGATCCGCTGGACCCCGAGTACAGCGGCTATAACGGCATGCTGGTGACCGACGCGATCGCGATGGCGGGCGATGTCAACGGTGACGGCGTGGCCGACATCAAGGACGTGCTGGACCCGAACGAGGAATCGGTGCGCTACGACATCGCGGTGAGCGACGACTACTCGGTGACGCTGAAGGATGATGGCAAGCTGCTCTATCGCTGGGGCAACCTGGTCAAGCGTCCGAACGACATCCGGCTCGACGTCAAGCTTGACCTGCCCGACGAGTTCGAGGAATTCGACCAGGCCACCGGCGCGCGCAAGCTGTTCAAGATCACCCAGGCCGAGCTGGTGACCGAGCACACGATCACCAACAACCCCAACGACCAGATCCGGATCGAGGATTACGAGAACGAGGCCGCGATCGGCCGGCTGCCGGGCTACACGGTGGACGGTGATGGCAACTGGGTCTCGGATGGTGATTTCTACGCCGGCGACGGCACCTTCTACCCGACCGGCACGGTGCTGCGGGACGTGGACCTGGCCAGCAGCTGGGCAGGGTCCTGGGCCGAGGCCATCGGGGCCGAGGACTGGGCCGCGGGCTTCACCAATGCCTATTACACCACGCTCGACCGCGAACCGTTCGAGCCCGAGCTGAACCTGGCCGGGGACGACTACGAGGTCGGGCCGCGCTGGCGCCTGAAGGCCCCGAAATACGGCCAGGACCTGCCGGGCGTGGACATCCCGCTCGATCCCTCGACGCCGCCGCCCTACACGACGGCCGAGCTCAAGTATGAAAGCGGCGAGCTGACCCAGACCGTGTTGAACATCCTCGACTGGGAAGCGCCGTTCTCGCCGATGTCGATCAGCGCCGGGTTCCAGAGCAACGCGAACGGCGTGACCTCGACCAGCACGCTCTCGGTCAACGGGGTGAACTACACCAATGACCTCGACGTGGCCTTCTACGTGAAGGGCGACCAGAAGCCGGTGGCGCTCTACGACACCGAGCTGGTGATGAGCTACGAGGAGATCACCGTCAACGGCGTGGGCGCCACCATCACCGGCGGCGCGGGCGAGGACTATCTCGTCGGCCAGGGCGACAACGCCTTCACCGGCGGCGATTCCTCCGACCTGTTCGTGGTCAATTACGGCAAGCAGCTGGACATTTTCCTCGGCGGTCCGGCGAGCACGATCACCGACTTCACCATCGGCGAGGACGTGCTCGGCCTGTTCGACTTCTTCGTCAACGAGATCCTCGACGACGAGGCCGGCACCACCTGGCGCGACGCGATCGACCAGGATGTCGTGAATGGCGATCTCGAGATCAGCGTCTGGGGCTACCATGCCGTGACGCTGGAGGGGGTCACCTCGACGCTGGGCTACGAGGACTTCCTGTTCCTGAACCCGAACGTGAGCCTTGTCGGCGAGTTCGTCGTCATCGGCACCCCCGGCGACGACGTGCTGACCGGCAGCGCCAGCACCGACCTGCTGCTGGGCCTGGAAGGCGACGACATCCTCGATGGCGGCGCCGGGGGCGACGTGCTCGACGGCGGCGAAGGGTTCGACACCGCGGCCTACAACCACGCGGACAGCGGGGTTCAGGTCGATCTCTCCGGCACCCTGACCAATACCGGCGAAGCGGCGGGCGACATCTTCGTCAGCATCGAGCGCGTGGTCGGGTCGAACTTCGACGACACCCTCATCGGCGATGACGGCGACAACATCCTCTCGGGTCTGCTCGGGGACGATACCCTCGTGGGCGGTGTCGGAAGCGACATCCTCTACGGCAATTCCGGGGCCGATGTGCTGGCCGGCGGGCTTGGCGCCGACGACCTGTTCGGCGGCAGCGGGGCGGATACCTTCCGCTTCGACGAGCTGCAGGACAGCCCCGTGGGTGGCAACGACGTCATCCGCGACTGGGAGGACGGGAC
>JBNGDM010000406.1:0-2375 GCA_049975105.1 Rhodovulum sp. | reverse complement strand
CGCCTGGGACGCGCTGCCCGAGGGGCCGCTGGGCACCGCCGCCTTCGACAGCCCGGTGCGGGATTTCTACCTGACCAACCCGATCGCGCGCGCCTCGAAACTGATGGCCGAACTGTCGGCCATGGCCAAGGCGCGCCGGGCCGGCGCCATGGCCGCGGAATAGGCCGGTGCAGGGGGTCCGCCACCATATCGCGCCGCTTCTTGCGCTGGGCCTGATGGCCGGGGCGGGCGGCTGTGCGCCGATCCTGCCGGGCGCCGACCGCGCGCCCGCCTACCTGGGCGCCGAGGCGGCGGTGCTCAGCGACGACCTGATGAACATGGTCGTCCGCATGCAGCACCCCGGCGGCCCCGAGGCGGTGCAGGCCTATGCCCGCTGCGCGGCGGCGAATTACGCGCTGGGCCGCGGCTACGGCTTTCTGCGCCACGTGCGCACGCAGTTGGGCCAGGAACGCGGCGGCATCGTCACGGCCGATGCCGTCTACACCATGTCTGCGACCCTGCCCGAGGGCGTACGGACCATCGACGCCGAAGTCGTCGTGGCCGATTGCGCCGGGCAGGGGATACCGACGGTCTGAGGAACGATAGGGACGAGATGGCGGATTTTCTGGATACCGGGTTCGGGGTGGCGCTGACGATCATGGCGCAGGGGCTGATGGTGATCGCCTTCGTGATGATCTCGCTGCTGTTCCTCGTCTATGGCGACCGCAAGATCTGGGCCGCGGTGCAGATGCGCAAGGGGCCGAACGTGGTGGGCGTGTTCGGCCTGCTGCAAACGGTGGCCGACGCGCTGAAATACGTGGTGAAAGAGGTCGTCATCCCCGCCGGCGTCGACCGGCCGGTGTTCATGCTGGCGCCGCTGATTTCCTTCGTGATGGCGATGATCGCCTGGGCGGTGATCCCGTTCTCCGACCGGCTGGTGCTGGCCGACCTGAACGTGGCGATCCTCTACGTCTTCGCGATTTCCTCGCTCGAGGTCTACGGCGTCATCATGGGCGGCTGGGCGTCGAACTCGAAATACGCCTTCCTGGGCAGCCTGCGCTCGGCCGCGCAGATGATCTCCTACGAGGTGTCGATCGGCCTCATCATCGTCGGCGTGATCCTGTCCACGGGCTCGCTGAATTTCGGTGACATCGTCCACGCGCAGGACGGCCGGTTCGGCCTGTTCTCGTGGTACTGGCTGCCGCACCTGCCGATGGTGTTCCTGTTCTTCATCTCGGCGCTGGCCGAGACCAACCGCCCGCCCTTCGACCTTCCCGAGGCGGAATCGGAACTCGTGGCGGGTTACCAGGTGGAATATTCCTCCACGCCGTTCCTGCTGTTCATGGCGGGCGAATACATCGCCATCTTCCTGATGTGCGCGCTGATGACGTTGCTGTTCTTCGGCGGCTGGCTTTCGCCCATCCCGGGCCTGCCCGACGGCGCGCTGTGGATGGTGGCCAAGATGGGGGTGTTCTTCTTCCTCTTCGCCATGGTCAAGGCCATCGTGCCCCGCTACCGCTACGACCAGCTGATGCGCCTGGGCTGGAAGGTGTTCCTGCCGATGAGCCTGGCCTGGGTCGTCATCGTGGCGTTCTTCGCGCAATTCGAACTGTTCGGCGGCTCCTATGCCCGCTGGGCGGTGGGAGGCTGAGCCGTGCGCCCTCTGGCCCTTCTTCTCGCGACGCTTTGCTGGGCTGTTCCGGCCTCGGCCGATCCGCCACGCCCTGATGGCCTATGGAAGGAGCCGCTTCTTCTATCTCCGCTCGACAACCGCCCGAAGGTCGCGCCGCCACCCGATAGCATCGCTCCCGCGCTGCCGACGCGAAAGTTGGACTGCGGCAAGCATGCCGGTTGGCTGGTCGAGAACGTTCCCGATCTGTCCGAAAGCATGGGAATCGAGAGCGCCGCGGCGTATCTGGGCAAGAGCGACGGCGATCTCGTGACCGCGGCGCTTTTCGCCTACGCAATGGAACGGGTGAACGAGGGCGATCGCAGCGAGGTCGTGCTGAGAACCCTGATGGCCACCGAGGTGATGCTTCGACGGCCCTGCTTTGAAAGGGATCCCCTCAACCGCTTCCTGCCGGAGAACGCGCGCATGCGCGAATTCGCGAGCGACTACCCGGCCAAGCGTCGAAAGCGGTTGGCCGACTGGGCCCGCAAGGAACTTGGAGGTCTGGAATGACCACGATGGACTGGAAACGCGCCGGGAAATACTTCCTGCTGATGGATTTCCTCGAAGGCTTCAAGCTGGGGATGAAATACTTCCTCGCGCCCAAGGCCACGGTGAACTACCCCCATGAAAAGGGGCCGCTGTCGCTCCGGTTCCGCGGCGAACACGCGCTGCGCCGCTATCCCAACGGCGAGGAACGCTGCATCGCCTGCAAGCTGTGCGAGGC
>JBNGDM010000405.1:0-2385 GCA_049975105.1 Rhodovulum sp. | reverse complement strand
CCCTAGACGACCGGGGTCGGCAGGGGGCAGCCGGCGTGGAAGGCCGCGATATTGTCGCGCTGCAACCGGGCCATTGCGGCCCGCGTGGCATCGGTGGCCGAGGCCTGGTGCGGTTGCAGCACCACGTTCGTCAGCGCCCGGAACCGCGGGTCGATATCGGGTTCGTTGCGGAACACGTCCAGCGCCGCGCCGCCCAACCGCCCCGTTTCCAGCGCGTCCAGCAGCGCCGCCTCGTCGACGCAACTGCCCCGCGCGATGTTGACCAGCACACCCTTCGGGCCCAGCGCCTCGATCACCGCGGCCGACACATACCCCGCCGTCTCGGGGCCGCCGACCAGCGCCACGACCAGGAAATCCACGCCCCGCGCCAGCTCCACCGGGTCGGCATGGAAGGTCCAGCCCGGCGTCTGTTTCGGGCCGCGCGCGTGATAGTGGATCTCCATGTCGAACGCCGCCAGCCGGGCCGCGATGGCCCGCCCGATCCGGCCCAGCCCCAGGATCCCGGCCCGCGCCCCGCTGACCTTGCGCTGCAACGGGTAGGCCCCCGTCGCGGCCCAAGCGCCCGCACGCACGAAGCGGTCGGCGCCGATCAGATCGCGCGCCTGCGCCAATAGCATCGCGACGGCCAGGTCGGCCACGTCGTCGGTCAGGACGTCAGGCGTGTTGGTCACGGCCACGCCGCGGGCCCGCGCCGCGGCCAGGTCGATCGCGTCATACCCGACGCCGTAATTCGCAACGATCCCCAGCCGCGGCAGCAGGTCCATCTCGGCCGCGCCGAACCGCGCCTGGCCCTTGTAGGCGACCGCCGTGACCGCGGCGCGCGCGGCCGCGTCCAGCCCGCCCAGCATGTCCGGCCCGGCGATATGCGCGGCGCCCAGCTCGTCGCGCAGCGCGGCAAGTTCGCCCGCCGTGTAGGCCCCGATCGCCAAGGTCGTTCCGGTCATCCCGTCTCCCTCCATCCGCGACGCGGCGGCCGGCCCCGTCTGCCGCCCGTTCTGCCCGATGGCCGGGCGCGAGAAAAGGTCGCATCCCGCCGGGACGGCCGGCCCGGGAAACCGGCCGCACCCCAATGCGGCAAGCAGATTTCCGCCGATCAGCCACAGGTTTAGCGGCCAGACGCCGCACTTCCCCTCAAAGAGAGATTGCAACCGCCGAAAGATACACCAAATTCCGCTCACGGAATGCCGCGGAGCGGCGTGATTCTGCCGTGCAGCATGACGGCATCACGACACCCCGGGACAAACCGCTTTTCTCGTGGCAACCAATAAACGCGAGCTGCTGCGCAAGGGGCGCCCCATGAAGCCAGGCTTTTCGACTACCGGGCACGGGTCCGGCAGGTCTTTCGTGACACGACGCCGGACGCTGGCCGCGCTGGCCGGCACGGCCGCGGCCGCCGCGCTGCTGCCACCGATTGCCGCGGCGCAGCAGGCCGAACCGATGGCGATGCCCCCCGCGCCATTCTCGTTCGATGCGTTGGCCGAGCGGATGCGCGCGCTGGCCGCCACGCCCTACCGCAGCCCGCCCGAACCCGAGGGCGTGATCGCCGGGCTGGATTACGACGCCTATCGCCGGATCCGCTTTCGCCCCGACCATGCCCGCTGGGCCGGCACCGAGGCGGCGTTCCGGCTGCATGCCTTCCACCCCGGCTGGCTCTACAAGGCGCCGGTCACGCTGTACGAGGTGGTGGACGGGACCGAGCGGCAGATGGCCTTCTCGGCCGAGGATTTCGAGTATGACGGCGCGTTGGCCGACCGCGTGCCCGCGGGGCTGGCCCTGCCCACCGTCGCGGGGTTCCGGCTGCACGCGCCGCTGAACCGGGCCGACATCTTCGACGAGGTGGTGGTGTTCCTGGGCGCGTCCTATTTCCGCGCGCTGGGCCGGGGCAATGTCTATGGCCTCAGCGCGCGGGGTCTCGCGATCAACACCGCCACCGGCAAGGGCGAGGAATTTCCCCGCTTCAGCGCGTTCTGGATCGAACGCCCCGCCCCGGGCGCCGACCACGTGACCCTGCATGCCGCGCTGGACAGCCCGTCTGCAACCGGCGCCTTCCGCTTTGTGGTGCGGCCGGGCGAAAACACCGTGATCGACGTCACCGCGCGGCTGTTCCTGCGCGAGGACGTGGCGCAACTGGGCGTCGCGCCGCTGACCTCGATGTACCTACTGGGCGACAACGACCACGGCACGTTCGACGATTTCCGCCCCCGCGTGCATGACAGCGAGGTGCTGGTGCTGAACACGCGGGGCGGCGAAACCTTCGTGCGCCCGCTGAACAACCCGCCGCGCCTGGCCAGTTCCTACCTGGGCACGCGCGACCCGGTGTCGTTCGGGCTGGTCCAGCGCGACCGCGCCTTCGACAGCTACCTGGACGCGGGCGCGCATTACGAA
>JBNGDM010000404.1:0-2414 GCA_049975105.1 Rhodovulum sp. | reverse complement strand
ATCGGCCCGGCGCCCGTAGTCCAGCCGGCCGCGGTCGGGCAGGCGCAGGATTTCGGCCGGTTTCTCGGAGATCAGCGCCCAGGCCCGCGTCAGGTCCAGCAGCCCGTCATCGACCAGCCGCCAGGCGGCATGGGCGAGCGCGGGGTAGTAGTAGTCGGACACCAGCGCATCGCACAGGCCCTGGGCGATCAGGTCGCGGGCCGAGACGTTGCCCGATTGCGACCCGCCGCGCACCACGTTGGGCGCGCCCAGCAGGACCGGGTCGGTCATCGCCTTGGCGGCGGCCGCGGCGCGGCGGGTCAGCGGGAATTCCGCAATTCGCGCGCCGATCATCGAAAAGCGTTCGCGGGTCTCGCCGTCGGGGTCGTCATGGCTGCCATAAAGCACGCCCATGGTGTCGAAGGCATCGGCCAGCCGGCACAGGTGGCGCGGCACCTCGCCGGCGCGCGCCAGCGCGGCCTCGACCAGCGCGATGTAATCCTCGGTGCTGTGCCCGCCCTGGGCCGCCCAATGGGCAACCCGTTCGGGCCGGTCGCGGACCAGTTCGGCGATCTCGTCGAGGTGATTGTTGAACACCACATAGCCGACGCGGTGGCGCCGGATCGCGTCGAGCAGGCGCCGGGCGCTGTCGACCAGGTGCGTTTCGCACCGAATCTGCACGCGCAGGTCGGTCAGCATTTGCGGCCGATAGGCGTCGAGCGCCGCGAGCAGCGCCTCGGCGTGGTCCGGGCCGCGGTGGCCGCCCTCCCAGGACCAGGCCTGCGCCAGCCAGCCGGTCGTGACGCCGTTCGCCGCCGCCTCGCGGTCTGTCGCGGCAAGCCCGATGCCCAGGGCGAAGGGCGCGCCGGGCCGGGGCGCGACATGCCGTTCGAAGGCGTCGCCATGCAGGTCGACGATCCCGGGCAGGATCAGGTAGCCCGAGAGGTCCAGTTCGGGCAGCGGACCCTTGGTGATCCGCCCGTCGGCGATGGCGAGCGAGCGCGATTGCAACTCGCCGTCGCGCAGGACGGTCGCGCCGGTGAATCGCAAGGGGGGCAGGAAATGGTGCATCGGTCCGCTCGGCTGCTGTCGTTGCCTGTGGATAAACGCGGTCTGTATCGCCGGTATGACAGGGCGGCGTGGTTCGACGCCGCAAGGGTCAGTCGGGGGCCACGACCAGGCTGACCCGGTCGCCCGCGAACCAGGTGTGGCCGTATTCTACCGGTTTGCCCTGGGCATCGACGTTGACGGCGGCGGTGCGCAGGATCGGGGCGCCCTCGCGCAGCGCGAGGTGCAGCGCCTGGGTGGGCGAGGCGAGTTTCGCGGTCAGCCGGGTCGAGGCGCGGGTGTAGTCGGGCACGCCGCACCGCGCCAGCGCCGCGGTGACCGAGCGGGTCTCGTTCAGCGCCTCCAGCAGGCCCGGCAGGCGGTCGGCGGGAAACACGCTGCGGAACAGAGCGATCGGCGCGCCGTCGGCCAGCGAAACGCCTTCGTAGACATGGACCGGCGCGCCGGGCGGCAGGTCCAGCGCCTCGGCCTCGCGCGGGTCGGCGGCGCGGGTTTCGGCCAGGAGCAGCCTTTTCTCGGGCGTCTGCCCGGCCGCGCGCAGGTTCTGGTGGAACCGCACGCGGCGGCCGATGGGATAATCGGTGGGGCGTGCCGCGACGAAGACGCCCGCCCCGCGCCGCGCATGGGTCAACCCGTCCTCGGCCAGGGCGGCCAGCGCCCGGCGCACGGTGTGCCGGTTGACGCCGAAGCGCAGCGCCAGGTCTGCCTCGGTGGGCAGCTTGTCGCCGGGGCGGTACCGGCCGGTGCCGATCTCGCCCTTCAGCGTCGCCGCGATCGCGGTCCAGAGCGCCTGTCGTCCCATGTCATCAAAACTTCACCGACTGTCGTCTTGCGCGACTCGCATGACCCGCGTAACGATTTGTCTAGTTGTATAGAAATCTAGACAAATCGGCAAGCTGTCTAATGACCGGACATGACACGCGGCAGGGATGGATGGGGCTTTTGGCCCGGGCGCCGGCCAAGGCGCTGGACGAGGTATGGACCGCCTTCGGGGTCGAGCCGGCCTTTACCTGGCTGCGCCCGCCGGAAACCGGCGGCGTGATGGTGCGCGGGCGGATGGGCGGCACGGGCGCGGCCTTCAATCTGGGCGAGATGACGGTGACGCGCTGTGCGTTGCGGCTGGCGGAGGGCGGCGCGGTCGGCCACGCCTATGTACAGGGCCGCGACAAGGCCAAGGCGCGGCAGGCCGCGCTGGTCGATGCGCTGATGCAGACGGAGCGTGCGGGCGCGTGCCGCGAGCGGGTCTTGGGGCCGCTGGCCGCGCAGATGGAGGCGGCGCGCCGGGCGCGGGCCGCGCGGGCGGCGGCGACGCGGGTCGAGTTCTTTACCATGGTGCGCGGGGAGGATTGAGCGATGCAGGTTCAGGC
>JBNGDM010000403.1:0-2418 GCA_049975105.1 Rhodovulum sp. | reverse complement strand
TCCTGCGACAGCCGCCAAAGCCGCCCGCCCACGGCGTCGAACGCCATCTCGACCGCGGTCAGTTCCGACAGCGCGACAAAGCCGCCGCCCACGGGCGCGAGGTAGGTGATCTGCCCCTCGTCGACCTGCACCACGCCGGGCGCGCCGCCCGAGACGTGAAAGCGCAGCTTGCGCAGCGCGGCGATGGCGAGGCCCACGCCCACAAGGCCGAAAAGCACCCCCAGCCCCTGGTAGAAATAGCCGCCGAAACGGAACACCCAGACGCCCAGCCCGGCGATGAACAACGCGCCGAACAGGTCGCGCCAACGCAGGAGCTGTTCCAGAAGGTCGGGGCGGATCAGGCTCATCCCCAATCCCCCAGCGCCTGTTGCCAGACGGTGAGCGCGGCGACGGCCGCCGTGTCGGCGCGCAGCACGCGGGGGCCGAGGCTGACCGGGTGGGCGAAGGGCAGCGCGCGCAAGCGGTTGCGCTCGGCATCCGAAAAGCCGCCCTCGGGGCCGATGAGGATGGCCCAGGGGCCACGGGGCGCGGCGCCCAGGCCGCGGGCCTGTCCGGCCAGCATTTCATCGCAGAACATGAGGCGCCGGCCCTCGGGCCAGGAGGCCAGAACGTCGGACAGCCGTTGCAAATCGCAGACCTCGGGCACGAAGGTGCCGCCGCATTGTTCCGCCGCCTCGACGGCGTGGGCCTGAAGCCGGTCGCGGCGGATGCGTTCGGCATTGGTGAAATCGGTCTGCACCGGGCAGATGCGCGCGGCGCCCATCTCGGCGGCCTTTTCGACGATGAAATCGGTGCGCGCCTTCTTGATCGGGGCGAAGAACAGCCACAGGTCGGGCGGCGGTTGCAGGGGGCGGGTCTGCGCGGCGCAGGCCAGGGTGCCGCCCTTCTTGCCCGTCTCGGCCACGTGGGCCAGGTATTCGCCCGAGGCGCCGTCGAACACCAGCACCGGGTCGCCCGGGCCCAGACGCATCACGGAAAAGAGATAATGCGCCTGATCGCGGGACAGAGGAACGGTTTGCCCCTGCCCCAGAGGCTGATCTACATAGAGCCTGATTTTGGCAGACCGGGTATCGCTCATGGGGGTCATTGATATGCCTGACACCGGAGAAACGCCAGAGGCCCAGGGCCAGGTGGCCGATGCCTATCGGGGCAACTGGGTCGACCGCGAGGCGCCGGACTGGACGCGGCCCTATCTGCGGCTGTCGCGGGCCGACCGGCCGATCGGGACGTGGCTTTTGCTGTTGCCGTGCTGGTGGGGCGTGGCGCTGGCGGCGGCCAGCACCGGGTTTCGCTGGATCGACATCTGGATCGTGATCGGCTGCGGCATCGGGGCGTGGCTGATGCGCGGGGCGGGCTGTACCTGGAACGACATCACCGACCGCGAGATCGACGCGGGCGTGGCGCGCACCCGGTCGCGGCCGATCCCCTCGGGGCAGGTGTCGGTGGAACACGCGGTGCTGTGGATGGTGATCCAGTCGCTGGTGGCGTTCCTGATCCTCATCACCTTCAACGGGGCGGCGATCGCGATGGGCGTGGCCTCGCTGGGGCTGGTCGCGATCTATCCGTTCGCCAAGCGGTTCACCTATTGGCCGCAGGTGTTCCTGGGGCTGGCGTTCAACTGGGGCGCGCTGCTGGCCTGGACGGCGCATACCGGCAGCCTGGGCTGGCCCGCGGTGTTCCTGTACCTTTCGGGCATCTGCTGGACGATCTTCTACGACACGATCTATGCCCACCAAGACAAGGAGGACGACGCGCTGATCGGGGTGAAGTCCACCGCGCTGTTGTTCGGCGACCAGACGCCGCTGCGGCTGCAACAGTTCGGGATCGCGAGCGTCGTTCTGATGACGCTGGCCGTGCTGGGCGCGCTGACGCCCGAGGGGCGGACGGCGGTGATCGTCGGGCTGATCGGCGTGGCGGGGTTCGGTGCGCATATGTACTGGCAGCTGCGCAGCCTGAACACCGAGGATGGCGACACCTGCCTGAAGCTGTTCCGCGCGAACCGCGATGCCGGGCTGATCCCGGTGCTGCTGTTCGGGCTGGCGATCCTGGCGTGATTGCAAGGCGTCCTGCGCGGGCCTAGAGAGGAACGATCCATGACCCAGACCGCCGGACTGCGCCCATGAGCCGACCGCCCCTCCGCCTGATCGCGCCGCTTGCAATGGTGTTGGCCGCGGGGCTGTGCGCGCTGGCCGCGCTGTTGGCGGTGGGCCTGCTGGAATCGCGCACCGCGGGCGCCGTGCGCGCGGCGCTGGCCGAGGCCGGCATGGGCTGGGCCGAGGCGGCGCCCGACGGGATGCTGGTGCGGCTGTCGGGCACCGCGCCGGACGAGGCCGCGCGGTTCCGGGCGCTGTCGGCGGCGGGCACGGTGATCGACGCGGCGCATGTGGTCGACGAGATCGCGGTCGAGCCGCCGAACCC
>JBNGDM010000402.1:0-2427 GCA_049975105.1 Rhodovulum sp. | reverse complement strand
CCCCCCCCCCCCCGCGCGGGTCGACTTGGCGAAGCCAAGGCGAAACCGCAAAGGCGACCACGTGGGCCGGCCGACCATGGCGGGGCCATCCCGTGCGCCCCCATCGGGATCGGTGAATGGCGTCCGCGCCCCGATCCTTTCCCCGCGCGCGATGTTGCCGGGGCGCGGGCGATGGCCTAATCCTTGCGCGACACGGGAAACAGGGAGAGTTCCGATGAGCGAGGGCCCCACTTACGGCTTCGACACGTTGCAGGTGCATGCGGGCGCGCGGCCCGATCCGGCCACCGGCGCGCGGCAGACGCCGATCTACCAGACCACGGCCTATGTGTTCCGCGACGCCGACCACGCCGCCGCCCTCTTCAACCTGCAAGAGGTCGGCTACATCTATTCGCGGCTGACCAACCCCACCGTCGCCGTGCTGGCCGAGCGCATCGCGACGCTGGAAGGCGGAGTGGGCGGCGTGTGCTGTTCCTCGGGGCATGCCGCGCAGATCATGGCGCTGTTCCCGCTGATGGCGCCAGGGCGCAACATCGTCGCCTCGACGCGGCTTTACGGCGGGACGGTCACCCAGTTCAGCCAGACCATACGCCGCTTCGGCTGGTCCGCGAAATTCGTCGATTTCGATGACCTCGACGCGGTCAAGGCCGCCATCGACGAGGATACCCGCGCGATTTTCTGCGAGGCGATCGCGAACCCGGGCGGCTATATCACCGATCTCGACGCCATCGCCCCCATCGCCGAGGACGCCGGCCTGCCGCTGATCGTCGACAACACCTCGGCCACGCCCTATCTGTGCCGCCCGATCGAGCACGGCGCCACGCTGGTGGTGCATTCGACCACCAAATACCTGACCGGCAACGGCACGGTCACGGGCGGCGCCATCGTGGATTCGGGGCGTTTCGACTGGTCCGCCTCGGGCAAGTTCCCCTCGCTTGCCGAGCCGGAACCCGCCTATCACGGGCTGAAATTCCACGAAACCTTCGGGCCGCTTGCCTTTACCTTCCACGGCATCGCGGTGGGCTTGCGCGATCTCGGCATGACCATGAACCCGCAGGCCGCCCATTACACGCTGATGGGAATCGAGACGCTGTCGCTGCGCATGGAGCGGCACACCGAGAACGCGGTCAAGATCGCAAGCTGGCTGGAAAACCACCCAAAGGTCGCCGCCGTCACCTATGCCGGGCTGCCCTCTTCGCCTTATCACGACCGGGTGGCGCGGATCTGTCCCAAGGGGGCCGGGGGGCTCTTCACCTTCGCGCTGAAGGACGGTTACGAGGCCTGCGTGAAGCTGGTGGATTCCCTCGACCTGTTCAGCCATGTCGCGAACCTGGGCGATACGCGCTCGCTGATCATCCACTCGGCTTCGACCACCCACCGCCAGTTGACCGAGGAACAACAGGTGGCCGCCGGCGCCGCGCCCAACGTGGTGCGGCTGTCGATCGGGATCGAGGATGCCGACGACCTGATCGCCGATCTCGACCAGGCGCTGGCCAAGCTCTGACGGCGGCGTACCGTCCCCTTCACCGCACCGGGGCGGCCTGCCCGCCGCCCCGGTGCGTAAGTCTGCGACATGCCGCATCCGTCATCCCCCTTCTAAGCGGCGGCGTTTTCCTGCTATAGTCCGCGAACGGCGATTGGCACCGGTGGGGGGCCGGTTTAGAAAGCGGTAATGAAGCCAGGTTTTGCGCTGACTCTCTCGGAGGACGGGATCGGCCTGCTGCACCGCGCGAAGGGCGGCTGGCAGCGGTTGGGCGACGTGTCGCTGGACGATCCGGGCCTGGGCGAGACCCTGCGCCTGATGCGCAACACCGCCGAGGGGCTGGCCAGCGGCAAACTGCTGAGCAAGCTGGTCATTCCCGACAGTCAGGTGCTTTACACGACGCTGCCTGTCACCGGCGACAGCCCGGCGGAAAAGCGCGCGAGCCTCAGGCAGGGGCTGGACGGGCTGACACCCTATGCGCTGGACGAGATCGTGTTCGACTGGCAGGAGGCCGACGATGGCACCGCGCGGATCGCCGCCGTCGCGCGCGAGACCCTGAACGAGGCCGAGGCCTTTGCCGTTCAGCACGCCTTCAACCCGGTCTGCTGGGTGGCCGCCCCCCCGGCGGACAAGTTCGACGGCGAGGTGTTTTTCGGGCCGACATCGGCCGCGCGCGACCTGCTGGGCAAGGGCGTGAAACCCGAGCCCGACGGCCGGCCGGTGCGGCCCGACGGCATGGCCGATTACGCCGCGGGCGACGAAACGCCCGACCTGCCAAAGCCCGCCGCGAAATCCCGCACCAGGCCCGCCGCCAAACCGGCCCCGCAAGCCCCGGCCAGCCCCGCCCCGCCGGCGGTCAAGGCCGACCCGCCCGCGCCACAGCCCGCCGTCCCCGCCACCGGCGGTGTCGCGGCCGCGCCGGGCCCGTCCGCGGCGGATAGCGGCCC
>JBNGDM010000401.1:0-2431 GCA_049975105.1 Rhodovulum sp. | reverse complement strand
GGGCCGCCCGAGAGAACCTCGCGCACGCGGGACAGCAGGTCGGCGGGCGGTTTCGCGGCCTTGAGCTTTTTCTGAAAGGCGCGGGTGCGGGCCTTGTCGCCCAGCGCGGCGACGGCCTGGGCATAGGCCAGCCAGATCGCGGGTTCGCCGGGTTTCGCATCCGCCGCGCGGTCGAGATGCTGCACCGCGCGCTTGGCGGCGCCGCGGGCCAGCGCGATGCGGCCCATCTGGAACAATGCCTCGGGCTGGCGGGGGCGGGCGGCCAGAACCTGGCGCAGGCGGGTCTCGGCCCCGTCAAGATCGCCGGCGGCCTGGCGCGCGACGGCCTGGCGGTAGAGTTGGGCGATCTGTGTCGGGTCTGTCGGGGGCATGGGCGCGGGGTTCCGGGGGTGTCCGGGCGGGCCATAGCACGGGGCGGGCGGCTTGTCGATTTGCCGCCCCGTAACGGAAAAGAGCGGGCACGAAGGCCCGCTCTTCCCTAGTCGGAAAGTCTTGCGACTTAGAACGACATCGCGATGCCGAACGACCAGCTTTCGGTGCTTTCGCCTTCGCCATAGCCGAACTGCATGACGGCACCGCCGCCCAGATCGTAGTTGACGAGCAGGCCCCAGCCGTCTTCGTCGGCCACGCCGCCGCTGTAGTCATACTTGCCGTAGTTGGCGGCAAAGGTCCACGCGTTCATGGTGTAGGCCATGCCGATGCCGTAGTGGTCGTAATCGGTGCCCGACTTGGCGGTTTCCGCACCAACAGTGCCGGTGGTCGCGGTCGCGGTGCCGTCAAAGTCATAGGACGAGTAGTTCAGGCCGGCTTGGAAGCCGTTGCCGAAATCGGCCGCGACCGAAGCGCCCCAGACATCGCCATCGTACCAGTAGGCACCCTCGGTGCCGTCCGCGTCAAAAGCCTTCGAACCCTGCTGGTAGGCCAGGCCAAAGGTCATTTCCACGCCGGTCCACTGGGTCGAGTAGGTGACGCCGATACCGATGTTGTCATCGGGGTCGCTGCCGATGACGACCGCGCTGTCGCCGTCCTGGCCGTTGTTGAACTGCTCATACGACACCGACACGCCGAAGTCGCCGAAGGCGTAGTCGTAACGCAGGATCTGGTTGTCCTGGGTGCCGTCAAAGCCCGAGTTGCCGTTGAAGCCGGCATGCTCGGTTTCGTCGTCGGCCAGCGAACCGCCGGCCAGCGCGACCTCGGCCATGGCCTTGTCGTAGGCGCCGTCGATTTCGCCCAGCGTCAGGGTGCCGAAGCTGCCCGAGATGAACACGAACTCGTTGTCGGTGGTGGTGCCGTCGTTCACGGCGTCGTTGCCGACGTCGTCGAACTCGACGCTCATGCCGAAGGTCAGGCCGTTGTCGGTTTCACCCGAGCCCACGACCTTGATCGTGTAGTCCTGGTGGAAGCGGGCGTTGTCTTCGACAGTGTTGTCGGTGTCAGCGTCGTCATAGCGATCGCCGCCTTTGATACCCATTTCGGCCGAGCCGGTGATGGTGATTTCCGCAGCGGCCATACCGGCCGAGAAGGCCAGGGCGGTCGACGCAAGGAGAACCTTTTTCATGGTTTTTCCCTCATTCGGTTAAGATGCACCTCAGGCCGGAGCATCCGATCTGAGTATGTTGTGGGTTTCGCTCTTGCCCCCCCGAATTGCAAGACGCTCGGAAGACGCCCCGGAACGCTGCCCGTGATTGATGCAGCAATGCCACACCGCCCGGCGCCCCAAGCAAACGTGGCCAAAGGGAAAAACCTTGTCCGCCTTTGCCGCCTCGGCTAAGACCGCCCAAGGACAAAGAGGGCGCAGGCCATGACCTTCCACCGCATCGCCCGCGGGGCATTGATCGGGACCATCGCTGTCGGGCTGTCGGGCTGCGGCGGCGGGCTGGGCGGGATGTTCGGCGGCCAGTCGGAGCCCCGCGTTCTGACGCCCGAGGAAAGCGCCGAGCGCCAGTCGGCCCGCGATGCCAACATCGCGCGGCAATACGAGAACACCCCCATGGCCGAGATCGAGCGCGAGCGTGCGCGGCGCGGGTCGATCTTTGACCTGTTCTCCAACGCCGACGATCCGAACACCACGGTCGAGGTGAACAAGTACCTGTGGCAGGCCTCGCTGGAGGTTCTGAACTTCTTGCCGATTCGGTCGGTCGATCCGTTTTCGGGCGTGATCGTCACGGGTTACGGCACGCCGCCGGGCGGGGGCCGCGCCTATCGCGCGACCGTCTACGTGCAGGACCCGGCGCTGGATGCGCGCTCGCTCAAGGTGGCGCTGCAATCGCGCGGCGGGGCGGTCGACGCGGCCACGGTGCGCGCGGTCGAGGACGCGATCCTGACCCGGGCGCGCCAGATCCGCATCCGCGACAGCAAGCTTTAGGCCGCACTGGACGCCACGTCCCGCGGCGACTATTGACGACGCCGGGCCAGCGGGCCCGGCGTTTGA
>JBNGDM010000400.1:0-2441 GCA_049975105.1 Rhodovulum sp. | reverse complement strand
AGCGACGGCGCAGCTCGCTTCGCCGTCGCCCCGGCCGGCGCCGCGCTGGACCTGCGGTTCACCGATGCCGAGGGCCGGATCGTCTGCCGGGGCGGTGCGCCGGTTCTGACCTGCAGCGATCCCGGCGTAAGGCGGTTCGCGGCGACCAGTCGCGAAACCCGCGCTGTCCGCGTGCTGCTGGGCCAGAGGTAGCCGTGCAATGCGCGCGCTCCTGCTGACGCTCCTGTTTTGCGCGGCGGCACCCGCCGTCGATGCCGGAGAGCGCCGCGCGCTCCTGGTCGGCGTTTCGCACTACCCCGACGCGCCCGGCCTGCCGCCGCTCGCGGGCCCGCCGAACGACGTTGCGCTGATGGCCGAGGCGCTGGACGGGCTCTGGGACGGCATCGAGATCACCCGCCTCGCCGGCGACGGTCCGGCGCGCCCGACCCGGGCGGCGATCCTGGGCGCGCTGGGCGAACTGGCGCGTCGCTCGGGTCCCGGCGACTTGGCGGTGGTCTACCTCGCCGGACACGGCACGCAATTTGCCTCGGAGACCGAGCGCGACGGTTTCGACGAGGTGTTCCTGCCCGCCGATTTCCGCCTCGTGCGCGATCGCGGCGCGGTGACCATCGCGAACCACATCCGGGATGACGAGTTCGGCACCGCCTTCGCCGCGATCCTCGAAACCGGGGCGTCGATTTGGCTGATCGCCGATCTCTGCCATGCGGGGACCATCGAGCGGAGCGCCCGCCCCGGCGCCGTGCGCGCCCGCTTCGCCCCGCTTGCGCTCGGCCCCGGCGAGGTGCTGCGCGACCTTGGGCTGCCGCCCACCGCAGCGGCCTCTGACGACCCGGCGCCGACCCTTGCCGACGGCGTGCCGCGGGGCCGTTTCGTGGGGTTCTACGCCGCCGGTCCCGGGGCGCAGAGCCTCGAAATGCCGTTGGGCGGGCGGGGCGGCGCGGCCGGCGTCCACGGTGTCTTCACCTTCGAACTGGCACGACAGATGCGCGCCGGCGGCGCGGCGCGGTTCCGCGATCTCGCCGACGCGATCGCGCGGGCCTACTGGGGCTGGGGGCAGGGCTTGCCTGTGCCCATGTTCGCCGGTGCGCTGGATCTGCCATTGGCGGCGCGGCGGATGCCGGGCGGGTTCGCGCTCGAACGCACCGATGACGGTCTCGGCGTCGGCGCGGGCCTGCTCGACGGGGTCGCGGCGGGCGATCTCTTCGCGATTTCCGATCCGGCAACGCCGGATGCGCCGCCGCTTGTCCATGCGCGGGTCCGCGCGGCGGGTTTGACCCGCAGCACGCTCGGCCTTTTGGCGGATGCGCCGGGCCACCCCGACAGGATCGACGCCGCCATCGCCGCCGAGGGGCTCGACCCGGCCGCCTGGCGGGAGCGTTGGCTCGCGGTGCGGTTGCCGGGCATGGTCGCCCGGCGCCAGGGTCCCCCGGGGGTTGCGCCTTTCGACGTGGCGCTTCCGGCCCCGGCGCCGCCCCAATTGGACCGGATGCTGGACGCTGCGCTGCCCCGGGCCGTCGCCCCGCTGCCCCTGCGCAGGGTCGCCCCGGATGCGCCGGCCGACCTGCGTCTCGTGCCCGGACCGGAGGGGCTCACCTTCCTGCCCGGCCGCGCCGCGCCTGGGCCTGTGCCGTCGCCCTTCATCCTGTCCCACGACAGGCTGGATCCCGACACCGTCGCCCGGGCGTTGGGCCAGGTCGCGCGGGCGCATTGGCTTGTCCAACTCTTGCCCGGGCTCGCCGCCAGCCCCTTGACGCAGGCCGTGGAGACCCGGATCGCCGTGGCGCCCTGTGCCGAGGGCGCGCCTGTCCGGGTGCGGCTGCTTCGGCCCGGGATGCCGCGCCCCGCGATCCATGATTGCGATACTGTCATCCTCGATTTCGCCAACCGCGGCTCTCGGGCGCTCGATCTGTCGCCGCTCTATGTCGGACCGCACGGGCGGATCTACTATCTCGACGGCTATCCCGGCGGGGCCTTTCACGGCTTGCGGCTCGAGGCGGGGGGCAAGGCAACGGTGCGCTATCGCGAATCCCTGTCTGACGATCTGCCGGCGGGGGATGTCTACGTGGTGGTGCTGGCTGTCCCGGCCGATCCCGGCCGCCCTGTCGCCACCGATTTCCGCCGGCTCGCGGGCGACCTGCCGGCCACCGTGCTGCGCGCCGAAATTCCGTTGGTCCCGGGACCGGGGCAGGGTGGGGCCATCGTCATCCCGCTGCGCACCGAAAGGGATGCGCCGTGAGCGGGCGGCCTTGCCAGCCCGGCCCGGCGCTTCTACCCTCCAGGGCGATGCGCGCGTCCGCGTTCCCCCCCGTCGCGGCCCTGATCTGCGCCGCCGCCTGGCCCGCGTCGGCCCTGTCCGGGCCATCGGGCGCAGACTTGCGCCGGGTCGGCGAAGAGGTCGCGGCGGCCGGTGCCGCCGAGCGTGACCCGGCGCTGCTGATCGC
>JBNGDM010000399.1:0-2446 GCA_049975105.1 Rhodovulum sp. | reverse complement strand
CTGGACGGCTGGGAATTCGCCGTCGAGGCCTGGATCAAGGACCGCAAGATCCAGTTCCTGAACATCTCGGAATACGTCACCCTGGGCTATTCGGTCTTCGTGCCCGCCACCCCCGAACTGGAGAAGCACCGCGCGCGGATCACCGAGGAAATCGAAAAGCTGATCGAGGCGTTCGACATCGATTTCGGCTTCATCCACCCGGAATACTTCCTGACCTCGGACAACAAGCTCTACTTCGGCGAGGTCGCCTATCGCCCGCCGGGGTTCAACGCGCTGGAACTGATCGAGCGGGCCTACGGGTTCAACGGCTACCAGGGGATGGTGCTGATGTTCGATCCCAAGGCGACCAAGGAAGAGATCGATGCCTTCTTTCCCAAGGAGGTCGAGGATGCCAAGGGCCATGCGGGCTGTTTCGGGGTCTATCCCCGCCGCCGGGTCGTCAGCCGGCTGGAGATTCCCGGGGAAACCCGCGACCATCCCTATTTCGAGTTCCACGAACTGTCAGAACCGATGGAGCAGAAGGTCACCAAGCGCACCGCCTTCGGGACCCACTGGGGGCTGGCCTATTTCTTCGGCGACGATCCGCACAAGTTGCGCGACCTGTTAAAACATCAGGAAGAATTGGACTTCTATGTCTGAGGGCGGGTATCGCTGAGCCCTGAAGGAGGCAAGAGTATCCCATGACCGAGACCGAGCCCGACGCGCATCGGCTGGCGGGCACGCTGGAGGTTGCGCTGGGCCGGCTGGAACAGGCCCGGCCCTTCGCCAAGCACCGGCACCAGCGCCCGGTGCTGGACGTCGTCGCGCGTCTCGTCGGTCTGCCCGGCGGGCTGGACGCGGTCTATGCGGTGGCGACGCGGATGGACGAGGCGGGGCTGTTCCACGGCTCGGACTGGGATGCGCCGGCCGCGCTGTTGCCGCAGCTGGTGGGCCAGACGCTTGCCTCGGACGACGCGATCACCGTCGCGCTCGAGGTGGCGAGCCTGATGCGCTTTCTCGCGGTGGCCGAAGGGCACAGCCCCCATGCCAACCTGCACCCGGAATTTGCGCGGCATTTCCTGACCCAGGTGCTGGCGCTGAACCTGCGCCATTTCTTCGCCGGCACCGGCGAGGCGGACCGCCAGCTGGCCCATCCGGGCCTGCGGCAGAAGGTCTTCCGCTTCGTCGCCGACCATGTCGGGCTGGAGGATGTCCTCGGCGTGCTGGTCGACGAGATATGGCGCATTCTCGATCAGCGCCCGGTGCAGACCGGCCCGGTCAAGGAGATGATCACCCAGATCGCCATCGCGATGTCCCGGCAGGGGGTCGATCCGGGCACCGAGCGGCTGGGCGCCGAGCGGCTGGTGGGGGCGCTTTTCGGCCCCACGACCGAGTGCCGCGACGATCCGGGGATCGCGGTGTATCTCGACCGGCTCGACCATCTCGACGAACCGGCGCTGCACCGAGAGGCGCTGGGCTTTGCGCGGGCCATGCACGACACCGGTCTCGTGTCGGACTATCACGCCGCCTTCCTGCACCGGGTCGCCCCGCGCACCGATGCCGAGTTCGTGCCCGAGGCGCTGGGCCTCGGTCCGACGGGCAAGGATTGCTGGCGGCGCTGGCGCGGTCTGGTCTGCGACCTGGTCGCCCAGGCGATTTCCGAGGCGACGCCGCAGGCGGTCTACGGGCTCGCAATGCTGCTGGAACGCGGCGTCCTGCACTTGCCGCCGATGGCGCCCGCGCTGCGCCGGCAGATGACGATGCAGCTGGCCCCGGCCAGCGCCGAGCGGCTGCGGCTGGCCTATGGCGACGCGGTGGCCCCCGAAACCCGGCTGCTGGCCGGCGTGCTGGAGGTGCTGGGCCAGCCGCTGGGCGTGGGCCAGGGCGCGAACCCCACCTGCCAGTCGGCCCGCGCCATTGCGATGTGGGGGTTCAACGACCCCGACTACCTGCTGAACCTGATCGCGCAGGCGGGCGAGTTCGACGCGGTTCTGATGCATTTCGAGGGCCGGCCGATCGATTCCGCCGATCTTCCGGCCGGCCTGGCGCTGGCGGCACCGATCGACGCGGACCCGGTTTCGGTGGTGCTGGTGCCGCATCTCGACCGCATCTATGCCGAGATGGGCAAGCTGTGCGCGCCGCGCGGCGGCGACCCGCACCGCTGGGTGAACCCCGAGTTCCACGGCTGGTGGGTGGGGCGCGAATGCCTTGTGGCGGTGGACGTGACCACCGGGCACCTGGACGGGTTCGACGCCTTCCTGACCCGGTTCTTCCAAAGCTACGATCCGCGCTTCAACGGCGGCCGGCCGCTGATCCATCCGCAACCCGCGGGGATTGCGGTCACCGACAGCACCGCGCGTTTCGTCGGCTGGCATGCCATCGCCATCCAGCGTGTCGCCGAGGACCAGCACGGCGCGATGCGGGTCTATTTCTACAACCCGAACAACGACAGCGGTCAGGACTGGGG
>JBNGDM010000398.1:0-2454 GCA_049975105.1 Rhodovulum sp. | reverse complement strand
CTATAGGCCAAGTCAAAATTACCGGACACTTCGCCCCTTGCCCACCTGACCTGTTGCGGGGTGCCATCGTCGGACATGCCCGAAAAGACAATCCGCGCGTTGCCATAGTGTTCATCAAAGGCCAGAAGATCGGGTATCTCATCGACCGCTTTGCAGAGCGTCTTGCGGATAGCATCCGCCACCGGCTGAGCATATCGGTAGGTGCGCCCATCGCGGGTGATACTCCAGATCGTGCGCAGCATCGCCGCCGATGCCAATGAGTAAAGCCGGGGTGACTTGGGGCCACCCTCGGATTTCACATATGGCACATGGCCGCGATTTGAGACGTTGTTCAGCAGTTTCTTAACCTTTGGGTCAGTCGCTTCTCCGACAGCAGCCAATCGGCAGAGTTGAACCGGGGTGAGCCAGAACCGCTCGACCTCCTCTTTTGTCAACTCTGGCACATGGGTTGCGATCCTCATAAGCGCAGTATGCTACGCCGTAGCATATACGTCAAGAGGAAAGGCCGGGACCAGCGTTTCGCGTGATCCCGGCCCATAGTTGGCCCCGCAATGTGATAGCCCTTCACTCCCCACCAAGCGCCCGATACGCATCAAGCGCCCGATCTGCGATTCTACGTTTGAGCGTCTCGTCGGCAAAGAACACGCCGCGCAGAGCATGTAGCCCGTGATCCAGCTTATGCCTCGATCCTCGGCATTGCCCAGGCGTTGCGCGCGCATGTGCAGGCCTGCTTCGATCGCGAGGCCGAGATCCTGGCAGCGCTGGAGGCTGGCGAGCCTTACGACATCACGGCGGGGTGGCCTTGAGCGGCAGACAGCGGGCCTTTGACCATCTTTTGAAGCGATCTTTGACCGCTGTCTTAATGGGGGGGCTATAAAACTGCGGCGCTGCAACTCTTGGTGTCTAACACTGCAAACTTTGCTGTCGCGCTACACCAGGATGTTGTTGGTCGTGCGCGGATAGACGTAATCGGTGCCCAGCAGCGCGAATTTCTCGACCCCCAGCTCTTCCAGGAAGTAGTCGGTGGCCGGGATCGCCTGCTGGTTGGGCGCAGCGCCGGTGTAGAACACGTTCTTGGAGCTTTCCTCGCCCTCGTACTGGACGGGGTAGAACAGCAGGCCGTTCAACTCCTCGATCACCGGCAGGACCGATTTGCGGCTGACCGAGGTCCAGCAGCCGAACATCACGTCGACATCCTGAACGGTCAGCAGTTCGCGTGCCTTTTCGGCAAAGAGCGGCCAGTCAGAGGCGGGGTCGACCACCACGGCCTCAAGCTGCATGCCCAGAACGCCGCCCTTGGCGTTCTGTTCCTCGATCAGCATCTCCATGGTGTCTTTCAGCGTGGTCTCGGAAATCGCCATCGTGCCCGAGAGCGAGTGCAGCACACCCACCTTGATCGTGTCCTGGGCATAGGCCGGCAGGCCGAGCGTTCCGAGGGCGGCGGCGCCGGCGATGAGGGTCTTCACGGATTTCATGTAATTCCTCCGCGCAGGGCATATTGTCCCGGTGGATTGCGTGCCCATGGCACAGCCCCTACCCTTCAGCCCTGCAACTGTTGCGTTGCATCCTGTGCGGCGGCCCGGCGGATTTGGCGATTTGCGGGTCGTCGCACGCCCGGCACTGCAAGGCACCGTGGCCGGCCGGGCAGGCGGCATCGTTTCCAGACTGCGGAAAATTGGCAATTGGCGGCCGGGGTGAAACAGAACGATTCCACCTGCGCTGCCGGCTTTGCCTGTTTTCGCGCCACTCATCCGCCGAGGCGCCTGCATGTCGCGCAGCATCTGGCCGAATCTTGTCTGCCCGCACCGCAGGGCCCTGCCGGTCTGGCGCGCCGCAGGATATCGGCACGGCAGGCAGCGGCCGGGTGACGCCGATTTGCCCTGTGGTCCTGCGACCTGCGATGGTCCCTCCCGGGGGCGGGGGACACGGATCGCGCGAAAGAGATCCTGCAGAATTCGGCACAGCGCAGCGCAAGGCGCGCGCCCCGTCGAGAGCGCCGACCTGACCGGCCGCCACAGGGCGACCGTGCGCCGCGTCCGCGGTGCGGCTGCCATGCCCCGTGCGCGCCGCCCGCGCCACGGGTCTGGCGTCAGTTCATCCGGATCACGCCCTTGTCCACCGACAGCATGTAGCCGCGCCGGGCCACGGTGCGCACCAGCAATTCGCTGACGATCTGGTTGCCCAGCGCATCGCGCAGCCGCTTGATGCGGGTGGCGCCGGCGGCCTCGTCGCAGTCCTCGGCCGCGCGGCCAGAGATCATCGCCTCGATCTCGGCGCCTGACAGCATCTCGCCGTCCATCCGGGCCTCGGCCAGGACCGAAAGCGTCTCGATCGCGGCGGGGGTCAGCTTGAAGGGCATGTCGTTCAGGACCACGGTGTTCTCGGCTCGGCTGATGGTCAGGGACGATACGCGGATGCCGGCGCGCTCGATCTCGGACATGCGACGGTTCAGGG
>JBNGDM010000397.1:0-2470 GCA_049975105.1 Rhodovulum sp. | reverse complement strand
GGCGCGGCCCGGCCGGGGCGTGGGCGCTGTCCCCCTTGCGCCGCGCGTCCGGGTCGGGGCGATCGCCGCGCCGCTTGCGGGCGGGCGCGCGCGGGGCCTGTCCGGCCCAGCAGGGCTTGGCTCCCCGGATCGGGCGCGGGATTGGCCGTTCGCCGCGCGATCCACGGGGCAGGGCCGGATCGCCGGGGGGTGGCGGTATCCCCTCTGGCCCCGCCGGGGGCGTGTCGCAGCCCGGGGCGCCGCCGCCGGGGGGGGCGTTTACTCGGCCACGCTGATCCGGCCGTCCGTATAGGGCGTGTAGGGCGCGTTCTCGGCCAGGAATTCGGCCGTCACGTCGGCCAGGTCCGGGCCGAAATCGTAGACGTCCTGCGCCTCCACGAACATCTTGTAGCCGTCGCCGCCGTTGCGGACGTAGTTGTTCGAGACCACGCCATAGGTCTTGGCCGCATCGAGCGGCACCGAGGCGCCGTCCTCCATCACCTCGGCCGATGTCACCCGCGCGCCCGGCTCCGCCGCCGGGTCCCAGGTGAATTTCAGCCCGGCCACCTGCGGGAAGCGGCCCGCGCCCTCTTCGACCTGGCTCAGCCCGTTTTCCAGCGCCTCCAGCACGGTCTGCCCCGAGACATGGAAGGTCGAAAGCGTGTTCTGGAACGGCAGCACGGTGAGCACCTCGCCCATCGTCACTGGCCCCGCGTCGATGGATGCGCGCAAGCCCCCGCCGTTCTGGATCGCGATCTGGATGCCCTGGTCGCGCACCCGGTCCAGCATCGCGTCGGCCACCAGGTTGCCCATCGGGCATTCCTGTGCGCGGCACACCGTGCGGTCGCCCTCGATGGCCTCGGAGGCCTCGGCCACGACCTTCTGGCGGATTTCGTCGAGCGGCTGGGCCAGTTCGCCGATGCGCGCCTTGGTGGCCTCGTCCTCGGCGACGGCGGCATCCATCACCAGCGGATCGCCCACCGCCGCGGTCACCACGCCCGCGTCGTCAAAGGTGACGTTCAGCTCGCCCAGGAACTTGCCATAGCCATAGGCCTGCACGATGGCGGTTTGGCCCACCATGGTGGGGTAGGGGCCGGCCGCCCGGTCGTCGGTGTTGGACAGAAGCGTGTGCGAATGCCCGCCCACGATCACGTCGACACCGGTGGTTTCGGCCGCGATCGCCTTGTCGGTCTCATAGCCCGAATGGGACAGAACGATGATCTTGGTCACGCCCTCGGCGGTCAGCTTGTCGACCTCGGCCTGCACGGCGCCCACCGGGTCGGTGAAGATCACGTTCGGCCCGGGGCTGGCCAGCTCGTCGGTGTCCTGCGGCGTCAGCCCGATCAGGCCCAGTTTCTCGCCGCCGCGCTCGATCACCACCGATTTCTGGATCGCACCTGACAGTTGCCCTTCGCCCGAGATGTCGGCATTCGACATCAGGATCGGGAAGTCCACCGCATCGACGAAGCCGCGCAGAACCTCGGGGCCGTCGTCGAATTCGTGGTTGCCCACGGTCATCGCGTCATAGTCCATCTTGTTCATCATCTCGGCCGCGACCTTGCCCTTGTAATAGGTGTAGAACAGCGTGCCCTGGAACTGGTCGCCGCCATCGACCAGGATGAAATTGTTCGTCCGCGCCTTGGCCGCGTCCAGCGCCGTCACCAGCCGGGCCGACCCGCCGAAACATTCGCCGGCCTGGTTGTCCTCTTCCGAGCAGCCCGAGTCGTATTTCGAGATCGGCTCGAACCGGGCGTGGAAATCGTTGGTGTGCAGGATCGTCAGCGAATACTCGGCCTGGGCCATGCCCGCCGTAAGCGCCAGCACGGCCGCCGCGGAAAGAAAGCGCCTTGTCATGGTGAATCCCCTGTTGGTTGATGCCGGAAAGATTGGCGCGCCCGCAGGGGTCTGTCAAAGGTCCAGCGCGCTGCCGTGGCGTCCGCAGCGCGCTTGACCGCGGCCACGGCAGTTGGCAAGGGAAACGCCATGCTGATCTACAAGATCTTCCGCAGGGCCGAATGGGACGCGTTCCGCGCCGTCGGCCGCACCGCCGGGGCGCCGGTGGACCTGGCCGACGGGTTCATCCACCTGTCCACCGCCGAACAGGTGACCGGCACCGCCGAAAAGCATTTCGCCGGGGAAAGCGACCTGGTCCTGGTCGCGGTCGAGGCCGACCGCCTGGGTGCGGCGCTGAAATGGGAACCCTCGCGCGGCGGCGCGCTGTTCCCGCATCTCTACCGCGAGCTGACCGCGGCGGACCTGGTCTGGGACAAGTCCCTGCCGCTGGGGGCCACGGGCCACATCTTTCCCGAGGGCGTGGTATGACGCTGCTGGACCGCGCCGGGCTGGCGCTCCTGCACCGGATCGACCCCGAGCGGGCGCATGGACTGTCGCTGGCCGCGCTGAAATCGGGGCTGCTGCCGCTGCCCGGGCCGATCACCTCGCCCCGGCTTGCGACCGAGGTGGCGGGGCTCAGCCTGCCCAACCCGGTGGG
>JBNGDM010000396.1:0-2471 GCA_049975105.1 Rhodovulum sp. | reverse complement strand
AGCTTTGGGAGGTGATGGACACGATCACCGTCACCAACAACGCCGATATCGAGTTCATCGTGGTGGTGAACACGGACTTCTGGAACGGCCTGCCCGAGGAACACCGCGAAATCATCGCCGCCGCCGCGAAGATGGCCGAGGACACGGTGCGCGACGAGATGTCGAACATCGAAGCCACCGCCTTCGCTGAGGCGGAGCAGAACGGCATGACGATCTACACGCCCACCACCGAAGAGATGACGGCGTGGAAGGCTGCCTCGCAGCCGGTCTACGACGCCTTCATCGAACGCACCGGCGACACCGGCCGCGCGATGCTCGAGGCCGCCCAGTCGTTCTGATCCGACACCGGCCCGCCGCCCCGTCGCGGCGGGCCGATCCCTTTCCGAAAGCCCGCCGATGCGCCTTTTCGACGCCGTGGAACTTCTGGCCGCGCGGTTCGCCGCCCTGCTTCTGGTCGCGACCGGAGCGATGCTCAGCTACGAGGTGGTCGCGCGCTATTTCTTCACCCAGCCCACGATCTGGGCGGCCGAACTCAGCCAGCTTTGCCTGATCTGGGCCTGTCCGCTGGCCGCGCCCTGGGTCCTGTCGGCACGCCGCCACATCCGCGTGACGGCGGTCACGCAATTGCTGCCCTTGGGTCTGCGCCGGGTGCTGGAGGTGGCGGCCATGCTGGTGATCGCCGGGTTCAGCGGGTTCGTTCTGTGGTTCGGCTTCGGTATCTTCCACGACAGCTGGGTGCGCGGGCGCACGACCGGCACCATGCTGGACCTGCCCGCCTGGCTGCCCGAGGCGGCGATCCCGGCGGGCTTCGCGCTGCTGACCGTCTCGGCGCTGGGCAATGCCTGGCGCGCCGCGACCGGCCCCCTGCCCGCCGAGGGGGAGATGATGGAATGACCATCGCGCTGATCCTCGCGCTGCTGTTCGGCCTGTTGCTGGCGGGCATCCCCGTGGCCTTCGCGCTGGGCGCTCTGGGTCTGGGAATGCTGTGGGCCGGGGGATTCTCGCCCCTTATGGCGCCCCAGGCGGTGCTGTCGACACTCGACGGCTTCATCCTGCTGGCGGTGCCGCTGTTCCTTTTGATGTCGAACATCCTGCTCAAGGGCGGCGTCGGGCGTGACCTTTACGCCGCCGTGCAGGCCTGGGTCGGCCACTGGCCCGGCGGCATGGCGGTGGCCACGATCATTTCCTGCGGGATCTTCGCGGCGATCTCGGGCTCTTCGGTCGCGACCGCCGCCACCATCGGCACCGTCGCGGCACCCGAGATGATCTCGCGCGGCTATGACAAGCGGTTCGTCTACGGCCTGCTGGCCGCGGGCGGCACGCTGGGCATCCTGATCCCGCCCTCGATTCCGCTGATCATCTACGGTTTCGTCACCGAGGAATCGGTCATCTCGCTGTTCATGGCCGGGATCGGGCCGGGGCTGGCGCTGATCGGGCTTTTCATCGCCTACGCGGTGATTCATGCGCGGTTCTTCGGCGGCTACGACGCCGTCCCCCGTGCCAGCCGCGCCGAGCGCATCGCCGCGACCTGGCGCGCCTCCCCCTCGATCCTGTTGGCCGTCGTGGTTTTGGCCGGGATCTACTCGGGCGCCTTTACCCCGACCGAGGCGGCGGCCATCGGCTTTGCCGTGGCACTGCTCATCACCGGCGTGATCCTGCGCAGCCTCTCCTTGCGTGCGCTCTGGCAGGCGGTCTGGGACTCGATGGTCACCACGGTCGCGATCCTGTTGATCATCGCGGGCGCCAAGGTCTTCGGCAAGGCGATCACGCTCTATCGCATCCCGCAGGAAATATCGGCCTTCCTCGCCGACGCGGTCTCGACGCCGCTGGGTCTGGTGGTGCTGGTCTGCGGCGTGCTGCTGCTGATGGGGCTGGTGTTCGAGGCGCTTTCGATGATCCTAATCATGACGCCCGTGCTGCTGCCCGCAGCCATGGCGATGGGGTTCGACCCGATCTGGTTCGGCATCTTCATGGTGGTGATGGTCGAATGCGCCCTCATCACGCCGCCCGTCGGCCTGAACCTATATGTGATCCAATCGGTCACACGCTCCAGCCTCGTGGACGTCTCGCGCGGGACGCTGCCGTTCCTTGCCCTGATGCTGGTGCTTGTGGCGATCCTCTACGCCTGGCCCGACCTCGCCCTTTTCATCCCGTTCAAGCTCTAGGTGCCCATGCCCTCTGCCCCCGACAAGCTCCGCGCGCTGCTGGCCGAACCCGGCCTGATCACCATGCCCTGCTGCTTCGACCCGCTGTCGGCCAAGCTGATCGAACAGGCGGGCTTTCCGCTCAGCTTCATGTCGGGATTCGCCACCGCCGCCGCGCGGCTGGGGATGCCCGACACGGGGCTCATGTCCTATGCCGAGGTGCTCGACCAGGGCCGCAACATCTGCAACGCGGTCTCTATCCCGGTCATCGGCGACGGCGATACCGGCTATGGCAACGCGATCAACGTGAAGCGCACCGTTCAGGGA
>JBNGDM010000395.1:0-2502 GCA_049975105.1 Rhodovulum sp. | reverse complement strand
GGTCAGCACGGTGGCGTCCAGCATCGTGTGATAGGCCGTGACGGGCTGCGCGCCATCCGCCACCAGCCGGGTCAACCTGGTCTCGGCCAAGGGGCGGTCAAGCATCGCCTTGTAGAGCGCCACCTGAAGATCCCAGCCCTTGACCATGCGGTCGCGCCGCCCGGAAGACTTCGAGCGTTTGTGGTCCACGATCAGTACTCGCCCGTCAGGCAGTCTCAGTAGGCAATCCGCGCGCCCGGCGATCAGCAGCCCGCCATGATCGCCCGACAGGTCGACCTCGTTCTTCAGCACAGTAGCGCCGGTCGCGCGCAGGAAATGCGCCCAGCTCTGGGCGACGATCTGGGCTTCGCGCAGCAGGCTGGCCCGTTCGGTGGCCCAGTCGGGGCCGTTCAGCCAGGCGGCGTGACGGCACAACGCGTCCTCCAGCGCGGCGGGTACCTGAGCTGCCAGCTCGCTGTCCGGGGAAACAGGCCTGTCTTCGGGGAACAGCGTCTCCAGAACCCGATGCAAGATCGTGCCCAGCGTCATCACGTCCAGCGCCTCGGGCTCCCAGGTCCGGTCGCGCGCGCCGAGTTCCTCGAGCAGCCAGGCCAGCGGGCTGACCAGCAGCGTTTCCAGCCGCGAGGGCGATTGCGGGACAGACGCGCCGGCATCGTCCTCCCGCAGGCGCAACAGGTCCGACCCGAGGTGCAGAACTCCGTCGTCCGGAACGACCGGCGCATGGCCACCCGGCGACGGATCCGGAGTCACGCTGGCCACCGGCCAGTCGGCGTGAGCGTCCCCACGCACTTCCTGCACGATGGCTTCGGCATTCTCCGCCCCAAGCATATGCGCAATCAGCGCCAGCCCCGTCGAGGGCGCCGTCGGTTCTCCGCGCAGGTCGCGCGCTGGCGCAAGCAGCGTCGCGCTTTCGGTGGCGGAGCAGAGTTGGCGGCGGAATAGGTCCAACCCGCGCGCGAGCCGCTGACGCCGGCCGGGCAGGGGCAGGCCGGTTGCATCGCGTATCAGGTCAATCTCCGCCTCGGTGAAGAACGGGTTGGCCAGCGGATTGCGCGGCCAGAAGCGCCCGCAAAGGCCGAGGACGATAAGCTGGCGCACCGGCCGCCAAGGCAAGGAATGTTCAGGGAAAAGCGATACGCCCTCGACATGGCGGATGTGGCCGGACGCCGCGGTTTGGCGCGGTTCTGCGCGGCGGCGTAGCTCGGCCCAGTCAGTCCGCTCGCCCGGCGCGTTGCGCAGCGCCGCGATGCGTGGCGCCAGCGGATGGCCGGGCAGGGCGTCGTTTATCGCGGCCAGCCGGGCGAAGAGCTGGTCGTAGGTCGATACTGGACGCATCGCGTCAAGGATGACTCGGCCGGGGGCGTCGATTTCCTGCGCGGCCTTCGACCAGCCCCGCTCGATGATCTGACGCGCCATGTGCAGCCCCGTGACGCGCGGCCAGGGCATCAGTGGGCTGGCATGGACCGTGGCCAGCGCGGTGCGCGGCGCGGGGCCCTGTAAGATCGACAACAGCGCCAGAAGCAGCTCCCCGGCCTGGTCGCGCTGTGCCGGTTCAGTGGCCTGGCCTGACAACGGCAGGCCCACGCGGTCGAACGCCTGCACCACGGCGTTCTCGTAGGCCGGGTCGTCCGGAACAAGCAGCCCGATCTCGGCGCTTGCGGAAACCGTGCCGTCCTGTAGCATCCGCTGGGCTCGAGCGGCGGCGAACTCGGCCTCCTCGTGCGGGTCGCGCAGCCCCGCCACCGAGAGGGAGCCATCAGGGTTGACCCGATCGCTGGTGCGGCCCAAACCCTGCTGGACGGCGCCCAGAGCGCCAGGCGCACGGCCCGACCGCGGCGCCTGGCGTGCCAGCCAATCGGTGCGCGCGGCATCCGGAGCGCTGCCATGATGTGCATACAGGGTGTCGATCAGTACGGTCTCGATCGCATCGGCATGCGGGCAAGGGGAGCTGTCCAGCAGGGGCAGTGGTTCCAGCGCATCCTCGGCGGTGGTGCCCAGAACATGCGCGATCGTGTCAAGCGGCGCGGGCAAGTGATCCAGATCGCGCCAGAGGTCGCGCAGGGCGGAAAGGTGCCGCCGTGCACGAGTGTCGGGCAGCGCCTCGGGTGTCAGCTCTTCCGGATCCAGCGCGGATGTAGTGCGCATGACCTCCGTCAGGGCGCGCTCCACCGCAAGACGGGTCTCGTCCGGCGCAGCGGCAAAACTGTCGGACCAGGGAGCGACGCGGCCCGTCAGCATTTCCTCCAAGGCCAACTCGGAGGGCGGTGGGGCGAGATAGACCTCGCGCAGAAGGTCGTCGGTCAGGTGACGCACGGCGCCCGTGACGGGTGAACGGGTCATGAGGGGGTCGAGGCGCATCGGGAAAAAAACCTGGTCAGCGGACAAAGCGGCGGATCGTCATCGAAGAAGGCTGCACGGGGAGTCCTTCAAACCCTTTCATTCCGGCGAGTGTCGCGCGGCATAACCGTCCGGATCACCGGGTAGAACGGACGGCCCCAGGCC
>JBNGDM010000394.1:0-2504 GCA_049975105.1 Rhodovulum sp. | reverse complement strand
GTCCGCCCCCGCCGGTTCTTCAGCCCGAAGAAGACCCAGCCGTTCCAGCGCGTGCCGGTGATGGCGCGGGCGATGGCCGAGAGCGACTTGTAAGGCTGCCCCTGCCATTCGAAACCGTCGGTGGTGACTGTGACGACGTGCTCCACGCCCTGCCAATCGCGGATCAAGCGGGTGCCGGCGATGGGCATGTTGTCAGCGCGGATGCGGCTCTTCTTCCGGTCGCCGCCGTCCAGTTCTTCGCCCAGCCGCTCCAGCCGCCGGATCGTCTCGGGCTTCAGCCCACCATAGGCGAGTTCCTGGATGCGGTAGGCCAGCCGGCTTTCGAGGTAGCGGCGGTTGAACGGCGGCGGCTCGCTGTCGAACAACTCGCGCCACTGCGCCTTCAGCTCCGGCGTCGTGGCGGTCTTCAGCGCGGCCAGGCGCGCGGGGATGGGATCGTGGGTCGTCATGCGGTTCTCCGGTGAGTTGGAGTTGCATGACGGCATGCGCTCGCCGGAGAGTGTAGGCGATTTTCTCCAGTATCGTCAGAAGGTTCACTCCGCTCCCGCTGCCGCAGCCGGACCAGCCCGAGCGCCAGCAGTCCACACAACTCGGCGCGGCGTTCGGCTGGCGTCATCTGGTCGGGTGGCAGGGGATTGGGGCGTTTCATGAAGGGCGGGTCCTTGCTGTCTCCCCCTTCTCCTACTCACCGCATTCGCAAACCGTCCCACGGGGTCCGGACAGGCACCAGTGGTACCGTCACGGACTCGACTCCCGGTTGTCCGGAGTGATAGAACATTAAGCGAACATCCGATTCCATTGCAGGAGGTTCCATTGCCGTCAGACCTTCAAAAATTCATCAATCCCAAATTCCTGCGCACGATCGACCTCGATCTCATGCGCAAGCTTTTCGCACGGCATTACGATGCAGACGAGATACCGGTGGCATTCGACGGCGACCCCGCCGCAATTCGACAGGCGCTGACGGATTATTTCGAGGCGCCGGTCACCGAATGGTCGGAAGGCGTCGTCGCCGATCTTCATCGCGTCGCCGAGGTCGGGACCGGCGAGGGTCTGCAACTCATCCTGAACGAGGCGCGGCGGCAGAACTTCGTTCTTTATCCCGACGAGGAGGCCGGGAATGGCGAGGACGCGCCGGCGCGGCACGACGCCAAGCATGTCGCGCTGCACACCTATCTGCACCACCACCGGGTCTTCGAGGCCGCTGCGGACTTCCAGGCGCTTCGCGCACCGAGCGCGATGGCCGAATTCCGCGGTCCGCGGCGCCACGTGGATGCCGATCTGACCGAGGACACGAAATCCGCGTTCAGGGCAGCGGTCATGAAACTGCTCGCTCAGGATCTGCAAGGCGAATACTGCCGTGTCGGCCAGTACGAGGAAGAGGGCGAGATCAATCTCGTCGTCAGCCACGGCGCGCCGGTCACCACTACGCCCGTCGTCGCCGGCGACCGCGAGGAAATCATCACCCTGCGCGCGGTGAAGTATGCGGCCGTCCGCTACTCCCCGGCCGAGGGACTGCTCCGCATCGGCGGGGTCGCGAAGGTCCGGCAGGCGGACATCGCGGAAACCTTCGCGGAGCACATCCTGGCGCAGCCGGGATTCTTTTCCGGCACGGATGCGCGCGATCTCTACACGCTCGATCCGATCGGCGAGACAGGACCCGATTTCGCGTTCGACCATGCGTTCGACGAGCGGATCCTCGACGTCCGGATCGTCGCAGCCGCCGCCGATCTCTTCGAACGCGACGAGGAGGAACGAAAATGGCGCCACGTCCGCAGCTGGGTGTCGCGGGATGCCTCCGGCGCCGCGCTGCAACACTTCCGCGGCAGCGAGGTGCGCTTCGGGCGCGGCTGGCGGCTGGGCGAGATCACCTTCCGGGTGTTCTTCAAGACGGACAAGAAGCGGCCCGCACAGGTGACGGCGCGCCTGAAACCGCCGGGAACGCTCGCTTTCCGCCGCACTCGCTTCGAGAAGGCGGTTCATGCCCTCGTCGCGCGCAACGGGCTGGAGAAGGACCGCGATGCTGGCCTGGTTGTGGACACGGCTGAGTGACGGCGGCCCGCAGGTCTCGCTTTCGGGCCGGGCGCTGAGGCGGTTTCCCGAGGGCGAGATCGACCGCCTGCTGCGGGCTCGGGTCCTGATCGAGCGCCGCAAGGCCGACAACTGGCCCGTCTGCGCCCATTGCGACTGCGGGCTGGATGCACGCCCGGTCCGGCTTGTCGGACGGGAGCTGCGTGCCTGCTGCCCGGACGACCCCGCGGAAGACGTCATCCTCGAAGACGGCGACCTCAGGCGCTTCAGCGTCGACGCCGGGCGGCTCGCCGCACGGATCGCCGCGAGCGGCGGTCTCGCCGAGTCCGTCTCGACTGTCGTGGACGGCGTCTGGATGCTCGGGAATTCGCCTTCTGGCGTCGCCGTCTTTCTTTGCAGCGATCTTGATCCGCTCGACTCCCCTGGCACGGTCCTGGCGATCAGGGCGGCGGCCGATGGCGCAGCATCGGTCC
>JBNGDM010000393.1:0-2514 GCA_049975105.1 Rhodovulum sp. | reverse complement strand
ACGAGGATGAGGGTTTCGCCGGGCGCGCGCGCGGCGATGGCGTGTTCGACCAGCGCGGTGTTGAACCCGCCGACGAACCCGTTTTCCGAGGTGATGAGCAACAGCACCCGTTCGCCCGCCCCGGCGGGGGCGTCCATGGCGGCCGGTTGCGCGAGTTCCGCGATCGCGCGGTCGATGATGCCGACATAGGCGCGCGTCCCCTCGAAGCCGGCCTGGGCTTCGCGCGCCCGCGCGGCGGCCATCGACCGCAGCGCGCCCACCAGTTGGCCAAGTTCCTCCAGGCTGGCGCGGCGCGCCTCTATGCGGGCGAGGTCCTCCACCTAGTCCGCCGTCTCGGCGGTGTCGCCGTCGCCGAGATCGGCGAGACAGGCGTCGATCAGGTCGAGCAGAGCGGCCCGGGCCTCGTCCGACAGCGCGCCGGTCCGGTCGATCTCGTCGGCGACCCGCGGCCGTTCGGCCGGCAAACGCCGAGCCAGCGCCGCGCGGAATCGCGGCATGTCGGCAAGCGGCAGCTCGTCCAGCTTGCCCTCGGCCGCAGCGATCAGCAGCGCGACCTGACGCGACAGCGGCAGGGGCGCGTATTCGGCCTGTGCCAGGATCGCCCGAAGCCGGCGGCCATGTTCGATCTTCTTCGTGGTGCGCGCGTCGGCCATCGCGCCGAACCGGGTGAAGATCTCCAGTTCCAGGAACTGCGCGTAATCGAGCTTGAGCGAATCAGCGAGCGACTTGATCGCCTTGGCCTGCGTCGCGCCGCCGACCCGGCTGACGCTCATCCCGACATTCACCGCCGGTTTCTGTCCCTCGTAGAACAGCTTTGGTTCCAGGTAGACCTGCCCGTCGGTGATCGAGATCAGGTTGGTCGGGATATAGGCGGTCAGGTTGCCGGCCTGGGTTTCCGCGATGGGCAGCGCGGTGAGCGACCCGCCGCCCCGGTCCGCCGACAGCTTGGCCGCGCGTTCCAGAAGTCGCGCATGCAGGTAGAACACGTCGCCCGGATAGGCCTCGCGCCCCGGCGGCTTGCGCAGCAAGAGCGACAGCTGGCGGTAGATGATCGCGTGCTTGGTCAGGTCGTCGAGCACCAGCAGGGCGTGCTGGCCGCGGTCGCGGAAATACTCGGCGATGGTGCAGGCGGCATAGGGCGTGATCCACTGCGCGCCGGGCGCGGCATCGGCCGCGCCGACCACGAAGACACAGCGCTCGGCCGCGCCATGGCTGCGCACCGCCTCGATGACGCGCGCGACGGTCGAGGCCTTCTGCCCGATGGCGGCATAGACGCAGACCACGTCGGAGTTGCGCTGGTTGATTATGGTGTCGACGGCGATGGTGGTCTTGCCGGTCTTGCGGTCGCCGATGATGAGTTGCCGCTGCCCGCGCCCCAGCGGGATCATCGCGTCGATCACCGTCTGCCCGGTCAAGAGCGGCTCGGTCACGAGGTCACGCTCGACGATGCCGGGGGCGGGGCGTTCGACCGGGTCCAAGCGGTCTGCGGCGATCGGCGGGCCGGCGTCCAGCGGCAGCCCGATGGGCGAGACGATGCGGCCCAGCAGCGCCTCGCCCACCGGCACGCGGGCGATCTGTCCGGTGCCTGTGACCGCGGCGCCGGCGCGGATGCCCTCGTCCGAGGACAGCAGCACGCAGCCGATCCCCCGCGTGCCGATGGTCATCGCAAGCCCCAGCGTGCCGTCCTCGAAGCGCAGCAATTCGTCCAGCCTCGTGTGCGGCAGACCCGAGATATGGGCGACGCCGTCGCCGACCTCTTCGACGCGGCCGATCCGTTGCAGCCGGGGGGACAGGTCCAGCCCGGGCAGGGTGCCGCGTTGCGCCTCGATCCAGTCGCGTGTTTCGCGTTCCAGCGCCATGGCCTAGGCCCCGATTTCCGTGGCGGCGCGGCGCAGGCGGTCGGCGACCGAGAAGGCCAGCGTGGCGTGGGGAAAGCGCAACTCTACCCCGCCCAGAAGCTGGGGATCCTCGGTGAACTCGATCCGGGCCGCCGGACCCAGCCGGTCGGCCAGCGCGGCGCGCCAGCGATCCGCCTCGGCGGGCGGAAGGGCGCGCGCCGAGGCCACCACCAGCTTGGCCCCGCCATCGAGGTCTTGGCGCAGGTCGTGCAGTTCGGTGTCGGACAGCCCATCGAGATGCGCGGTGACGGCGTCGAGATCGTCGCCGGGGCCGGCCAGCGCCGTGCGGGCGAGGTCGAGGGCCAGAGCGGCGACCTGGTCGCGCAGGGCGCCCAGCGCCTCGGCCCGCTCGCGCGCGACGCGGTCGCGCGCATCGGCCAGTAGTTTTTCCGCCTGTTTCTGGGCGGCATCCATCGTGGCCGCGCGCTCTTTCTCGGTGGCGGCGTGCAAGTCCGCCTCGCGCTTGCGGTATCGCTCGTCCAGCGCGGCGCGCTTCGTCTCGTAGTCGGCGCGCGCGGCGTCCGCCTCGCGCGCCTTGGTCTCGGCCGCCTCGGCCGCGGCGCGGTCGGCCTTTTCGCGCTCTTCGATGATGCGGCGGACCGGACGGTACAGGAAC
>JBNGDM010000392.1:0-2527 GCA_049975105.1 Rhodovulum sp. | reverse complement strand
GCCTGGCGCGGCCGCACGTGGCGCTCATCACCACCGTCGCGCCTGCGCATCTGGAGGCGTTCGACGACCTTTCGGGCATCGCGCGCGAGAAGGCGTCGATCTTCGAGGGGCTGGAGGAGGGCGGCACGGCGGTCTATCCCGACGACCTGGAGGTCAGCCCGATCCTGGCCGAGGCGGCGCGCGCCCGGGCCGCGCAGGCGGCCACCTTCGGCACAGTGAAATCAAGTGATTTCAAGCTTCTGCGCGTGCAACTTCATTCCGATTCCACGGTGGTCGAGGCCAAGGCCCGCGGCGTGAAGCTGTTGTTCAAGATCCGCGCGCCGGGGCGCCATTTCGCCGCCAACGCGCTGGGCGTGCTGGCCGTGGCCGAGGCGCTGGGCATCGACGGTGCGGTGGCGGCCTGCGACCTCGGCCAATGGGCGCCGCCCGGCGGGCGGGGCGCGCGAATGACCGTCGCGCTGGACGTGGTCAACCCCGAGATGGGGTTCGAGGTGATCGACGACGCCTTCAACGCCAACCCCGCCTCGATGGCCGCCGCGCTCGAGGTGCTGGCCGCCGCCGCGCCCCGCGACGGGGTGGGCCGCGTCACCCGCGGCCGGCGCATCGCGATCCTGGGCGACATGCTGGAACTGGGCGCGGACGAACAGGCGATGCATGCGGGCCTGGCCGACCTGGCCGCGATGGGCCGCGTCGATCTGGTGCATTGCGTGGGGCCCAGGATGCGGGCGCTGTATTTCGCGCTGCCCCTGAAACGCCGCGGCCAGTGGTTCGACGAGGCCGAGCCGCTGGCGGCCAAGGTGCACGGGCTGGTCGATGCCGGCGACGTGGTGCTGGTCAAGGGCTCCAAGGGCAGCCGCGTGTCGCTGGTCGTTGACGCGCTGAGGAAACTGGGCCAAGCGGTCCCCGAAACCGACGAGGACCTTGAGTAATGCTGTTCTGGCTGGCCGATCTTTCCGACGGGGGCGGTGCGTTCAACCTGTTCCGCTACATCACCTTCCGCGCCGGCGCGGCCTTCTTCACCGCGCTGGTCTTTGGCTTCCTGTTCGGAAAGCCGCTTATCAACCTATTGAGAAAGAGGCAGAAAAACGGACAGCCCATCCGCGCCGACGGCCCCGCAGGCCACCTGGAGACCAAGGCGGGCACGCCGACCATGGGGGGCGTGCTGATCCTAGGCGGGCTGATTTTCTCGACGCTGCTCTGGGCGCGGCTCGACAACCCTTACGTCTGGCTGTTGCTCTTCGTCACCCTGTCCTTCGGCGCGATCGGGTTCGCCGACGACTATGCCAAGGTGTCGAAGAACAACACCAAGGGCGTGCCGGGGCGGGTGCGGTTCGGCCTCGGCCTGCTGATCGCGGCCATCGCGGGGTTCTGGGCGGCCTATGTCCACCCGGCGGACCTCAGCTATCAACTGGCCTTCCCGGTGTTCAAGGACACGCTGTGGAACATGGGCGTTCTGTTCGTGCCTTTCGCGATGATCGTGATCGTGGGCGCGGCGAACGCGGTGAACCTGACCGACGGGCTGGACGGGCTGGCGATCATGCCGGTGATGATCGCGGCCGGCACGCTGGGCGTGATCGCCTATGCCGTGGGGCGCGTCGACTTTACCGAGTATCTCGACGTGCATTACGTGCCCGGCACCGGCGAAATCCTGATCTTCACCGCCGGGCTGATCGGCGCGGGGCTGGGGTTCCTGTGGTATAATGCCCCACCGGCGGCCGTTTTCATGGGCGATACGGGGTCGCTGGCGCTGGGTGGCGCGCTGGGCGCGATCGCCGTCGCGACCAAGCACGAGATCGTTTTGGCCATAGTAGGCGGGCTTTTCGTGACCGAGGCGCTGTCGGTCATCATCCAGGTGGCCTATTTCAAGGCGACCGGGAAACGTGTGTTCCTGATGGCACCCATCCACCACCATTTCGAGAAGAAGGGATGGGCGGAACCGCAGATCGTGATACGGTTCTGGATCATCAGCCTGATCCTTGCGCTGATCGGGCTGGCGACCCTCAAGGTCCGGTGACACCTGGGGGAACAGGAGGACGAGAGCATGGAATACAAGATCGTGGACGAGGAATTCGTCCGGGACTACGAGGCGCCGAAACCCGAGCCCAAGCCGCAGAAACGGCGCCGCGCGTCGGATTTCTGGGCCGCGCCCAGGTTGCACGCGGTCACGCCCGACGCGGGCCTCAAGCAGTGGGACGGCGTGCCGCCCTACGCGGTGGTGGCGTTCATCGGCTACCTGATCGCGCTGACGCTGGTCTTCTCGAACCAGTTGGTGCCCTATTGCATCGAGAATTTCGCCCAGCCGCAGAACTGCGCGCCGATCTTCGACAAGATCCTGCCGATCGCGCTGGCCGCGATCGTGGTGGCGCCGGCGATCTCGGGCGCGGTGCAGCGGATGGGCGGCAACCGGACGGCGGGCTTCGTCTTCGCGCTGGCCGCCGTGGCGGTGCCGCCGCTGATGCTGGGCTGGCACTACCTGGTCTGAAGGCCGGGGCGGCCCGGGTCCGGGCCGTCTTGCATCCGCCCGCCC
>JBNGDM010000391.1:0-2532 GCA_049975105.1 Rhodovulum sp. | reverse complement strand
GAGCAGGAGTTCAACAGCCTGCACGCCCAGCGAGAGGCCTGCGAGGCGTATATCGCCAGCCAGCGGTCCGAGGGCTGGGTTTTGGTCCGCGATCAATATGACGACGGCGGCATCTCGGGCGGGACGCTGGAACGGCCCGGCCTCAAGCAGCTTCTGGCCGACATCGAGGACGGCCTGATCGATGTGGTGGTCGTCTACAAGATCGACCGCCTGTCGCGGGCGCTGATGGATTTCTCGAAGCTGGTCGAGGTCTTCGACCGCAACGGCGTGACCTTCGTGTCGGTCACGCAGTCCTTCAACACGACGACATCCATGGGGCGGCTGACGCTGAACATCCTGCTCTCGTTCGCGCAGTTCGAGCGCGAGGTCACGGCAGAGCGCATCCGGGACAAGGTCCGCGCCTCCCGCATGAAGGGCATGTGGATGGGCGGCTATGTCCCGCTCGGGTACGATGTGAAGGACCGCAAGCTCGTGGTGAACGAGGCCGAGGCTGCCGCCGTGCGGGGTATCTTCGAACGGTTCGTCGAGGTCGGCTCAGCGACCGTGCTGGCGCGCGAACTGCGCCGCAAAGGGCTCCGCAACAAGCAGGGCACGCTGGTCGACAAGGGATATCTCTACAGGGTGTTGGTGAACCGCGTTTATCGCGGCGATGCGGTCCACAAGGGTAAGGCCTATCCCGGCGAGCATCAGGCCATCATCGGCGAGCAGCTGTGGGATCAGGTCCATGCCATCTTGCGGCAGAACCCGCGAAAGCGCGCCAACAACACCCGCGCGCAAGCGCCTGCGCTGCTCAAGGGTCTGATCTTCACGGCCACGGGCGCCGCCATGACCCCGAGCAGCACGAAGAAGGGCGCGCGGCGATACCGGTATTACGTCTCGATGGACGTCATCAAGAACCGCGAACCCAGCGATCAGGGCATCCCGCGCCGCCTTCCTGCCGACCTCGTGGAAGCGGCCGTGGTGACCGAGTTGCGGCGGGTGATGCGCGCGCCCTCGATCACGGCGCAGGTCATCGCCCATTTGACGCGCGAGGATCACGCCTTCGCCGAGGCCGACGTGATCTCTGCGCTGCAGACGTTCGATGACGTCTGGGGCCAGCTGTTCCCTGCAGAGCAGACCCGGATCGTGCAGTTGCTGGTGCGTCGGGTCACCGTGACGTCCGAGGGGCTGGTGATCGATGTCCGGACCGACGGCGTCTCGGGCGTCATGCGCGACATGATGGCGCCACGAAAGAAGGCGGCGGCCGAATGACGAATTTCGACGAGTCCATCCAGATCTTCGTGCCGCTCAAGGTCCGCAAGCAGAACGGGCGGCCGAAGATCATGCCGCCCTCGACCTATCTGCCCAGCGAAGACCGGACGCAGGATCCGCATATCCTGCGCGCCATCGGTCGGGCGTGGGGCTGGCGGCGGCGCATGGAGGCTGGCGAGTTCAACACGGTCACCGATCTGGCGAAAGCCGTAGGGCTTGCCGAACGCCATGTCAGCCGACAGCTCCGGCTCGCCTACCTCGCGCCGGGGGTCCTCAAGCGCTTGGTCTACAAGCGCGAGGTGCCCGCCGTGACCCTGTTGAAACTGACCGATGTCGCGGCCCTGCCATGGCACGAACAGCCCGAGCGGGTGTTCGACTGAGGCTCAGTGAAAGCTCGCCTGAAACGTCGTCGCAGTCAGCGAGACATGCGCGTCCAGTGGCGGGTGCAGTTCGAAGGCCTTCGGCTCTCGGGAGAAATTCCAGAGCCGGAACAGGCACCATTCCGACCGGCGCTCCTCGGCCACGGCCAGTTCGTTGCGGGTGATGTGGAAGGGGGTGCGCTCCCAGCCGTTCGTGGTCTTGACCTCGATCAGCCGTGGTAGCCCGTCTGGGGCGAAACTCGCGATGTCGTAGCCCGCGCCGTCGCCATCCTCCTCCGAGACCCAGCGCACCTTGCGCGCCAGATCGTCCCGTCCTGCCGTCCGCAATGCCGCGCGCTCATGCGCGAGCACACGTTCCTCGCCCGCGCGGCCGAGGGCCCGGTTGCGCTCGTCCCGGCCCGCCACGTCGAACTTGCGGGCGATGTGGAGCATCTGCTCCAGCTCCTGCGGCGGCGGCTGGTTCGACAGCGTCGGCGGCGGCCCCACCCAGATCTGCGCCGCCTCGCGTAGGGCCGCGGCCGGTTGCAGCCCCGGCTGGCGACCTAGCCAGGCCGGGTTCAGCGCCAGCCACCGCGCCACGGCATCCACCAAGGTCATCTGGAAGTTGAACGCGGGCTTGTAACCGGGGATCCAGTCCTCGCCGAGGCCCTTCAGCACTGCACTGATGTTCTGGTGCTTGAACTCGACGGACCCCTCGGACCGGTCGTTCAGGAGCGGCAGGAGTGCGCGGCGATGCTCGGCCTTGCTGTAGCGGCGCGTGGAGACGTCGTCGGCCAGCATCGCGAAGTAATCCGCGACGATCAGGTCGTTCTCTTCATCCGTCCAGGGACCGTTCGACATTGCGCCAGGCTATGGGCGCGAAGTCTGTTTGTCATCAGACACTTCCGGCAGGGTCCTGGCT
>JBNGDM010000390.1:0-2534 GCA_049975105.1 Rhodovulum sp. | reverse complement strand
GGGGGGCAGCGCCCCCCTTGGCCCGGCCCCGGCCCGTCAGACCGGGTTGGGCAGCGCCTTGGCGGCAAGGTGGGCCCGAATGTTGTCCACCGCCATCATGCCCATCGATTCCCGCACCTCCAGCGTCGCCGTGCCCAGATGCGGCAAAAGCGCAACGTTTTCCATCGAACGCAGCGCCTCGGGCACCTCGGGTTCGTATTCGTAGACGTCGAGTCCCGCCCCCGCGATCCCGCCCGCCTGAAGCGTGGCGATCAGCGCCGCCTCGTCGACCACGTCGCCGCGCGAGATGTTCACGAAATGCGCCGTGGGTTTCATCGCGTCGAACAGCTCCGCCCCCATCATGTGCCGGGTCTGCGCGCCGCCCGGCACGCAGGACACCACCACGTCGCAGGCGGCGCCCAGCGCGGCCAGGCTGTCGACGGGCCGCGCCGGGAAATCCAGGTCCTTGGGCGAGCGGGTGTAATAGACCACGTCCATGCCGAACCCGAAATGACAGCGCCGCGCCAGCGCCTGGCCGATATTGCCCATCCCCACGATGCCCAGCGTCTTGCCCGTCACGTGCAGGCCCAGCATCTGGGTCGGGTGCCAGCCGGTCCACTGGCCCGCGCGCAGCATCCGCTCGCCCTCGCCGCCACGCCGGCAGGTCATCAGGATCAGCAGCATGCCGATATCGGCGGTGGCATCCGTCACCGCGCCCGGCGTGTTGGTCACCGCCACGCCCAGGGCGCGAGCGGCGTCCACGTCGATATGGTTGTAGCCCATCCCGAAATTCGCCAAGAGCTTCGCCCGCGGCTGGCCCACATCGGCAAAGACCTCAGCCGAGAACCGGTCGCCCAGCGTGGGCAGCACGATATCGAACTCGGCCAGCGCGCGGCGCAGCTCGTCGCCCGAAAGCGGCATGTTGCTCTCGCGCATTTCCACGTCGCCCAGCGCGCGCACCGCCGGGTCGACCTTGCCCGGCATCGGGCGTGTCACCAATATCTTCGCCATCAGAACATCCTCCCCCCGATCGGCACATCCTTGTCCGGCGTGATGAGAACTACTTCGCCATCGGCATCGGGCAAGCCCAGCACCAGCACTTCGGACAGGAACTTGCCGATCTGGCGGGGCGGGAAGTTGACCACGCCCAGCACGCGCTTGCCGGGCAGGTGCTCGGGCGCGTAATGCGCGGTGATCTGGGCCGAGCTTTTCTTCTCGCCGATCTCGGGCCCGAAATCGACCCACAGCTTGATCGCCGGCTTGCGCGCCTCGGGATAGGGTTCGGCGCGCTTGATCTCGCCCACCCGGATATCCACCTTGAGAAAGTCGTCGAAGCTGATTTCCGTCACGATCCCAATTCCTTGCTGCGCTGCGTGGCGGCGGCGACCGCGCGGTTCAGAAGCGGCGGGAAACCGGTTTCGGGGTCCATGAGAACCTCCAGCGCCGCGGCCGTGGTACCCTGGGGCGAGGTGACGTTGACGCGCAACTGGCCCGGGTCCTCGGCCGCCTCTTCGGCCAGTTGCCCCGCCCCGCCCACCGTCGCCTTGGCCAGTTTCATCGCCATGTCCGCCGGCAGCCCCTGCGCCGTGCCGGCCGCCTCCAGCGCCTCGATCAGGTGGAACACATAGGCCGGGCCGGACCCCGAGACGGCGGTCACCGCGTCCATCTGCTCCTCGGTCTCCAGCCGCACGGTCTGGCCCACCGCCGACAACAGCGTCTCGGCCAGCCGCAGCCCGTCCTCGCCCACCTTGTCATTGCCGATCAGCGCGGTGATGCCCCGGCCCACCGCCGCCGGCGTGTTCGGGATCGACCGGATCACCGGGGCGGCCCCGCCCAGGTGGCGTGCAAAATAGTCCAGCGTCTTGCCCGCCGCGACAGACAGGAACAGCGTCCGCCCGTCGGCCAGCCCCGCCACCTGCGGCAGGGCGTCGTCCATGATCTGCGGCTTGACCGCCAGCAGAACGATGGCGGGGCTTTCGGGCAGCGGTTCGTTCAGGTGCAGCCCCTCACCCGCGCGCGCGCGGAGCCAGTCCGACGCGCCCGGGTCGATCGCCCAGACCGAGGCCGCCGGCAGCCCGCCTTTCAGCCAGCCCTCCAGCAGCGCCGAGCCCATCTTGCCGCAGCCCAGAAGCACCAGCCCCCGGGCCGCAAGGTCGTTCATGTCCATCGCGTGCCCCCGTTTCTCCTCGGGGGCCGAGGTTAGGCGCGGCCGTAGGCCTCTGCAATGGCGACTTGCAGCGCGTCCTGCGGGCAGCGGTCGCCCCAACAGACCAGTTGGAAGGCCGGGTAGAACCGTTCCGACGCCGCGACCGCGGTGCGGATCAGCCGCTCGATCTGCTCGGCGCCCACGGGTTGGCCGCCGGCCAGCATCAGACCGTGCCGCCAGACCATCAACCGCTGGTCGTGCCAATAGGTGAAGGCCCCCGCCCAGCACATGTCGTTGGTCGCGTTCAGCGCCTCGTAAAGGGCGGGCAGCTTGTCCTCGGGCGGCTCCATCTCGAAGGTGCAGATCAGCCGCAGCATCTCGTCATAGCCCGACCAGGCCAGCGTGATCG
>JBNGDM010000389.1:0-2538 GCA_049975105.1 Rhodovulum sp. | reverse complement strand
CACCCGCAGGATGCGCCAGGGTTCCGACAAGCCCACCGAGGGGGCCAGCCGGAAGGCGTCGAGGCAGCGCGCGAGCACCGCCTCGTCCACCGGGTCCGTGCGGAAATGCCGGACATCCCGCCGCCAGCGCATCAGCTCGTGCAGCTGATCGCGGAAGGCGGCGGTGAACCGGTCGCGGCATGGGGCGTGCAGGCCCACGGTTTATTCCGCGGTGCCTTCCGCAGCCTCGGCAGCCTTCGCGGCCTTTTCCTCGGCGCGTTCCTTGGCCTTGGCGCCGGGTTCGCCCTTCTTGGGGTTGGCGCGTTCCTTCTTGGCCAGCACGCCGGCCGCTTCCAGCATGCGGGCGACGCGGTCGGTCGGCTGGGCGCCCTGGCCGATCCAGTGCTTCACCCGGTCGAGGTCCATCTTGACGCGGTCCTCGCTGTCCTTGGCCAGCAGCGGGTTGTAGGTGCCCAGCTTCTCGATGAAGCGGCCGTCGCGGGGCATGCGGCTGTCGGCCACCACGATGCGGTAGAAGGGACGCTTTTTCGAGCCGCCGCGGGCGAGACGAAGTTTCAGTGCCATGGTCAGTTTCTCCTGTTTTTGGCGTTCGGCGGAAAACCCGCCTATTTCTGGTGTTCGATGTGGTGACGGATGACTTCCTGGATGATGAAGGCCAGGAATTTCTTGGCGAATTCCGGGTCGAGATCGGCCTCGCGGGCCAATGCCTCGAGCCGGGCGATCTGGTTTTCCTCGCGCGCGGGGTCCGAAGGCGGCAGCCCGTGCAGCGCCTTGAGCCGGCCCACCGCCTGGGTGTGCTTGAACCGCTCGCCCAGCGTGTAGACAAGGATCGCATCCAGCCGGTCGATGCTGGCGCGGTGCTCGGCCAAAACCTCGGCGGCGCGGGTGGCGTCGTCAGTCAAGGGGCACTCCTTTCGTGCGGAAGACCGGGTCGATGTAATTGCGGATCTCGATCTCGATCCCATCGGCAAGCTGGCTGGAGCCCAGCCGCTCGGGCGAAGGGTGGCGATAGGCGATGTCGTGGCTGTCGACGGTGTCGGCCGCCGCGTCGATCTCGGCGCCCAGCCGTTCGCAAAGCCGGACCGAGGCGACGTTCTTGGGATCGACATAGGTGACGGCCGTGTCCCAGCCCATCCGGTCGTACAGCCAGCCGCGCACCGCGTGCACCGCCTCCAGCGCGATGCCGCGGCCCTCGACGCTGGGCCAGATCACCCAGGCGATTTCCTTCTCCGGCCAGCCCTTGGGATACCAGCCGCCCGCCATGCCACAGGTGGCGCCGGTGTCCCGTTCGTGGATCATCCACATGCCAAAACCGTGGATCTGCCAATGCCCGATCTCGGCGGCATAGAGCATCCAGCTTTCGTATTCGGACAGCGGCCCGCCCATGAACCGCGCGCGGTAGCTGGTGAAGGTCGCCTCGAAATTCGGATAATCCTGCGGTTCCGGTCCCTTGAGGACCAGCCGCTCGGTTTCGATGACGGGGATCGCGGTATGGGCCATTACTGCACGGCCCCTGCCGCCGGGTGACGATAGATCGTGACGGTGCCGAAGCGCTCCAGCGCCAGGGTGCGTTCCGGCTGCGCGCCCAGCCGTTCGGCCACGCGCGCCGAGGGCGTGTTCTCCGGCGCGACGAGGCTGATCGCGGTCGACCAGCCCATAACGCCATAGGCATGATCGCGTGCCGCACGGGCGGCCTCGGTCGCATAGCCCTTGCCCTCGAAACCCTCGAACAGGTCCCAGCCGATTTCCGGTTCGGGCCAGCCCTCGGGATTCCAGAGCCCGATCAGCCCGGCCGCCGCCCCCGATGCTTTTTCTTCGGCGACCCAGCGGCCATAGCCGCGCAGCGTCCAGTGCCCGATCTCGGTGGCAAGCTGACGCCACGCATCCTCGGCCGACTTGGGACCGCCGACGAAACGGGACCGGTCCGACGCATAGAACGCCCGCAGGACGGGGAAATCCCGGGCATTCGGTCCGCGCAGGACCAGCCGTTCCGTTTCCAGAACCGGGCAGCGGATCTCGATCGTCATCGGATCGGATATGGCGGCCGCGTGCGTCACTTCTTCTTGTCGCCGAATCCGCCAAGACCCGGCGGCAGGTCCATGCCGCCGCCCATGCCCGGGGGCATGCCGCCGCCCATCTTGCGCGCGGCCTCTTCCAGCGCCTTGGGATCCATGTTGCCCATGTCGGGCATCCCGCCCTTGCCGAAGAGCCCGCCCATCGCCTTTTTCAGCATGGCGCGGCCGCCCTTCTTGCCAAGCTTCTTCATCATGTCGGACATCTGCCGGTGCATCTTGAGAAGCTTGTTGAGCTCCGGCACCTCAAGTCCCGCGCCCTTGGCGATCCGCTTCTTGCGGCTGGCCTGAAGAATCTGCGGGTTGGCGCGTTCCTTCTTGGTCATGGAATTGATCAGCGCGATCTGGCGGCGCAGGATCGAATCGTCGAAGCCCGCCTCTTCCATCTGCTTGGACATTTTCCCCATGCCGGGCATCATGCCCATGATGCCCTCCATGCCGCCCATCTTTAGCATCTGTTCCAGCT
>JBNGDM010000388.1:0-2546 GCA_049975105.1 Rhodovulum sp. | reverse complement strand
GCACGAGGCCGGTCAGGTGGGCTACGTTCTTGACCCCGATCTTGAGATGGGCAAGCGGGCGCTTCTTCGTCAGCTTCTTGTTCATGTAGCTTTCGAAGGTCAGCGTCTGGACGTCCACGTCATGGCAGAGCGACACGAAGCGTTCGCGCCGTTCGTCGCTGTGGTAATAGGCGTCCTGCATGCTTTGCAGCGCGCGGAAGGTCATCTTGTGATCTTTCATGAACATCTGGCGCGCCAGCTTGAGGTCGGAGGCACGCCCCGAGGCCAGCGCCGCCGAGACGGCCATCGCGCCGATGCGCCCGCCATACATGGCGTAGTAGATGCCCTCGCCCGAACTTGGCGCGACGGTGCCCGCGGCGTCGCCAACCACGACCACGTCGCGGCCATTGTCCCACTTGTCCATGGGGCGCAGCGGGATCGGCGCGCCTTCCTTGCGGATGGTTTCGGCCTGGTCGAGCCCGGCCATCTTGCGCAGGTCCGCGGTCGCCTGTTTCAGGTCGAACCCGTCGACGCCCGTGCCCATGCCGACCGAGCAGGTATGGCCGTGCGGGAAGACCCAGCCGTAGAAATCGGGGCTGATGCGCCCGTCATAGATCACGTCGCAGCGGTTCGGCTGATAGTTGCCCACCGCCATCGGGGCGTCGATGATCTCGTGATAGGCGATCACGTAGGGGATCTTGTCGCCGCCGGGCACCTCGGTGCGGGCCACGTCCGACCGGGCGCCATCGGCCCCGATAATGAATTTCGTCTGCAGGCGCACCTCTTCCTTGGACTGCTTGTCGCGGAACACGAGGAAGGTTTTTTCTTCTTCGCGTTCGATCCGAAGGAAGGTGCCGGTGAACCGCGTGGCCCCGGCGCGTTCGGCGCGGGCGCGCAGGAAGGGGTCGAAATCCTTGCGGTCGACCATGCCGACGAAGCCGTTCTCGATCGGGATGTCGACGAAGCGGCCCGAGGGCGAGATCATGCGCGCGGTGTCGATCTTGGCCACAAGCTGCTGGTCCTGGATGTCGAAATCCCGCATCAGGCGCGGCGGGATCGCGCCGCCGCAGGGTTTGATCCGCCCTTCGCGATCGATCAGGGCGACTTTCTTGCCCGACCGGGCAAGGTCCTCGGCTGCCGTGGCCCCGGCGGGGCCGCCTCCAACGACGACGACGTCATAGATCATGTGCTTCACTCCCCCGGGACCAGGCCCGCGTTCTCTGTTGTTGGTCGGTTGGAATCCATGATCCTCAGCGCCATCCAGGCGGACAGCACGAAGAGGATCGCCTCGGTCAGGAACACCGCGCCAAAGGCCGGTGCGTCGTCAATCATGGTGCGCATGGTGTCGGCCGCGGCCGCGCCCAACAAGCCGCCGAACCCGGCGGCAATCGCCTGCGCCGCGCCCCAGAGGCCCATGCGCGTACCCTCGCGTTCGCCGCGGCCCTCGCCGGCCAGCGCCATCATGGCGCTGATCGCGGCCACCGTGAACATGCCGTTGAAGAAGCCCATCAGGATCACCGCAGGCGTCAGCGGCAGGTGCGCGCCGTAATTGCCCATGGCGGCGATGGTGACCAGCGCCGTGGCCGATCCGAGGCAACCCACGATCACCCAGGACCGAAGTGCGCCGATACGCAGCACCGAACTGCCGACGCCGACCACGATCATGCCCAGGAACACGCCACCATGCTGGGCGCCCGAAAGCTGGGTGGACTGGCCGGGCGTGAAGTCGAAGACGAGGCCGGAATAGGGCTCCAGGATCAGTTCCTGCATGAAATAGGCCGACATCGACAGGAACACGAACAGCGTGAAGATGCGCGCGCGGCGTTCGGCCCAGACTTCCTTGAAACCCTCCCAGAACGGCATCTCGTCGGGTTCGCGCCGGGCCACGACGCGTTTTTCCACGCCCCAGACGGCCAGCGTGGTCACGATCACCGCGCCGATGGTGACGGTGGCGACGATCTTCAGCAGCAGGGCGGGCGTATACGGGTCGAGGAAGGCGCCGACCGTGCCGGCGGTGATCGCGATGCCCGCGATCATCATCAGCCAGGTGATCGTGGCCGCCGCCGCGCGCCGGTCGGGCGCGGTCGCCGTGGCCAAGAGCGCCAGCAGCGACGTGCCCGAGGCCGCGACTCCCACCCCGATCAGCGCATAGGCAAGGATCGAGATCGCGAGGCCGGCGAGGTGGTTGCCCTCCATCACCACGACGCCCAGCGCGGCCGAGAAGCCGCCCAGCGCCAGAATGGCCATGCCGCCGATGATGAACCGGGTGCGCTGGCCCTTGGTATCCGACAGAAAGCCCCAGCTCGGCCGGGTGATCTGGATCGCGTAATGCAGCCCGACCAGCAGGCCCGGCAGGATCGCGGGCAGCGCCAGTTCCACCACCATCAGCCGGTTCAGCGTCGACGAAGTCAGCACCACGATGGCACCAAGGCACATCTGCACCAGGCCAAGCCGGACGATCTGCAACCAAGACAGGGTCATCCGCCGGCCCCCAGCGTGCGGATCGCGAAGGCCGAGATCATCATGCCCGAGACGTACAGGACGACGCCCACGCCGTTGTACCAGGG
>JBNGDM010000387.1:0-2567 GCA_049975105.1 Rhodovulum sp. | reverse complement strand
AGCATCAGCACGCCGCGGGGGCTGAACATGACGTTGTAGTTCAGGTCCTGGGACAGATCCTCGTAGAGACTGCGCGATTTCTCGTAGATCGCGGCCGAGGGGTCCTGCAGGTAGTTCGAGCGGATGATGGTGGTGTTGCGGCCCGTGTTGCCGCCGCCCAGCCAGCCCTTCTCGATCACCGCGACATTGCGGATGCCGAAGCGTTTCCCGAGGTAATAGGCGGTCGCCAGCCCGTGGCCGCCGGCCCCCACGACGATCACATCATAGTGAGATTTCGGCGCCGGAGAGCGCCAGGCCCGTTCCCAACCGGCGTGATAGCGCGCGGCCTCGCGGGCGACGGCGAAGGCGGAGTAGCGTTTCATGGCCAGAGGCACCCCCTTGTTTGGCGGGCTTTCGCAGGCCCTTCATGCACCGGGACCGGCCCCGCCCCCTGCCCGCCAGCGGCATGCCGTCGAAGGAACGCGACATGGGGCGGCGGGGTCGGGCGGGCGGACGCTTTGCCCTTCCGATTCCGGCCCGCCCGTAATAGATCGGCGGGTGAGGCAGAAAAAGGGGTGGAACCTCATGCTCTTCACGATCGTCGCCCTGGGGCTGTCCGCCGTGATCGCGGGGCTGTTGACCGTCACGCTGATCCGCGGCCGGTCCGGCGACGAGCCGCCCGCCGCTTACGACCTGCGCGTCTATCGCGAGCAGCTGCGCGAAGTGGACAAGGACCTGGCCCGCGGCGTCATCACCGAGGAAGAGGCCGGGCGCATCCGCACCGAGGTCTCGCGCCGGGTGCTGGAGGCCGACCGCAAGCTCAAGGAGCAGGACGGCAGCGACCAGGCCCCGAAAACGGTCAGCCTGGCGGTCGGGGCGGCGCTGGTCGTGGCGCTGGTGGGCGGCGGCTGGGCCCTCTACAGCACCATCGGGGCGCCGGGCTACAGCGACCAGCCGATCAAGGCGCGCATCGCCGAGGCGGCCGACTTCCGCGCAGAGCGTATGCGCCAGGCCGAGGCCGAGGCCGAAGCCCCGCCGATCCCGATGCCCGCGCCCGACCCCGAGCACCTGAAACTGGTCGACCGGCTGCGCGCGGTGGTGGCCGAACGCGGCGACGATCTGCGCGGCTACCTGCTGCTGGCGCGCAACGAGGCCGCGCTGGGCAATTTCAAGGCCGCCTACGCCGCCCAGTCCAAGGCGATCGAGCTGAAACAGGGGCGCGCCACCGCCGAGGATTACGCCACCATGGCCGACATGATGGTGCTGGCCGCCGCGGGCTATGTCTCGCCCGAGGCCGAAGCCGTGCTGGAAAACGCACTGAACCGCGACCCGCGCAACGGCACGGCGCTGTATTACTGGGGGCTGATGCATATCCAGACCGGCCGGCCCGATATCGCCTTCCGCGTCTGGCGCGAGCTTCTGACCGTGTCCGAGGCAGGCGACCCCTGGCTGGAGCCGGTGCGCAACCAGATCGCGGACCTGGCCTGGTATGCGGGCGATGACGACTATACCCCGCCGCCCCTGCCCGAGGGCGAGGGCGCCGACCTGCGCGGTCCTTCGGCCGAGGACATGGAGGCCGCCGCCGAGATGACGCCCGAACAGCGCCAGGAGATGATCCGCAACATGGTCGCGGGCCTGTCCGACAGGCTGGCGCGCCAGGGCGGCAGCCCCGAGGAATGGGCCCAGTTGATCCGCGCGCTGGGCATCCTGGGCGATACCGGGCAGGCCGGTGCGATCTGGGCCGAGGCGCAACAGGTCTTTGCGCCGCACCCCGAGGCGCTGGACACCGTGCGCGCGGCCGCCCAGGCCGCCGGCGTCGCCGAGTGAGCGTCTTCGACACGCCCGAGGCCTTTGCCGCCGCCCTGCCCCGCGACGGCGCGCTGATCGGGCTGGATTTCGGGGAAAAGACGGTGGGCGTGGCGGTGTCGGACGCGTTCCGGTCGGTCGCCACGCCGCTGGAGACGATCCGGCGCAAGAAGTTCACGCAGGACGCGGGGCGCGTTCTGGAGATCGCCGGGGGGCGCGGGGCGGCGGGCCTTCTGCTGGGCCTGCCGCGCAACATGGACGGAACCGAGGGGCCGCGCTGCCAGTCGACCCGCGCGTTTGCCCGCAACCTGTCGCGGCTGACCGACCTGCCTATCGGGTTCTGGGACGAACGCCTGTCGACCGTCGCCGCCGAACGCGCGCTCTTGGAGGCCGATGCCTCGCGCAAGCGCCGCGCGGAAGTGATTGACCACGTGGCGGCGGGCTATATCCTGCAAGGGTTCCTGGACCGATTGCGCCATCTGAAGGACGCGCCATGAGCGAAGACCGCCCTGCCCGGCCGACCGGCGCCATCGAAAGCCCCTGCACCAGGGTCTGCGTCGTGGACGCGAAAAGCCGCCTTTGCACGGGCTGTTTTCGGTCCATTGACGAAATCACCGCCTGGACCCGGATGAGCCCCGCCGACCGGCGCCGGATCATGGGCGAGTTGCCGGGCCGCCGCGGGTTGCCGGGCGGCGCGGGCTGAGGTTTTTCAACGCCCGACCTCGTGGTTTCGGGTTTCGCCCCGGCTGTCGCCGGGCCGACCCGCCCGGGGGGCGCCGCCC
>JBNGDM010000386.1:0-2594 GCA_049975105.1 Rhodovulum sp. | reverse complement strand
ACGTCACCCTGCTCGCCACGCTGGACACGTTCCGCTCGATGATGGAGGGCGAGTTGAACCCGACCGCCGCCTTCATGACCGGCAAGCTCAAGATCGAGGGCGACATGGGCAAGGCCATGCAGCTTGCCCAGATATTCACATGACCTAACCTCGCCCAGATGGAACCAGCGCCGCTTTACAACGACATCGCCGAGGGGCCCGGGGACGCGGCCGCGTTCTGGGTCCTGGCCCCCGATGGCGTGCGCCTGCGCATCGCCGTCTGGGGTGCGCAGGGCGCGCGGGCCACGGTGCTGCTGTTTCCCGGCCGCACCGAATACGCCGAAAAATACGGCCGCGCCGCCGCCGACCTGGCCGCGCGCGGCTTTGCCACGGTGGCGGTCGACTGGCGCGGCCAGGGGCTGGCCGACCGGCTGCACGACGACCCGATCCTGGGCCATGTCGACCGCTTCGACGCCTATCAGCGCGATGTCGAGGCCGTGACCGCCGCGGCGGCGGCGCTGGGCCTGCCGCGCCCGTTCCACCTGTTGGCCCATTCCATGGGCGGCTGCATCGGCCTGCGCGCGCTCCATGGCGGGCTGGACGTGGCCTCGGCGGTGTTCACCGCGCCGATGTGGGGCATAAGGATGACGCCGCTGATGCGCCCCGCCGCCTGGATGATCAGCGCCGCCAGCCGCCCGCTGGGCCTTGGCGGCCGGGTGACGCCGGGACGCGGGGGCGACGCCTATGTTGTCGCCAGCGGCTTCGACGAGAACGAGTTGACCGCCGACCCCGAGATGTTCGGCTACATGCGCCGACAGATCGCCGCGCGCCCCGAGATGGCGCTGGGCGGGCCCAGCCTGACCTGGCTGCACGAGGCGTTGCGCGAAACCCGTGCGCTGGTGCGCATGGCCCCGCCCGCGGTGCCCGCGCTGACCTATCTGGGCAGCGAGGAACGCATCGTCTGCCCCAACGCGATCCGCACGCTCAAAGGCGCCTGGGCCGCGGGCACGCTTCGCGAGGTCGCGGGCGCGCGCCATGAGGTGATGATGGAGGGCGCCCCCACCCGCGCCCGCGTCTTCGACGAAACCGCCGAACATTTCGCCCGCCACGCCGCACCGCCCCGGCCGTTGGCCGCACGCGGCGACGCGGACGCGCTGCGGGCCTGATCCGGCCCGACCCATGGCGCGCCGCGCCGCGCGCCCTATACTGCGCCCCATGTCCGTCCTGACCTTTACCGAGCGCGGCATCCATTGCCCAGCGGGCGATTTCTTCATCGACCCCTGGCATCCGGTGGACCGCGCGCTGATCACCCATGGCCACGCCGACCACGCCCGCCCCGGCCATCGCCGCTACCTGGCGACCGCGCCCGCCGCCCCGGTGATGCGCCACCGGCTGGGCGACATCGCGCTGGAGACCGTGCGCTATGGCGAGGCGCGGCGGATCGGCGATGCGACGGTGTCGTTCCATCCGGCTGGGCATGTGCCGGGTTCCGCGCAAATCCGGGTGGAGGTCGGCGGCGAGGTCTGGGTCGTCTCGGGCGATTACAAGCTGGAGGAGGATGGCCTGTCCGAGCCGTTCCAGCCGGTGCGCGCGCATGCCTTCATCAGCGAATGCACCTTCGGATTGCCGGTGTTCAAATGGGCCCCGCAGGCCGAGGTCTTCTCCGAGATCAACGCCTGGTGGGCCGCCAACGCGGCCCAGGGTCGGTTCACGCTGCTCGGCGCCTATGCGCTGGGAAAGGCGCAGCGGCTGTTGGCGGGGGTGGATGCCGCGACCGGCCCGATCCTGACCCATGGCGCAGTCGAGGCAACCTGCGCGGTGATGCGTGCCCAGGGCATCGCGCTGCCCGAAACCGTGCCGGTCACCCCCGACACCGACCTCAAGGCCCATGCGGGCGCGCTGGTCCTCGCGCCGCCCTCGGCGCTGGGTGGCCCCTGGGCGCGGCGCTTCGGGCCGGCCGCCACCGGCTTCGCCTCGGGCTGGATGGCGCTTCGGGGCGTGCGCCGCAGGCGGGCCGCCGACCGGGGGTTCATCCTGTCCGACCATGCCGACTGGGCGGGGCTGAACACCGCGATCCGCGAAACCGGGGCCGAACGGGTCTTCGTTACCCACGGCTATACGTCGGTCTTTCGCCGCTGGCTGGCCGAGCAGGGCTATGACGCGGAAATCGTCCAGACCGCCTTTGAAGGCGAAAGCCTGGACCGGGCCGAGGACGAGGCATGAAGCGTTTCGCCGCCCTGTTCACCGCGCTGGACCGCACGACGAAAACCACCGCCAAGGTCGACGCGCTGGCCGCCTATTTCGCCGAGGCGCCCGAGGATGACCGGCTGTGGACCGTGGCCCTGCTCTCCGGCCGCAGGCCGCGCCGGGCGGTGACGACCACCCGGCTGAGGGAATGGGCGGCGGAACGCGCGGGGCTGCCGCTGTGGCTGTTCGAGGAATGTTACCCGGTGGTGGGCGACCTGGCCGAGACCATCGCGCTGGTCCTGCCGCCCGCGACCGGAACCAGCACCGCCAGCCTGTCGGACTGGATGGCCAAGATTGGGGCGCTGGCTACGGTCGAGGAACCCGAGCGCAAGGCGCGCATCCTGGCCGCCTGGGACGGGCTGGACGGC
>JBNGDM010000385.1:0-2605 GCA_049975105.1 Rhodovulum sp. | reverse complement strand
GGCTGTTCGACGGTCTGCCCGAGACTGGCGCGCCGCTGCCCGAACAGGCCCCGTACAAACTGGACGGCGGCGTGACCGTCGTGCCTTTCGATACGCCTCAATCGGTCGCGGTGTTCGGCCACGAGGGAATTGAGCGCAACGACCCGGATTTCTTCGCCGCCTATGTTATGAACGAGGTGCTGGGCGCAGGCGGGTTCGAGTCTCGCCTGATGAAGGAGGTGCGGGTCAAGCGTGGCCTGACCTATGGCGTCTATTCCTATCTTTACCCGATGGATTACGCCGCGCTGGTGCTGGGCCAGGTCGCCTCGGGCAACGAGAACATTGCCGAGGCGATCGCGGTGATCCGCGCCGAATGGGCGAAGATGGCCGAAAGCGGCGTGACCAAGCAGGAGCTGGAGGACGTCAAGACCTACCTTACCGGCGCCTATCCGCTGCGCTTCGACGGGAACGCCCCTATAGCGCGCATCCTCGTCGGCATGCAGATGGAAGGGCTGAGCCCCAATTACGTAAACACCCGCAACGACAAGATCATGGCGGTGACGCTGGAGGATGTGCGGCGCGTGGCGGGTAAGCTGTTGCAGCCGGACCGCTTGCATTTCGTGGTGGTCGGGCGTCCAGAGGGGCTGGAAACCACCAACTGAACCTAGTGGCAGAATCGGGCTGGGCGTGCTAACCCTTGTGGTATGAACTCGCCCAACCCCAATATAAGCGCCGATTTGCCCCGCATTCGTCAGCTCGACGAAGGTGCGATCAACCGGATTGCGGCTGGCGAGGTGGTAGAACGGCCTGCCTCGGCGGTCAAGGAACTGGTGGAAAACGCGCTGGACGCGGGCGCGCGCCGGATCGAGGTGGCCATTGCCCATGGCGGCAAGACGCTGATCCGCGTCACCGATGACGGGCACGGCATGACGGCGCAGGACCTGCCGCTGGCTCTGGCGCGGCACGCCACGTCCAAGATCGACGGTACCGATCTTCTGAACATCGCGAGCTTCGGCTTTCGTGGCGAGGCGCTGCCGTCGCTGGGGGCCGTCGGGCGGCTGACAATCACCTCGCGCGCACCGGGTGCCGAGGCCGCCCGGATCGAAGTCGCGGGCGGGCAGATGGGGCCGGTCACGCCGGCGGCGCTGAATCGCGGCACGGTTGTCGAATTGCGAGACCTGTTCTTCGCCACGCCCGCGCGGCTGAAATTCCTGCGTACCGACCGGGCCGAGGCCCAGGCGATTTCCGACGTGGTCAAGCGGCTGGCCATGGCCGAACCCTGCGTGGGTTTCACGCTGCGCGACGTGTCGGACGGCGGCGAGGGGCGCGTCACCTTCCGGGCGGATGCTGAATCGGGCGACCTGTTCGACGCTCTGCGCGGGCGGCTGGCGCGCGTTCTGGGCGCGGAGTTCGCCGAGAATGCGCTGAGGATCGACGCCGAGCGCGAGGGCGTGGCGCTGGTGGGCTATGCCGCGCTGCCGACCTATTCGCGCGGCTCGGCGGTGGCGCAATACCTGTTCGTCAACGGGCGCCCGGTGCGGGACAAGCTGCTGATCGGCGCCCTGCGCGGGGCCTATATGGATTTCCTCAGCCGTGACCGGCATGCCGCCGCCGCGCTGTTCGTGGAATGCGACCCGCATTTCGTTGACGTGAACGTGCACCCCGCCAAGGCCGAGGTGCGGTTCCGCGAACCCGGGCTTGTGCGCGGGTTGATCGTGTCGGCGCTACGCCATGCGTTGGCCGGGGCCGGGCATCGCGCCTCCAGCACCTTGGCGGGCGAGACGCTGGGCGCCATGCGGCCCGAACCCGTGACCGCCGCCCCCCGCGTGTACCAGATGGACCGCCCCTCGCCCGGCGCGCTGACCGCTGCACGGGTCGCCCAAGCCCCCGCGCCGCTGGCACCGGGCTTCGCCGATCCGAACGCCCGGTTCGAGGAGGCCGAACCCGCGGGTGCGTCTGAGGCGCTGCCGCTGGGGGCGGCGCGCGCGCAGATCCACGAAAACTACATCATTGCCCAGACCGAAACAGGCCTCGTGATCGTCGATCAGCACGCGGCCCATGAACGGCTGGTCTATGAAAAGCTGAAACGCCAGATGGCCGAAAACGGCGTCGCGGCGCAGGCGCTTCTGATCCCGGAAATCGTGGATCTGTCCCAAGGCGATGTGGCCCGGCTGATGGATCATGCCGACACGTTGGCCCGCCTGGGTCTGAGCGTCGAACCGTTCGGGCCAGGCGCCGTCGCGGTGCGCGAGACGCCGGCTGTTCTGGGCGAGGTGAACGCGGGCGCGTTGGTTCGCGACATTCTGGACGAACTGGCCGATCTGGGGGACAGCCAGACTCTGCAAGCGCGAATCGAGGCGATCCTGTCGCGCGTGGCCTGCCACGGCTCGATCCGCTCGGGCCGCAGGATGCGGGCCGACGAGATGAACGCGCTGTTGCGCGAGATGGAGGCGACACCCCATTCCGGCCAGTGCAACCATGGCCGGCCTACCTATGTGGAGTTGAAGCTGTCGGATATCGAAAGGCTGTTCGGGCGGCGATGATCGAGATCGGCAAGGACATCGTGATCGGGGGGCAGGCCTACGCCTGGGACGATCCGTTGGTTATTGCGGCGGGGGCGGGGGGC
>JBNGDM010000384.1:0-2608 GCA_049975105.1 Rhodovulum sp. | reverse complement strand
TGGCAGCCCAAGCGCGACGGCGAGCGCAACGAGGCCCTCGACACCTTCGTCTACGCCCACGCCGCCCTGCACGGGCTGATCAGCATGGGGCTCAGGCTGAACGAGGAGGTGGAGGGAGTGGCTTCGGTGCCGGTGCGACCCGGAGCCGAAGCCGGGCGCGTGATCCGGTCGGCGTGGTTACGCACGTCATGAGCGAACCGGCAGCGAAGGCCGGTGGCCGATGTCGAGGCTCTCCGGTAGACATGGACGGGCAGCCAGGAACTACGAGCCGAGCAAATTGATGGACATCGTGAGTCCGGAAGAGCGTAGCCGCATGATGGCAGCTGTCCGCTCGAAGAACACCAAGCCAGAGCTGTTCCTCCGGCGAGGGCTGCACGCTCTGGGTTACCGCTATCGGCTACACCGTCGCGACCTACCCGGTACGCCCGATCTTGCCTTCCCCGGTCGTCATGCCGTGGTCTTCGTGAATGGCTGCTTCTGGCACGGGCACAATTGTCCCGCCGCGAAGCTGCCGAAGACGAGGACCGAGTTCTGGCGCGACAAGATCGAGAGCAACAGATCCCGTGACGCGAGGAATCTTGAGCGTCTCGAACATCTCGGCTGGAGCGCCCTTGTGGTCTGGGAGTGTGAACTGCGCTCCGGGGACGCCGTCATGGCGGTTGCGCGTTGGCTGGAGCGCTCCGGGACGCACAAGATGTTGCCAGATTCTTCGTTAGCAGATACTTAATTTGGAAGTGACACTGTGAGCCGTGACCATGGAGCGTGAGAGCATCAGCGTAGTCGACCTGTTTTCCGGAGCGGGCGGCATGTCCTATGGGTTCAAAGCTCACGGGTCCTTCAAGGTGATCGGTGCAGCTGATGCGGAAATTGGAAAGCCGACCGCCGGCAACGGCCGCCTTCAGTGCAACACGACCTACCGAAACAACATTGGAATCGACCCCAAGAGGCTCGATCTCGCCGACGTGGCAGCGGAACAACTTCGGGAATGCCTTGGTATTGGCGATACCGAGGTTAACGTCTTAAGCGTTTGCCCACCGTGCACCGGCTTCAGCCGCACAAATCCGCAGAATCATCTTCGCGATGATCCTCGGAATAGCCTGGTTTCCAAGGCCGCCGACTTCGCGATGGCTCTGAATGCCGACGTCGTGGTGATGGAGAATGCTCGCGAATTGATCCGCGGCAATTTTCTGCATCACTACCGCGCTCTTCGGGAGCGCCTTGAGGACAGAGGCTACAATGTCTTCGGCAGGAGCTACATGCTCAATCGCTTTGGGCTGCCTCAGATCCGAGAGCGCTCGATCATCATCGCAGCGAAGGAGCACCTTCCGCTCTATACGCTGGAGAGCATGTGGGATGGCTGGGCCGTCAAAGAGGGCGCCAAGACAGTGCGCCGGGCGCTCTCTGTCGCGGCGAGGGCCAAGAACGCCGATCATCGGTTTCCAGGCTTTGCATCGGATGAGGTCAAGCGCAGGATCGCAGCCATTCCAAAGAATGGCGGTTCGTGGATAGATCTCCTAGAGCATCCTGACTCCGACTACCTGATGACCGGCTCGATGAAGCGCATCGTGTCGTCGGGACGCTTGGGCTCGTACCCTGACGTTTATGGTCGGATGGCGTGGGACAAACCGGCGCCAACGATCAAGCGCGAATGTGCGCATATCGGAAACGGGCGATATGCTCACCCCGAACATGATCGCCTTTGCTCAATTGCCGAAATGGCACTGCTGCAAGGGTTCCCCCACAACTATCGCTTCAACGGTGCAACTCTTGCGAACATCTATCGGCACATCGGAGATGCCGTTCCTCCCCTGATTTCCTATCAGCTTGCGCATTTGTGCCGCTGGATCCTGACGAACGAGCAACCTGGCATGCAGGAACTCGTCCTTCCGGGCACGAGCCTGAAATCGACGGACTTCGTCCGGGAGGCCGCCTGAATTGACCTTGGACGAGACTGAGCGACGGTATGTCGATGAGCTGCTGTCTGCCATGCGGGGACCGTGCGAAGCTCAGTTCCCTGATGCCTCGCCGCTGATTTCCGAGGAATTCGCGAAGGAATTCCGAGCGACACTGCTCATCCATCACTACTTCCTCAAAGCGCCACTGGCGATGACGTCTTTCGAGGCGGCATTCGTCCGTGCAGCAAGGGCTGCCGGCCACACGGTGAACCCTGCCCCAGATGGCCAGCGTTTCTGGGACGTTGATGTCGACGGCAAGCGTATCAGCTTGAAATCGACGGCGGCAGCCAACCTTCGTGTCGGCCTGCTACACATCTCGAAGCTTTGCGAGGCGGCTTGGATCCAGGACATGCGGAGCGCAGCTCTGCGTGAAGAAGCGACCAAGCGCTTGTTCGCGGAATACACTGGCGCGGTAGACAGCATTATTCAGCTTCGCCTTTTCAAGAACCGCGCCTTCTACGAACTGGTCGAGATCCCCACTGACATCCTCGCTCAGGTTGCCGACGTGCCGCGCGCAGAGTTCGCGCCTGACGGTCCGACCATCGGAATCCCGGTTGGCAAGAATCCTCCTGACTTCACTCTCAAGCTCGATCGGTCTGACGCGAAAGTCACGCTGGCCAACATCAACAAGAACGTCTGCACCGTACTCGGGA
>JBNGDM010000383.1:0-2610 GCA_049975105.1 Rhodovulum sp. | reverse complement strand
GTGCCCTGCTGGTGCCCGGCACCGGCCCCTGGCCGCTGTTGGCGATCATGCTGGCGACCTCGGTGCTGGCGGTGCTGGCGGTGCAATATGTCCAGCGCATCGACCGGCTGGAGGGGCCGCTGGCCACCCGGCCGCCACGCGACCCGCCGCGCCCGCCGCACGGCTGAGGCGCCCGCTTGCGCGCGGGCTTTGCAAAGACTACTCCATTCATGCGCAAATCCGCAAACCAGGGGACCTGCCGCCAATGGCCAACCGCAAGTTGTATGCCGGGGTGAAACTGCGCGAGACGCGCACGCGCCTGGGGCTGACGCAAAAGGAATTCGCCGCGCGGCTGGGCATTTCGCTGCCCTATCTGAACCAGATGGAGAACAACAACCGCCCCGTCTCTTCGACGGTGCTGCTGGCGCTGGCCTCGGAATTCGGGTTCGACGTCACGGAACTGTCCTCGGGCGACGCGGAACGGCTGGTCTCTGACATGCGCGAGGCGCTGGCCGACCCGGTGTTCGGGGAACTGGCGCCACCGCTCGCAGACCTGCGGCTGGCCGCCTCGAACGCGCCGGCGCTGGCGCGCGCCTTTCTGGAACTGCACCGCGCCTATCGCCAAAGCCACGAGCGCCTTGCCTCGCTGGACGAGGCGTTGGGGCGCGAGGATGCGGGTTTGCAGCCGTCACCCTGGGAAGAGGTGCGGGATTTCTTTCACTATTGCGACAATTACATCGATGCGGTCGACCGCGCCGCCGAACGGTTCGCGCGCGCATGCACCGGCCCCGAGGAATCCGAACGCCGCGCCGCCGAGGCCCTGGAAGCCGCAGGCATCACTTTGAAAACCGGGGATATTCCGGGGGTGCGCCTGTATGACGAGCCGCGCCGCGCGCTGACCCTTTCGGCGCGGCTGAACGGCGCGACACGGCGGTTTCAGCTGCTGCATCAGCTTGCACTTCTGGCACAATCGCCCCTTCTGGAGGCGACCCTGGACCTGGCCCGGTTCCAGACCCAGGAGGCCCGCGATATCGCGCGGATCGGGATGGCGAACTATTTCGCCGGCGCCGCGCTCCTGCCCTATACCCGCTTTCTCGAGGCGGCGCAGGACACACGGCACGACCTGGAATTGCTGGCCGACCGGTTCGGCGCCTCGGTCGAACAGGTCGCGCACCGGCTGTCCACCCTGCAACGCCCCGGCGCCAAGGGGCTGCCGTTCTATTTCGTGCGGGTCGACCAGGCCGGCACGATCACGAAACGCCATTCGGCCACCCGGCTGCAATTCGCGCGCTTCGGCGGGGCCTGCCCGCTGTGGAACGTGCACCGCGCCTTCGAGACGCCGGGCCGGTTCCTGCGCCAGTTGGCCGAGACACCCGACGGGGTGCGCTATTTCTCGCTGGCCTGCGACGTGACCAAGCCGGGGGGCGCCTGGGGCGCGCCGGTGCGCCGCTTTGCGATCGGGCTGGGCTGCGAGATCCGGCATGCCGACCGGCTGGTATACGCCGACGACCTGGACCTGACGAATTCCGCCGCGTTCGAGCCCATCGGCATTTCCTGCCGCATCTGCGAGCGCCGCAATTGCCACCAGCGCGCGGTCCCCCCGCTGGAACGCCGGCTGAGCGTGGACCCGAACCGGCGCGGCGTGCTGCCCTACGAGGTCGCGGAATAGTTTTGACGAGTCGCCTGCCCGGCCCGTAAATGAAATGGGAACGAACAGGGAGGATATCCATGGAACTTTCGGGCAGCCGCGTCATCGCGGCCGACCGGGCGGCGGTGTGGGAGCGCCTGACCGACCCGGACACGCTGAAGGCCTGCATCCCGGGCTGCGAAGAGCTGGAGGGCAGCATCGCGGACGGGTTCGAGGCCACGGTGAAACAGAAGGTCGGCCCGGTCAAGGCGACCTTTCGCGGCGCGGTCACCGTCTCGGACCTGGTGCCGGAACAAAGCTATACCATCTCGGGCGAGGGCAAGGGCGGCGTCGCCGGGTTCGCCAAGGGGCGCGCCGATGTGCGCCTGGAAGACAGCGAGGACGGCGGCACGGAACTGGTCTATGACGTGCATGCCGAGGTGGGCGGCAAGCTGGCGCAGCTTGGATCACGGCTGATCCACGGCACCGCCCGCCGGCTGGCCGACCAGTTCTTCGACAATTTCGCCACCGCGGTCGAGGGCCCCGCCGAAGAAAAGGAAGGCGAGGCCGCCGAAGGCTGAGCCGCCCGGGGAACGGCCCGGATCAGGCCACGGCGTCGTGCAGGATGCGGGCGATCTCGTCCTTGAGGTGGACCCGCTTCTTGCGCATCTCGGTCAGGTGCAGGTCGTCGGTCGGCTCGATATCGGTTTCGGCCCGGTGCACGGCGCCGTTGATTTCGTGATACTCGTCGAACAGGCGCGCGAAATGGGCGTCCTTTTCCTTGAGGTCGTGAATCAGCTTTGCCTGTCCCGGAAAGTCCTCGGCCAGCTCGTGCGGCGTGTTGGTCATTCCGCCCTCCTTTCTCCCATGGGTTCGGTCAAGCCTAGGAGCCGCGCGGAACGGGTGTCCTTGACCCCGATCAAACCCGCGCGGGTTCAGTCCGCAAGCGCCGCGCCGTGGCGCAACAGGATCGGCACCACGAGGTCCTCCTCGTCGACGAGGTG
>JBNGDM010000382.1:0-2611 GCA_049975105.1 Rhodovulum sp. | reverse complement strand
CCCATGACGCCATGCGTCTGCTGCTCGATCGGCCAGTAGCTTTGCGCCCCAGAGGGCTCTTGCTGACGGGCCCTTATCATAATGGCAAGACGATGATCGCCGAACGCTTCGTGATTGAACATTTGCGTCAGTCAGAACGTCAAAGGATCTGGGTGATCCAGACCCGAGAGGGTGCCGGGCTGTCTCACTTCTATGCCAGCATTCTTGCCGGGTTGCGCGCGCCTCAGGCGTCTGGTTGGCGGAGCCTGTCGCGCGCGGGCGAGCAGGTGGATCATTTGCTGTACAGTTTGAAACCCCGCCTGCTCATCTTCGATGAGTTTCACAGCGCCCTTCGAGGGCGCCCACAGGACGTGAAAGCAATCTTTTCGTTCCTGCGTCGCATCGCACGTGTCCACGATATCTCGCCCGTACTGGTCGGCGAGGTTGCGGTCTATGATGCGGTACACGACACCGAGGAAATGGGATCGCGGTTCGATACGATCCCTGTTCCCAGATGGGCCTATGACGAGGATTTCGCGACGCTCCTCGATAGTCTTGAGACCAGCATGCCTCTCGCCCGAGGCTCGGACCTGTCGCGACCGTCACTGGCTGAGATCATCCATGAATTGTCAGAGGGCTTGATCGGAGAGGTCGTCGATATCGTGAGCAACGCGGCTATCACGGCGATAAGGAACGGCGAGGAACACATTTCTGAAGCGACCATCACCTCGCTTGGTTACACGCCCCTGTCGAAACGCCGAAATGCGCCTTTGCGCCGCGAAATGATGTGACCCAGGCTACATCCGAGATCACAGTCACACCTGCGCGCGACTACGGCAATGAGGTGGGACAAGGTTGGCCGGTCGTTGTTGCACCGGCACCCGGAGAGCTGCTGTCGAGCTGGCTGCATCGGCTGGCCATGGCCAATGGAATTCCACCTCAATATTTTGGGCGGGTCTTGGGTGTCACAGGTGCAGATTGGTCTTTGAGGCTTGACCGAGACCTTCCCGGGCGAATCCTCAGTTTGCTGGTCGAGCGAACCCGGTTGCCTGCCGAGGATATTGATGGCCTGGCTTTGCACCGCGACCCACTGGCCCGGTTGCGCATGCGGCAGATCACAGGATCAGGAGATGCCCGCACATCGACCGCTCGGGTCAATCGCCTGCAATATTGCCCGTCATGCCTGAAAGAGGATCGTGCACCGTTCTTCCGGCGCGGCTGGAGCCTGGCGACGCGCGTTTCCTGCTTTCGGCATGGATGCCGCTTGCGCGATCACTGCCCTGCCTGCGGCGGCGGCATTGCGCCTGCTCGACAAAACCGCCTTCTGCCGCAACATTTCTGCGTCTGGTGTGATGCCGATCTCCAAAAACCCACCCTGCCCGCCGAGTATGATGTGCAGCGACTCGAACGGCTCATCGACGATTTGCTTCGAATGCATATTGCGGGACATGGACGGCATGGAAAGACATCCCTGCCCGAAACGCTTGGAGCGGCTTGTTTCACGTTCAATGGCGAGCCGACGTCAATTTCGCGCTTGCCGCACCGGGTCCGCTACGCATTGTTTCGCCAGTTGGCCGATGGAATGACGAACCTCCAAAACCGTTCCGTGCACCCTGCAATTGATCTCTGGACCCGCATTGCACTGGCTGCGCCCAAGCATTCCGACTTGGTGGCATCATTGAGTGCAGAGATCACGTCACAGACAACACCGGGTACAAAGACGCGCTCCAGACATCCCGATTTGGCGGCCTTACAACAGGTCATCGGTCGCCTTCGTTCTAACCGCCGCACTTCATTGGCAACGGCTATGCCCGCGAATTGATGACCCCTGCACCCTCCATCTGCTCCTGATCGGGCAGGTCCTGCAGCGACTCCAGATCGAACGCGACCAGGAACTGCTCCGTCGTCACATAGGTATAGGGTGCTCCACGCCGCGGCGACCTTGGGCCGGTTCCGATCAACCCGCGCGCATGCAGTCGCCCGATCAGATCGCGGCTGATCTCCTTGCCGAAGATGTCCTTCAGCCCGTCCCGTGTGATCGGCTGGTGGTAGGCGATGGCGGCCAGGACCGCGACGTCAAATTCACTCAAGTCCAGCCATTGATCCCCAACATCTGCCGCAGCTCGGATCGCGGGGGCGTAGGCGAGACGCGTCCGAAACATCCAGCCGCCAGCGACCTGCGCAACTTCAAAAGCCCGGCCCTCCAGATCGGCACTGAGGTCCTCGACCAACAATTCGACCGAAGCGCCCTGCCCCACCACGCGGGCCAGGTCCTCGCGCGGCACCGGCGAGGCAGAGGCGAAGAGCACCGCCTCGATCCGGCGCATCCATTCCCGCCAGCGCAACTCGGGCGACAGGTCGGCAAGCTCGCGGTCCAGGTCCGCTTCAGGGTGATCCTTTGCCGACTTTGGTGGTCGCATGTCCGAACCGCGAAACCGGTTCCCGCTTTCGCTGGCCATGCTCATGCTCAGACCCCATAAAGCCGGAACGTGTCGCGGCCGGTCAGCTCGCGCACCGCGCCGAGATCGACCAACCGGTCACAGAGCCGCCGTGCGGACCGGTCCGGTAGTGGGAGGGCCGCAGGTGCGACGGCATCTTGGGTCAGGAACATCGCGACGGCGGCCTCTGCACC
>JBNGDM010000381.1:0-2617 GCA_049975105.1 Rhodovulum sp. | reverse complement strand
GGATTGGGTGGCCGGATACTTTCGGAATCGGTGGCCGGATGACCTCGGATTACGCACACGTAGCGACGCCTTGAGCCGCCTAGGTCTGAACCAGCTTACAGCCCACCTGCAGGCGAGTTCCGATCTGTGCGACCGGATCGATGACTGGTTTGAAAAACACGGGCTTTCTTCCGGCGAACCAGCGGAAAACTTCCGGCCCTTTATACAGAACACCAAAGAAGACTCTCAAAATGTAGAGCAACCTAGTGCTGTGGATAACTCTACAAAACGCGAGGAATTTGCAGACAGTGAGGCGCCGCCATCACCTCCCTGCCCCACGTCTCCCACTCTGACGCCTGAGACCCTTTACAACATTGCCGGCGACGGCTTGCGCATGCTGCTTGATGCCCGCTGGGAACAAAGCCGACCACTCAGAGACCGCGACATCATCGAGGCCGCCTGGCAATTATTGCCGATGCTCGATATCCATCCGTCAGTCTGGTTCGAGGGTCAGAGCACCTTGGGCGACCACGGATTGGCACTCTGCCTTCTTCTGGTCGATGCTGGACGAGATCATCCCACATATCCCGTGCGCAATCCGGGCGGATTGATGCGAGAGATGATCCGGCGGGCGAGCATCGGAAAATTCAATATCCAAGGAAGCCTTGTTTCACTGGCAAGAAGAAGGTCATGTCGCATTGATCACCCGAAATTTTCCAACGTCGCGAAGGCATCGAGCAGCCCGTAGGCCCGCATAAGAGCACTCTCGACTTTCGGTTGATCATGGCCAGCCCCGTCAGACTCATCACCAACCGAATGTATTTTAGCTCTACGCCATCCTGCCAAGAGCTGTTCGAGATTCGAGTAGCTGTCCTCGTATCCTTGCCGTTAGATCAGGTTAAATAATCTTCCACCGCGATGGCTCCCCTTTCCCAGGAATGGGCAAACCGCGACAGGTCCAAATCGCTCCCGGGCGACCAGTGCTTCTTCGAAATCGTGACTATCCCTCCTGATTTTTCCAGTTTCAGGATAGTTGCACCACACAGATTGAGGAAGGAACCCATTCAAGGGCCTCAGACAACCGTATAGCGCTATCGTTCGGGGGGCAGGCATACCGGAAACCCCCGCGCACCGCATCTTTGCGACTATTTCGCGCCGCGTCGCACAGTCAGCAGAAAGACCGGTGTCAGCACAAGCAGGAACAGGACCGTATAGGCCGCCGCCACTCTGATTTCGAGATTGAGAAAACTTTCGAGCAGTCCCACGCCGACCGGGTGACTGCCCGCCGAGGCGAGAAACAGCGACCCGTTGATCTCGGCAAAGGACATGATGAAGGTCATCGACCAAGCCAACAGGATCGCATTGCGCAGATTGGGAACGATCACGCGGGTAAAGATCGCCCATTCAGACGCACCGAGCGTGCGCGCTGCGGCCGCAAGCGTGGGTGCATCAAGCGCCATCATCGCCGTCATCACTGGCCAGACCACGAAAGGGAAGGTCCACACAAGGTGAGCCAACATCAGGATTTCCCAGCTTCCGATCAAGCGCGGCCAGGCAAGGACCAGACCCATCGCCACGATCATCGGCGGCAGCACTATCGGCATGCTCACGATGGCCTTGACCAGAACCTGCCCGCGCCGCCCGCCCTGCGCGAGGCGCACACCAAGCGGCACCCCGAGCAAAAGATTGATCGTGCTCACACCGATGGCGAGAAGCAGGCTGAAGCCGATCTCACCCTGCGCCGTTGACCAGATCGTAGCATAGGCGTCGAGCGAGAGACCCGAAAGGCCCCGACTGTCCCAACGGGCTGTGAACGACCCAATCGCGAGAAAGAGGAGCGGTATCAGTAGCAGCCCCGCCGGAGACCAGACGAGAACCGGCTCGACCCAGGCCCAAAAGCGTTCGGCTCGCGCTCCGGCGCGCTGCCGTCGCCGGGTCGGGATCGCGTACATGCCGGCCGAGGCGGTCATGACCGTCCCGGAAGGCTGAGCAGAGGCGCGGCCGCACGGTCGCGGTGGCCCGGCGGCAGGTTGAGATGCAGAACATCGCCATCCCGCATACCGGTGGCCTTGGGCAGATCGACGGTCACGCTTGTTCCGTCCGCCGTCAGCCCCATCACCCGTAACCGATCGCCAAGATAGAGCTGCCGCCCGACAGTGATCGTCAGATCGGCGCGCGCGGCGTTCTCGGCAAGGCGCAGATCCTCGGGCCGCAGGATAGGCCCGGTTCCACCGTCGCTCGCTGCATCGAACAGTGTGTTGACCGCGCCGAAAAACGCCGCCACCTCGATATGGGCCGGCCGATCATAGAGATCGCGCGGCGTGCCTTCCTGCAGGATCCGTCCCCCCGAAAGCATGACAATCCGGTCGGCGAGGACGAAGGCATCGGCCTTGTCATGGGTGACGATGAGCGTGGTGATGTCGAGAGGCTCGAGCAGCGCGCGCAATTCGGTGCGGATATCGTCGCGCAGGACCGGATCGAGCGCAGAAAGCGGCTCGTCCAGCAACAGGATATCAGGCTCCGTCGCCAGGGCCCGCGCCAGCGCGACGCGCTGACGCTGGCCGCCGGAAAGGGCATCGACACCGCGATCGGCAAAGCCTTCCATCCGCACGCGGGCAAGCGCCGTCATGGCCCGTTC
>JBNGDM010000380.1:0-2619 GCA_049975105.1 Rhodovulum sp. | reverse complement strand
CGGCGAGATGTCCTCGGGCTGGTTCTGCCAGGGAGAGTTCGGGTGAACGGCCGTTGGAGGGTGTTTCGCCCCGGCTAACGCCGGGGAGTCCGAAGGACGGGGGGCAGAGCCCCCCCCTGCCCCGCCCGAAGCCGTCAGCCCGGCCTTTGTCCCACGGCGCGGCCCGCGCCGTCGGGGCGGGGCAGTGCCGCGTGGGCCCTGGCGATCCGGGACAGGTGGTGCGCCACGTCGGGGCCGGGCGGGCAGGAGCGGCGGGTCTCAAGGCTCACGTGGAGCAGCAGGTGCTCGCCGGTGGCCAGCAGGGTCTCGCCCGAGAGCATCCGGTGGAACAGGTGCATCTTCTTGCCCGCGCCGTCCAGCACCGTGGTCTCGATGCGGAAGCGCTGGCCGGCATGGGCTTCGGCGAGGTGGCGGATATGGGTCTCGGCGGTGAAATAGCTGTGGCCGGCCGCGATGTAATCGGCGTCGCAGCCGATCATCTCCATGAACCGGTCGGTGGCATCGGCAAAGGCGTAGAGGTAGCGCGATTCGGTCATGTGGCCGTTGTAGTCGGTCCAGTCGAGCGGCACGGCGCGGTCCTGGGTCACGATGGGCCGGGCGATGTCGGCAAGCCCGGTCTCGCGCGCGGCATCGCGCGCGTTCAGATGCGCCCCCGCCCCCGCGTCGGTCCATTTCAGCGCGCGCAGGAGGCCCACGAGGTTGGTATCGCGCGACCGCTCCAGTTCGGCGATCGACCGGCTGCCCGATTGCGCGTCGGATTGCTCGGCGATGGTGCGCACCAGGTCGTCGGTCAGCTCGGGCACGTCGGTCAGGTGCGACCAGGGCGCCTTGAGGCAGGGGCCGAACTGCGACAGGAAATGGCCCATCCCCTGCTCGCCCCCGGCGATCCGGTAGGTTTCGAAGAGCCCCATCTGCGCCCAGCGCAGGCCGAAGCCCAGGCGGATCGCCTCGTCGATCTCCTCGGTCGTCGCGATGCCGTCATGGACCAGCCACAGCGCCTCGCGCCAGAGCGATTCCAGAAGCCGGTCGGCGATATGGCCATCGATCTCGTGGCGGACGTGCAGCGGCGCCATGCCGATCCCGGTCAGCACCTGTTTCGCGCGGTCGAGCACGTCCGGCGGCGCGTCGGGGGCGGCCACCAGTTCGACCAGCGGCAGAAGGTAGACCGGGTTGAACGGATGCGCGACGAGGATCGGGCAGCGCCGGGCGGCGGGCCCCTGAAGCGCAGACGGCGTGAAGCCCGAGGTCGAGGAGGCGAGGATCACCTCGTCGGCGCAATGTTCCTGCACCTTCTGGTAGAGGGTGCGTTTCAGGTCCAGCCGCTCGGGCACGCTTTCCTGGATCCAGTCGCCCCCCCGCACAGCCTGCGAGATGCGGTCGGCGACGATCACCGCGCCCTCGGGCGGCAGGGGCGTGTCGTAAAGGCCCGGCAGCGCCCGGCGGGCGTTCTGCATCACCCGGTCCAGCCGGTCGGCCGCGCCGGGGTCGGGGTCGAAGACGCGCACCTCCCAGCCCATGAGCGCGAAGCGCGCGGCCCAGCCCGCGCCGATCACGCCCGCCCCCAGAATCGCCGCGACCCCGGTCATGCCGCCGCCCCCGGGGCGCGTTTCACGAGGCCCAGCCGGGCGCGCACCGCGTCCGGGCCGATCACCCGTGCGCCCAGCCGTTCGATGATGCCGACCGCGCGGTCCACCAGTTGCGCGTTGGTCGCGGGCACGCCGCGGTCCAGCATCAGGTTGTCTTCCAGCCCCACGCGCACATGCCCGCCCGCCAGCACCGCCGCCGCGACATAGGGCATCTGGTGGCGGCCCAGCGCAAAGGCCGAGAAGGTCCAGCCCGGCGGCACCGCGTTGACCATGGCGAGGAAGGTGGTCAGGTCGTCGGGCGCGCCCCAGGGCACGCCCATGCAGAGCTGCACCAGCGCGGGCGCCTCCAGCACGCCGTCGGCGGCCAGCCGCTTGGCCAGCCACAGGTGGCCGGTGTCGAAGGCCTCGATCTCGGGCCGCACGCCCATCGCGGTGATCGCCCGGCCCATGGCGGCCAGCATGCCGGGCGTGTTGACCATCACGTAATCGACCTCGGCGAAGTTCATCGTGCCGCAATCGAGGGTGCAGATCTCGGGGCGGCACTCGGCGATATGGGCCAGCCGCTCGGCCGCGCCGGCCATGTCGGTGCCCGTTTCGGAGGGCGGCAGCGGCGCCTCGGGCGGGCCGAGGACGAGGTCGCCGCCCATCCCGGCGGTCAGGTTCAGCACCATGTCGGGGCGGGCGTCGCGGATGCGGTCGGTCACCTCGCGGAACAGGCGCGGGTCGCGCGATGGCGCGCCGGTGTCGGGGTCGCGGACATGGACATGCACGATGGCCGCGCCCGCCTCGGCCGCCTCGACCGCGGCCTGCGCGATCTGGGCGGGGCTGCGCGGCACGTGCGGGTTGCGGTCCTGCGTCGCACCGGAGCCGGTGACGGCGCAGGTCACGAAGACCTCGCGGTTCATTTCGAGCGGCATGAACATCCCCTGTTCCCACCCTTGATAATGCCGGGTCATGCCCCCGCGGCAAGCCCCGGACCGCCCGCGCCCGCCCGCCGGGTGGCGGGCGTGCCACGGATGCAACGCCCGTGGCG
>JBNGDM010000379.1:0-2619 GCA_049975105.1 Rhodovulum sp. | reverse complement strand
TGCAGGGGCTGATCAGCCTGGCCGGAAAGCACCCTGCCAACCGCATCGACCGGGCCTGTGCAATCGCCCTTGGGCACCAGGCCTTTCGACTTCGCACCATCCGTACGCTGATTCGACGCGATGTCGACCTCGACGCTCGGCAGTCGCTTCCGGGATGGATTGATGAGCATCCGATTATTCGTCCGCTGACCGACTACGCCCAACTGGTCCGTCAGGCCTTTCATCACCCCGCTCAAGGAGTATGCCCATGAATGAATCGCTGCAAACCACGCTCCGCAAACTGCGTCTGTCGGGTCTGGCTCAGAGCCTGGACGTCCGGCTGCAGGAGGCGGCCGGTCACCGGCTCAGCCATGCCGAGTTCCTGGAGTTGATCCTGCAGGACGAGCTGTCGGTACGGGCCGACCGTTCGATCGACCGTCGTCTGAAAGTGGCCGGCTTCCGGGATCAGCGTACGCTCGAGGCGTTCGACTTCGGGTTCAATCCGTCGATCAAGAGGAAGCAGGTATTCGACCTGGCCGCCGGTGAGTTCATTCGCCGTCAGCGGGATGTGTTGCTGATCGGCCCGCCGGGTGTGGGCAAAAGTCACTTGGTGCAGGCGATCGGGTATCAGTTGATCAAGGCCGGGTATACGGTGCTCTACCGTTCGATCTTCGACGTGGTCCGTGACTTCCTCAACGATGAGACGCTGGGCGGCGATGAGCGTGTGATGGCCCGCTATCTGAAGCCGGACCTGCTGATCATCGACGACATGGGGATGAAACAGCTGCCCAAACGGTCCGGCGAATACCTCTTCGAGATCATCATGCGTCGGTACGAGACGCGGTCGACGATGATGACCAGCAACCGGCCGTTGGAGGATTGGGGCAGGCTGATCGGGGACGTGGCCGGCGCCACGGCGATCCTGGACCGCTTCCTGCACCATGCCGAGATTCTCACGATCACCGGCAACAGCTACCGCCTGCGTGACCAGGCCGCAAACCGTCCGACCGCCTCAAAAGGCACCGGACGCGCCGCCGGACCCGGTCGCAACGCTCCAACCACCCCGCCCAAACCACCCGCCGAGACTTGCCGAACCCGTCCGGATTGAGGTAAAAACTGTCCTGCCTCACCCGGAATTAGGCGCAGGTGGTGTTTGGGTTAGGATTCGTGTTCCCCCAATACAGGAGGCCCTTTCATGAGCCGGCACCCCGACCGCCGCACACGTCGTCGCTTCACACCCCAGCAAAAGGCCAATGTCGTCCGACGCCATCTTGCCGACAAGGTGGCCGTGTCCGACCTGGCCGACGAGTTGGACATTCAGCCCAGTCTGATTCACACCTGGATCCAGCAACTGCTCACGCAGGCCGAGCGCGCCTTCGAGCAGACCGGCACCGGCCGACGCACCCAGGATCAGCCGCAGCAGAAGATCACCCAGCTTCAACAGAAGCTCACCCAGAAAAATGAAGTCATCGCCGAGCTGATGCAGGAGCATGTCCAGCTAAAAAAAGAACTTGGGGAACCCTGAACGGCAGCTGGGTTCCCCACGACACACGCGACCAGATCGTCGATTACATCCGCCACTGGAGCCGGCAGACCCAATTGCCCATCCGCCAACTGCTGAAGTGGATGGATGTCGGCGCCGGCAAGTTCTACCAGTGGCAGCAGCGTTACGGCCTGCCCAATCAACACAACGCCGCTCAGCCGCGCGACGGCTGGTTGCAACCGTGGGAGAAGCAGGCCATCCTCGACTTCCACGATCGCCACCCGCTGGAGGGCTACCGCAACCTGGCCTTCATGATGCTCGACCGCAACGTGGTCGCCGTCAGCCCCGCCAGTGTCTACCGCGTGCTCAAGGCCGCCGGACGACTGGATCGCCGGACGACCCGTCCATCGAGCAAGGGCCAAGGCTTCACCCAGCCGCTTGGGCCGCACCAGCACTGGCATATCGACATCGCTTATGTCAACCTCGCCGGGACGTTTTACTACCTGTGCACGGTTTTGGACGGCTACAGCCGCTTCATCGTCCATTGGGAGATTCGCCCGCAGATGCTCGAGCGGGATGTGCAGACCATCCTCCAGCGTGCCCATGAGCGTTATCCCTTGGCAACCCCGCGGATCATCAGTGACAACGGGCCGCAGTTCATCGCCCGTGACTTCAAGCTCTTTGTGCGGCAGTGCGGCATGACGCACGTGCGGATCAGCGCGTATTACCCCCAAAGCAACGGCAAATTGGAACGATGGCACGGCAGCGTCAAACGCGAGTGCATCCGCCCGGCGGCGCCCAAGGACGTGGAAGACGCCCGCCGACGGGTCGGCGAGTATGTGAATCACTACAACACCGTTCGCCTGCACGGAGCTCTGGGCTACATCACCCCCGCCGACAAACTGGCCGGACGGGAACAGCAGGTGTGGGCCGAGCGGGACCGGCGTCTGGAGGCGGCCCGTGCCCGCCGCCGTAATCAAGGACAGGCCGCATGATGCCGCCCAGGCCCCAACCATGTTCGACCGCCGGCCAAGCCCCGGCTACCATGACCCCGACCTGGGCGGAGGATAGGGCAACGCTGAGGAGCGACCCGAGCGCCGACCCAGGGGCCAAAACGCAGGGGGCTGCCGCCATGGCACCCCCCTGCGGATTGGCAT
>JBNGDM010000378.1:0-2630 GCA_049975105.1 Rhodovulum sp. | reverse complement strand
CCTTGGCGTCAGCCAAGGCGAAACCGAAAGGGCGCGACGGGGCGGGGCGGGCGGGGCGGTGCCGTTTCCCGCTCGACAGCGGGCCGGCTTGGTGGCAGGTCATGCCATGGCCGCCTGGATCCCGATCACGCTGTTCGCCGCCTTCGTGCAGAACCTGCGCTTCATGCTGCAGAAGCATCTCAAGGCGACGCGGCTGTCGACCGGTGGGGCGACCTTCGCGCGCTTCGTCTTTTCGGCGCCGTTGGTGGCGGCGATCGTGGCGGGCTACCTGGTCGTTACCGGGCAGGGGTTGCCCGGGTTCACGCCGCGCTTCTGGGTCTTCGCGATGGCCGGCGGGCTGGCGCAGATCCTGGCCACGATGTGCGTGGTGGCCCTGTTTTCGCACCGCAATTTCGCCGTCGGCATCACCTTCAAGAAGACAGAGGTGCTGCAAACCGCGCTGGTGGGGTTCGTGGTGCTGGGCGAGGGGGTCTCGCCGGGCGGGTTGCTGGCGATCCTGGTGGGCTTCGTCGGCGTGGTCCTGTTGTCGGACGCGCCATCCGCGGGCGGCCCGCCCTGGCACCGGCGCCTGTTCAACCGTGCCGCGGGGCTGGGGCTGGCCTCGGGCGTGTTGTTCGCGGTCTCGGCCACGGGCTACCGGGGGGCGACGCTGGCGCTGGGGCTTGACGACGTTTTCCTGCGCGCGGCGCTGACGCTGGCGGTGGTGACCGCGGCGCAAAGCCTGGCGATGGCGGCCTGGCTCGCCTGGCGCGAGAAGGGCGAGATCGCCCGCGTCCTGCGCCACTGGCGGGTTGCGGGCCTTGTGGGGGTCACCTCGATGCTGGGCTCGGGCGGCTGGTTCCTGGCCTTCACGCTTCAGAAGGCGGCCTATGTCAAGGCGCTGGGGCAGGTGGAACTGATCTTCAGCTTTCTCGCCGCGACCTTCGTGTTCAAGGAAAAGACCAGCCCGCGCGAACTGGTGGCGATGGGCTTGCTCAGCGCCTCGATCCTGATCCTGATCCTCGCCTTGTGAGGGCCGCCCCGGCCTAGCGCAGCCGCAGGAATTCCGAGCGCGGGCCGCGATTGTCGAAGAACGGCACGCTGGCCGGTTCCAGCCCCGCCTTCAGCAGCCCGGCCACCTCGGCCAGCACCACCTCGGTGATGAAGGGCAGGTTGAAGCCGCGCACCTCGGCCAGCGGGATCCATTGCAGGCAGCCCAGCTCGTCCTCGGCGCCCGAGAAACCGTCGAGGTCGTTGGCGATCGCCTCGGCCTCGACCAGGAAGAACCGCGCGTCGAACCGGCGCGGGCGGCCGGGCGGGGTGATCGCGCGAAAGATGAAGTGCAGCCCCTCGGCCGTGGGCAGGTGCCCGGTTTGCGAGAATCCGCGCCAGCCCTTGGGCGCGTCGTCCGGCCATGGGCCGGGCCGGCCCAGGATCAGCCCGGTTTCCTCCCACAGTTCCCGGATGCCGGCGGTCACCAGCGCGGTGGCCAGGCCCGGGTCGGCCTCGGCCGCCAGCCGCGCGCTGCAGGCCGCGCCCAGCGGGCAGGCCAGCGGCACGGTCGCGTCCACCGCGTCGACCGCGCCGCCGGGAAAGACGAACTTGTTCGGCATGAAGGCGGCCTTGGCCCCGCGCTGGCCCATCAGGACCCGGGGCGTGGTGGCCGCATCGCGCAGCACGATCACCGTGGCGGCGTCGCGGATCGGGGGCTCCGCTATCTCCCGTCCCCGAAGCCGTGCATCCTCTTGGCCCATTGCAACGCCACCATCACCCCTTTCAGCCTGGGCAGAAGGTACAGCGCCAGCCCCACGCAGCCAATCGAGAAAACCGATGTCAGCACCAGCGGGTCGGGCCGGAACGCCAGGAACGCCCAAAGCACCAGCGGCCCCGCCAGAAAGACCACGATCAGCACCGTCAGATAGGCCGGCCCGTCGTCGGAATGGTGGTGGTGCAGCTCTTCCATGCAGACCGGGCAATGTTCGCGCACGGTCAGGTAGCCCGACATCATCGGGCCCGCGCCGCAATTCGGGCAGCGCTTGCACCAACCGCGCAGCAGCGCAGTCCCCAGGGGCCTCGGGTGCATGTCGATCATCGCGTGGTCAGTCGTTGCCATGTGGGCACGCCTCCGGCTTCGCGTGCTGTTCCCAAGCTAGTGAACGCGCCGGTCGTTAAAAGAGGACGCACTGTCCTTGCGGCGGGATGTCGCAAAGAAATTCGAATTCCCGCGACGGAACCGGCGGGGCGGTGCGTAACAGGATCGGAAGGCGGGTGCAGGGCGCCCGGCCGGAATGCAACGGACTGGAAAAGGAGACGACAGATGGCACGGACGACAGGGCGCGTTTCGATGATGGCGCTGGCGATCGGCACGGTGGCGATTCTGGGCACAGCGCTGCCCGCGGCGGCGCAGGGCGCCGGGCAGGGCCAGGGCATGGGCGCCGGGCAGGGTGCACAGGCCGGGCAGGCCCGCGGCGCGGCGCTGTTCGACCGGATGGATGCCGATGACAGCGGCACGATCAGCCTCGAGGAATTCACCGCCCGTGCGCGTGCCCGCTTCGCCGATCTCGACGATGACGGCGACGGCGCGATTTCCGCCGAAGAGGCGCAGGATCTCGGCCCGGCCGGCGGCGGCCGCCAGATGGCCGGGGCGCAGG
>JBNGDM010000377.1:0-2656 GCA_049975105.1 Rhodovulum sp. | reverse complement strand
CGCCCAGGCTGACCGCCGAGCTGAAGTAATACACCACCTGCGCCAGCACCCGCGCCCAGTTGATGCTGTTCACACCGGCCAGACCCACCCGGTCGCGAAACTCGAAATGGTTGAACATGTCCTTCACGGCGGCCTGGCAATCGTCGAAATCGCCTTTCAGCGCGAGGGCATGCACGTTCGCCTCGCCCGGCGTGGTCATCTGGCGGCGCTGCACCTCGGACACGCGCCCCTCGGGGAACAGGATGAACACATCCACGTTGTCCAGCCCCCGGAACGCCTCGATCGCCGCCGACCCGGTATCGCCGCTGGTCGCGCCCACGATGGTCACCCGCTGTCCCGACCGTTCCAGCGCCGCCTGGAACAGCTGGCCGATCAACTGCATGGCGAAATCCTTGAAGGCCAGCGTGGGCCCGTGGAACAGCTCCAGCAGGAAATGGTTCGCCCCCAGCTGCACCAGCGGCGCCCGCGCGGCATGGCCGAACCCCGCATAGGCGCGCGCGATGATCGCCTGGAATTCCGCGTCGGTGAAGGCGTCCCCGATATAGGGCCGCATCACCCGGAACGCCGTTTCCTCATAGGACAGCCCCGCCAGCCCCGCGATATCCGCCGGTTCCATCGCCGGCACGGTTTCGGGCACGTACAGCCCGCCGTCGCGGGCCAGCCCCGTCAGCATCGCCTCTTCGAATGTCAGGACCGGGGCCTGCCCCCGCGTGGACACGTATCGCATCTGCCCGCCTTCTGGTTGCCTGCCGCCTGATACGCCAGCGGCGCGGCGGTGTCACCCGGGTAGAATGCGCTGAGGGAAAGGGAATGTCCGGGCCGCAGGAGCGTGCGGCACCGGACGAGATCTGGGGAAGTTCGGCAGTCGAACCCGAACTGGCGCATTTGCGCCTCCCCCCGGTTCCCTTGACTGGCGTTGACCGCCATTCTGTCGATACGAACGGAGACAGTTGTATCGCCCCGCCAAGGAAACATATTGAGAGGCAGGACACAAGCGAAAGCTGCGACATTCTGCCGCCTTTCTTCATGCCGAGGATACCGATGACCCAGGCCCCCTTCCGCCCCTTCGAAACGCTGATCGACCGCGACCGCGCGCTGTCGCTGTTGCAACAGGCGACGGCGGGGGCCGACGATGGCGAATTGTTCCTCGAACGCCGCCGCTCCGAGGTGCTGAGTTTCGACGACGGGCGCGTGCGCACCGCCAGCTACGACGCCTCCGAAGGGTTCGGGCTGCGCGCCGTCCGGGGCGAGGCCACCGGTTACGCCCATTCCACCGAGATTTCCGAGGCCGCGGTGAAACGCGCTGACGAAACCGCGCGGTTGGCCGTCACCGATGGCGGCGGCACGCTGGCCGATCCGCCCCAGGCCACCAACCGCCGCCTCTATACCGATGCCGACCCGATGGCCGAGGCGACCTTCGGCGTGAAACTCGACACGCTGCGCGAGATCGACGCCTTCGCCCGCGCGCTGGACCCGCGCGTGGTGCAGGTCACCGCCACCCTCGCCGCGTCCCTGCAAGAGGTGTTCATCCTGCGCCCCGACGGGATGCTGCTGTCCGACACGCGGCCCATGACCCGGCTGAACGTGGGCGTGATCGTCGAACAGGACGGCCGCCGCGAATCGGGCAGCCATGGCGGCGGCGGGCGGCGCGGCCTTGCGGGCCTGCTCGACCGCGCCGACTGGGAGGCCTCGACGCGCGAGGCGCTGCGCGTGGCGCTGGTCAACCTGCGCGCCGAACCCGCGCCCGCAGGCGTGATGGACGTGGTCCTCGGCCCCGGCTGGCCGGGGGTTCTGTTGCACGAGGCGGTGGGCCACGGGCTGGAGGGCGATTTCAACCGCAAGGGGAGTTCCGCCTTCGCCGGCCTGATGGGCCAGCGCGTCGCCTCGCCCGGGGTCACCGTGCTGGATGACGGCACCCTCCCCGACCGCCGCGGGTCGATCAGTTTCGACGACGAGGGCACGCCCTCGGGCAAGACCACCCTGATCGAGGACGGCATCCTCGTGGGCTTCATGCAGGACCGCCAGAACGCCCGCCTGATGGGCGTGGCCCCCACCGGCAACGGCCGCCGCGAAAGCTTCGCCCACCCGCCCATGCCACGGATGACCAACACCTACATGCTGTCGGGCGAGGCCGACCCCGCCGATATCGTGGCCGACCTCAAGGACGGCATCTATGCCGTCGGATTCGGCGGCGGACAGGTCGACATCGCCAACGGCAAGTTCGTGTTCTCCTGCACCGAGGCCTACCGGGTGAAGGACGGCAAGCTGGGCGCCCCGGTCAAGGGCGCGACCCTGATCGGCGACGGGCCGACCGCGTTGCAGAAGATCCGCGCCATCGGCAACGACATGGCGCTGGATCCCGGCATCGGCAATTGCGGCAAGCAGGGGCAATGGGTGCCCGTCGGCGTGGGCCAGCCCACGCTGATGATCGGAGGGCTGACCGTGGGCGGCGCGGCGGCCTGAGCGGGGTTGAAAATCGGCAAACTTTCGCCGAAATTTATCGAACGGTCCGCGAAAAAACTCGCCCTTAAGGCGAAATTTTTGAATCCGTTCATCTTCCGTTAACCTTTATCGCCGCAATCTGGGTTCACGGATGAGGCGGAGTTGCGAAAACGTGGAGAATTTTTCTTCCTACCACCCCCTCGCACCACCCACC
>JBNGDM010000376.1:0-2665 GCA_049975105.1 Rhodovulum sp. | reverse complement strand
CCGACATTCCCTCCAAGGTGATCGGCGAGATCGTGATGGAGGCGCTTGCCCGGATCGACACCGTGGCCTATGTCCGTTTCGCCAGCGTTTACAAGAACTTCCAGGCGGCCGACGATTTCGACAAGTTCGTCAGCGAGCTGCGCCCTCCCTCCGCGGCCGACGAGTGAGACCAGGGGACGACGCGCGCTTCATGGCGCTCGCGCTGGCGCTGGGCGCGCGCGGGCAGGGCCGGACATGGCCGAACCCAGCGGTGGGATGCGTGATCGCCAAGGATGGCCGCCTCCTGGGGCGGAGCTGGACCGCCCCAGGTGGGCGCCCCCATGCCGAACCGATCGCGCTGGCGCAGGCCGGTGCGGCGGCGCGCGGCGCCACCGCCTATGTCAGCCTGGAACCCTGTTCCCATCATGGCCGGACCCCGCCCTGTGCCGAGGCACTGGTGGCGGCCGGGGTGGCCCGCGTTGTCACCGCGCTCGAGGATCCGGACGCGCGCGTCGCGGGCCGGGGCCACGCGATCCTGCGCGCGGCCGGGATCGAGGTCACGACCGGAATGCTGGAGGCGGCGGCCCGGCGCGCCCATCGCGGGTTCCTGCTGAACCGGACCCAGGGACGCCCGGCGCTGACGCTCAAGCTGGCGTCGTCTTTCGACGGACGGATCGCCACAGCAACCGGTGAAAGCCGCTGGATCACCGGCCCCGAGGCCCGTCGCATGGTGCATGCGATGCGTGCCCGCCACGACGCGGTGATGGTGGGCGGCGGCACCGCGCGGGCCGACGACCCGGACCTGACCGTGCGCGACCTTGGCGTGGCGCACCAGCCGGTTCGGGTGGTCTGCAGTCGTCGGCTGGACCTGCCGCTCGATGGCCGGCTGGCGCAAAGCGCGGACAGCGTGCCGCTTTGGCTGTGTCATGGGGCGGATGCCGATCCGGCCCGTGTCGCGGCGTGGACGGCGCGTGGCGCGCGTATGATCGAGGTCGACTTGGCCCCGGGCGGCCAACTCGACCCGCAGGGGGTTCTGCGGGCGCTGGGCGCGGCGGGTCTGACGCGAGTGTTCTGCGAAGGCGGCGGCAGCCTGGCCGCCTCGCTTTTGTCCGCCGGGCTTGTGGACGAGTTGGTGGGATTCACCGCCGGATTGGCGCTGGGGGCCGAAGGCTGGCCTGCCTTGGGGGCGCTGGGGCTGGACCGCCTGCCCGAGGCGCCGCGGTTTCGCCTGATCGAAACACGGCCCGTCGGCGGCGATGTTCTGCATGTGTGGGAGGCGGGCTGACGCCGGCGATAACCGCCGGCGCCGCTCTCGTCCGGTCAGCCCCGCGCGTTGCGCAGGCGCCGGACCGTGCCCATGGCCCCCAGCGCCCCCGCCAGCAACAGCGCCGTGCCCGGCAGCGGCACCGGCGTGGTGGTGATGTTGCTGAACTCGAACGAGCCCTTGTCGGCATAGGTGGTAAAGCGCAGTGCGTCGAAATCGATTCCCGACAGGGTCAGGTAGGCCGCGCCCTGGCCCGGATTGCGAACGATCTCGCCGAGCTCGCCATATAACCAGTCGAAATCGGACCCCCAGAACCCGGCGACGGTTTCATCGCCGATCAGAAGTTCGATCCAGTTCTCCGCGTCGGGCGAGCCCCAGAGCAGCGAGACGGAGCTCTGAAGCCCGGTGAATTCCAGCGTCGCCGAACTGGACCCATCCTCGGGTTGGAAGACCGTCCAGAACGGGGCCGTCTCCCAGCCGTCCGCGCTATTACCTGTATAGTCACCGAATTGGCCATAGATGCCGCCGTAGAAGGGCGAGCAGGCGAATTGACAGGGATCGGCCACAAGCGCCGGGTCAACCGGGTAAACCGCGCTGGGCAGGTCGGCGATCTCCGAGCCCGCCGCCCAGGCCGCACCGTCGGGCAGCGCGCGGCCCTGCGTCGGGTCGACCACGCCCCAGGCATCGGCATCGATCTCGGTGACCTCGGCGGTCAGCACGCCGCCCGAAACTTGCGGCAGGGAAACTGTGGCTGCCTGCGCGGCGCCCGACAGGGCGAGCGACGCGAGCGCGATGAAAACCGGATTTTTCGTCATGTGAGTCCGCCTTTGAAATGGGGCGTAATGTGTCGAAAATACGCCGAAAATGGGACTAACACCCCGGCCGGAGAAGTGCAATCGCAAGGAGAATGCCGGTTTGGCAACACTCCGTTCACACAAGCGGAACCGACCCGTGGTCGCTAGCGCCACAGCCAGGCGGCGCCGGCCAGTGCGCCCTGCACCCGCGACAGCATCCGAAGCCCCGGCCCCGGGCGCGGCAGCCGGCCCTCGGCCAGCCGTTCGGCCACGACCTCGGCCGGGCAGGGCCGGCCGGTGACGGGGTCGCGGTAGCGCGGATAGTCGATCAGAACGGCATGCGCCAGCGCCACAATGTCGGGCCGCGCCGCGCGCCGCGCGGGCACCGGGCCAAGGTCGCGCGTCAGCCCCCAGCCGGCATAGAACGGCGCCCCGAGGCAGGTGACGGGAAGCCCGCGCAAAAGCGCCTCGAAGCCCAGCCCCGAACACAACGTCCAGACCTCGTCCACCGCCGCCAGCAACTCGGCCAGCCCGGCCGTGCGCAGCACCAAATCGGCATGGGCCAGCACCGCTGCATCCTCCAGCGCGCCGGGGCGCAACCCGGCCTCGACGTCGGGGTGGGGCCGGT
>JBNGDM010000375.1:0-2674 GCA_049975105.1 Rhodovulum sp. | reverse complement strand
TACACGAGCAGCGTTACCAGCATCTGCGGGTGGTACCCCGCCCGCCCACGTGTGTCCTTCCCATCGTGTGCCCGGAAAAACGGCGAAAGGTCCAGGCTGGCGACGACGTCCGCCACGAACAGCGCCAAGTGACCCTCGGGCAGCCACGACCTCATGTCCGGCGGCAGCAGCAGCCGCTGATCCAGCTCGTACGGTAGGAAGTGCTTGGCCATGCGTGACAAGCTAAGTCGTCCGTCGCGCTTGTCGATCCCTGTCGGTGACTTTTTTCCGACAGCCTCCTAGTCCTAAAACAAGCGTACTTTTTGACTTTGGGTCTTGACAAAACAAAGAAAAGCTCCAGATTTCAAGAGTTTCAACCACTAAAGAAGAATCTCTTGGAACCACAAAAGGAGCTTTTCAAGTGAAAAGGAAAATACGACGAATACTCGCTGCACGCAAGAGAAAGATCGAGAAGCGGCTGGAAAAGGCGCTGGAGCAGGACGGTGAGAGGCCGACCTTGAAGGCGAGCAACATCCACTACGAGCTGGCCGAGCGCAACAACGCCATAGGTCATGGCGGCATCGGTTTGGCACACCTTGTCGTTCGCCACCTCGGACTGGACCGCGAGATCGACAAGCGTGTCGAAGTCCTCAAGGTCCACGCTCCCTACCACGAGTCCGACCACGTGCTGAACATCGCCTACAACAGCTTGTGCGGCGGCAGGACGCTCGATGACATCGAGGTTCGACGCAACGACACCGCCCATCTCGACGCGCTCGATGCCGAGAGCATCCCGGATCCGACCACCGCAGGTGACTTCTGTCGCCGATTCGAACAGCCCGACATCGAGGCACTGATGGATGCTGCCAATGCAGTGCGAGTCAAGGCATGGAAGGAGCAGCCACCGGAGTTTTTCGATCGGGCATGCATCGACGGCGACGGGACGATGGCGGGGACGCTTGGCGAGTGCAAGCAGGGAATGGACATCTCCCACAAGGGGGTCTGGGGGTACCATCCGCTGGTGGTGTCGCTGGCGAACACGCAAGAGCCGTTGTTCATCCTCAACCGCAGCGGCAATCGACCGTCGCACGAAGGGGCGCCGAAGTACTTCGACGCCGCCATCACGCTGTGCCGCGAGGCTGGATTTCGGGAGGTGATGCTGAGGGGCGACACGGACTTCTCCCTGACGAAGAACTTCGATCGGTGGGACACCGATGGAGTCAAGTTCGTGTTCGGGTTCGATGCGAAGGAGAACATGATATCCAGGGCACAGGATGTCAATGAATACAGGGTTCTGGAACGACATGCAGCGCGCGTGCTCAAGACGCAGCCGCGCGAGCGGCCGACGAACGTGAAGGAGCAGATAGTAATCGAGCGAGAGTTCAAGAACCTTCGCTTGAAGTCGGAAGAAGTGGGCGAGTTCGAGTACAAGCCGACGAAATGCAAGCGCAGCTATCGAGTGGTGGTCGTGGCGAAGAACATCTCGGTCGAGAAGGGCGAGTTGGTCCTGTTCGACGAGATCCGCTACTTCTTCTTCATCACCAACGATCGTCGGATGAAGCCCGAAGAGGTGGTGCGGCAAGCCGCCCAACGTTGTAACCAAGAAAATCTGATCGCTCAACTCAAGAACGGTGTGCGGGCGCTGCACGCGCCGGTCAACACGCTGAATGCGAACTGGGCGTACATGGTGATGGCCTCATTGGCCTGGAGCATCAAAGCCTGGATGGCGCTACTTGTACCGATCACGCCTCGATGGAAGCACAAGCACGAGAAGGAGCAACAGGCCCTGTTGCGGATGGAGTACCGGAGCTTCTCCCAAGCGATGATCGACGTTCCGTGCCAGATAGTCAGGACGGGCCGCCGCATCATCTACCGGCTTCTGGGCTGGCGCGAATGGCAGCCAGTCTTCTTCAGGTTGTGGCACGCGCTACGGCCCTGAGTGGCCGCTAATGGATGCCGGGGCACGGACGACCCTGGCGCGGCGACAACAGACCGAACGGAAAGGACAGCCCACGGAAAGATGACATCGCTGATGAACAACAGGCCGGCATACCGCCGGGCGCTGGAGTTTTGCCCGGCGAAAAAGTGTATTCGGCACAGTCAATTTACTTAAAATACTTCGCTTGTTTTAGGTCTAGCACCGCACGGCGCAGTGGCACAAGACGAAATCCACCACGGGCTCGACGGCGGCGCACACCGCGACGGAAAGCCTTGAGGCAAAAGAGGAAAGGCACAACTTCCAGAGGGCGGCTCAAGAGGGACATCGAGCGCCGGCGCAATCTTCGCAAGAGCCGCTGTGACTTCAAGCGGCTCAAGAAGTATGTCTTCGGACTGTTCTCACGCGGTGAAGTTGATGAGCTTGCGCGTAAAACCGGATTCTACAAGCGGTGCCCCAGGCAGATCCCCGCATTCGAGTTTGCCGTTTGCTGTGCCTTGGCGTCTTTGGTTGAGGCGAAGCGCGGATTTGCCTCGGTATGGCGAATGCTGTCGGCAGCAGCCGGTATCAATGTTGCCAGAAGCGCCGTGACACAACGCTTTGGAGCCGGTTCAGCAGCCATGATGGCAGAATTGTTCGACCGGGCGGTGGAACGACTTCCTCAATGGGGTATGGAGAACCCAGAACTCTACGAGAAGCTCGGGCGGTTCCATCGAGTATTGGCCGACGACGGTTGCGTTGTGCGGTTGTCGCCGTTAC
>JBNGDM010000374.1:0-2699 GCA_049975105.1 Rhodovulum sp. | reverse complement strand
CATCGGTGGCGGTCGTCTCCGCCCCGGCGCCGTCCGCCGCGGGGGTGGGCGTCGCTTCAGGCAGAGGGGCGGTGTCGTCCTCGGTCCGATCATGGCCCGGCGCTTCGGCCGTGGCTCCGGTCGCGGCGCGCGGTTCTGCGGCCGGACCGGCATGGGGCATCTCCGGTGCTTCTGCGACCGGATCAGGCGACTTTGGGTCGGGGTGGCCCTCCGGTCCGGGGGGCGGCGGAGCGTCGCCGCCATGGGGGTCCGGCGGCGGCCGGTCCTGCGGGGCGGTGGCGCGTGCGGTTTCGACCACGGCGCGGATTCGGGCCAGCTTGGCGGCGACGGATTCGGGTTCGTCCGCACCGCGGTCGCCGGCCTCGGGCCGGGCGGCAGGGGCCGCGGGGGGCGGCGGGCGGTCCGCGAAGACGGGAGGCGGTTCCTGCGCCGTCAGCGCCGCGGGTCGCAGTACGATCCCGTCTTCGCCGACACGCGCCTCGACCCGGTTGCGAATCTCGCGCTCGGCGATGCGTTGCAGCATCTCGGCGTCGGGGGTCGGCGGTTCGGCCCCGAAAAAGCGGTCGTCCGCCGCCAGGTCACGAAAATATTCCGCGATCGCCTTCATCGTGCCGAAGGAATCCTCGAATCCCTCCAACGTGCACGAGAAGGTGCCGTAGGACACCGTGAGAATCTTGTTCGCACCGTGCATATTCCGCTCGCTTTCTCCCCGCACCAATGCCTTGATATTTACCATAGTCTGGTTCTCAAAGATGAACAGAAAGCGGTTTTTTAGGGGATTTTTCAGCGCTTATGTTGAGTTGGCCCGCCTGTTGACGCATTGCTGCCACGATGTTGCCGCATTTGCTCCAGAGTTCCGCCCCAGTTGCCATCATCGGGGGAGGTTTCGTTAACCCGAATCATCTTGCGCGTGTGCGCAACCTGGCGGGCGAGGTGGTCGCCGCCGATGGCGGGGCGGACCATGCGCTGGCCGCGGGGCTGACGCCGCGGCTGGTGGTGGGCGATTTCGACTCGATCTCGCCGGCGGCGCGCGCGGCGCTGCCCGCCGGCCGGCTGCACCACGTGACCGAACAGGACAGCACCGATTTCGAGAAATGCCTGCGCGCGGTGTCCGCGCCGCTGATCCTTGGGCTGGGGTTCCTGGGCGAACGGATCGACCACGCGCTGGCGGCGATGAACGCGCTGGCGCGCCACCCGGACCGGCGCTGCATCCTGCTGGGCGAGGCCGATCTGTGTTTCCTCTGCCCGCCCGAGCTGACCCTGGCCCCGCCCGTCGGGTCACGGCTGTCGCTGTTTCCCTTCGGCCCGGTGCGCGGCCACAGCACGGGGTTGCGCTGGCCCATCGGCGGCATCGATTTCGCGACCGAAGGGCGCGTGGGCACCTCGAACGAAGTGACCGGGCCGGTGCACCTCAGGATCGAGCGCGGCGCGATGGTGGCGATTCAGCCTGAAACGGAACTCGAGGCCACGGCGGCCGCGCTCAGGGCGGGGGCGGCGGCGGACGGCTGAGGTGGCGTTCGCGCAGAAAGACGTAAAGCCCCGCGCCCATGATGATCGCGATCCCCGCCAGCGCCTGCGCGTCGGGCAGGTCGCCGAAGACCAGGAAGCCCAGCGCCGCCGCCGAGACGATTTCCAGGTAACCCAGCGGCGCGATCACCGCCGCCGGCGCCAGCCTGAGCGAGGCGCTGATGAACAGGTGCGACACGGTCGCGGCAACGCCCACCCCGGCCAGCCAGACCCAGAAGATGCCCTGCGGCATCACCGGGTCCAGTGGCCCGACGCCCGATCCCCGGAACAGCACCAGCGCCGGGAACACCAGCAAACAGGCCGCCAGCGCCGTCCAGGCCTGAAGCGCGAGCGGCGCCATGCTGCGCGCCACCTTGCGCGTCAGGATCACGTAATTGGCAAAGAAGAACGCCGTCATCAGCGGCAAAAGCGCGACCGGCCCGAAGGCGGCAAAGCTGGGCCGGATCACCAGCAGCGCGCCGCCGAACCCGACCAGGCAGGCCAGGATCCGCCGCCAGCCCACCGACTCGCCCAAAAGCAGCGCGCCCAGAAGCGTCAGGATGAACGGTTCGACGAAGAAGATCGCGATCGCGTCGGCCAGAGGCATGACGCCCAGCGCCGCGAAAAACGCCGAGGTCGCGGCGATGATCAGCGCCGCGCGCACCAGGTGCAGCCCCGCCTCGGGCAGGGTCGGGCGCGCCAGGCTGCCCAGCGCCCAGGCCACCGGGAACAGCAGCAGAACCTGTATCCCGAAGCGCGCGGCGACGATCTGGCCCACCGGGATCTCGGCGGCGGCCAGCTTGGCGAAACTGTCCATCACCGGGGCCGTGACGGTGAAACCGATCATCAGCAGGATGCCGGGAACGATGCGGTCGGGGCCCTGCGTCATGGCCGTCATGCCGGGGGCGCAAGGCCGGCCGCTGCCGCCCGCGGTCCCGTCCCGCCACCCCGGCGCAGCGGGCCGTCGAACCGGCCGCTCACCGGGGGCGGTTCGTGTGTGCCCGCGCGTTTCCAGCCCGAAAGCCGCCGCAGCGCGCGCACATCCGCGATTTCGGCCGCGGGGATGCCGGCGCGTTCCAGGGTCTCGTCCGGCAATCCGCGGTCATCCGCGTCTATGATGAGGTCCACGACGTCATACAGGTGGCCGATCCCGATCTCGTCGGTGATGCCCTTGGCCATGTCCGGGGACGGGG
>JBNGDM010000373.1:0-2712 GCA_049975105.1 Rhodovulum sp. | reverse complement strand
GGCCTACATCAAGTGGGAATGCCAGGATGCGTGACCCGCTCTCAGCAGAATTTCCAGACCTCAGGTTGCTCAATCGGCCGTTCGGATGTTGATCCGCGGCACATGTCTTGATGGTCACGACGGTCTGGTTGCGCGCTGCGACCAGGCCTTCGATATGATGCGGCGACGGTGGCAGGCGGAATATGAACAGCTTCTTGCCGCTCAGGCCGCCTATCCAGAATCCGAGGCGGCGCACCGCCTTTACAAATATCGTGCGCGGCGCATGCGTGAAGAGTTCATGATGACCGATCTCGCACGCCGTGGTTTCACGCCCTCCTACGGTTTTCCTGTCGATGTCGTTTCTTTTGATCATGTCGGACGAGACAGTGCTGAAAGCGGGCCGTCCCGCCAACTCGATCTTGCAATCCGTGAGTATTCGCCAGGGTGCGAGGTTGTGATCGATGGGTTGGTCCATCGCTCGGACGGTATCCTTCCCACATGGGGCAACCGCAACGATCCAAGCGCGGTGGAGGATCTAAGAACGCTCTACACCTGTCCGAAATGCGGTGCCTTCGGCACGACCCGGCATGATGTATCCACCTGTCCGCGGTGTGGGGAACTCGTCCGACGGCAAGAATTGCTGCGGCCATCGGGCTTTCTTGGAACACGAAAACCCCACAGCGCCTACGAACAGCTTGCCTTCGTGCCCCCCGATCCTGCTCGCGTCTCGGCGGTATCCGAGGACTGGATCTCCTTGGTTGATGCGGGGGTCGGCCGCCACCGCACGGCACGCGAGGGGCATGTGCTGACAACGGCATCTGGCGAAAGCGGCCAGGGCTACGCGATCTGCATCGCTTGTGGGCGGGCGGAATCCGAGGAGAATCCGGATAGCCCTACCTTGCCGGCAGGCATGAAGAACCACCGCCCGCTGCAAAGGCTGCGTGACAATTCCCGTGATGACGGTCTGTGTCCGGGAAATGAAGAGGCATCCCGAAAAATCCGTCGCGGCGTTCGGCTGGGGACCGAGGTGACGACGGATGTGTTTGAGCTTCAGCTCGAAGCGATACCGCCGACCGATGCCGGGCGAGATCGGGCCTGGGCGATTGCAGCCGGGCTGCGCGAGGCCTTGGCATCCCGTCTCGGGGGTGGATGCGGAAACCATGGGGCTATCCGTCGCCCCAAGCCTGCGGGCAGACGGGGCCCGACGCTTGTCGGTCTTTCTATTCGACAAGGCCACGGGTGGGTCGGGCTTTGCCAGTGCGGCGGAGCATGATCTGCCTGGACTTCTTAAAGCAGCGTCCGAACGGCTGGATTGTCCGGCCGATTGCGAGAGCGGATGCCCTGAATGTGTGCTGAGACGGGATGTGCAATACACCACCGGAAATCTCGACCGGCGGGGGGCCTTGGAAACCCTGACAGCCGAGATCTTGCCGCGCCTTTCCTTGCCGGATGACCTGCGCCTTTTCGGAGAACGGACCCAGGCGATTACCCGGCCCTTGACAGAATGGTGCCTGCGTCAGGCGGCAAAGGGCGATCTTGATCGCCTGAAGCTGTTTTTGACGGACAGGCCTGCGGATTGGGACATCATGGACTGGCCGGGCGTACGGGCACTGATCGAAGCGCGAAAGGCCGGTGCGAAGGTCTCCCTGGTTCTGAGGTGGAAGGACATAAATGCACTCGAAATGTCCCAGAAGCTGGATCTTCTCCGACTCGTTGCCCGGAGTGACGCAAGCCTGCATGCGCTTGATGAACTCCCTTCGGTCGCCGGGAGGCTCATCTTGGCCGAGGCTGAAATAAACGAGAGCGCGTATGCATTTATTGCGGCATCCGACAATGCGAGGCATATCGACCGGAACTGGGGTATTGTGTCAGAAGATCCAATTCTTTCGGGCGAGAGAGAAGCGACCCCAACCTCGGGGGCGCTTTCGGTCGACAAGCTCGCGATTTACGGGGAAGGGAATTCGGCCCAGCACGATATCGCGAAAGAGCTGGATGGTCCAATCGGTGGCTTCGGGACCGGGTTTTGGAAGATTGTCAGAAAGCTACGGCCCCAAGCCTTCAACAGTGAGAAACGTCTGATCTCCCTCACTTATAATGATCGCTACCTTCGCACGCCTTTGACTGCGCGGCTCTTGGTCGAGGTCATAGAAAAAATGCCGTCCCGGTCCGAGGCAACGAAGATCGAAATTGTGTCCGAGAGTGCGGGCCATGATGGTCGGTCAGGCTATCTTCTTCACCATGGTTGGGAAAGCGATGCCCTTCGCCAAGCGGTCCTCGAAGCCTTGTTGCCTGGGGTCGCGGTCCGTCTGGTTGCCAAGTCTGACTGCGCCCATGCGCGCTTCATCCAGCTGCATTTCGATGATGACTCGGTCCTGACGATCTTTCTCGACCAAGGTTTTGGGGCCTGGCGTGCGATGGCTTCGCGGCCCTTGCGTTTCGACCAGTCTCTCGCTCCTGCCCAACAGGCCCGTGAGTTGCGGCGCATGCCTTTTGATATCGGGCTACAGGACAATGCGCGGATTCCCTCTCCAGTATGGGTGAGATGGTAAATAATCCGGGGATGATCCGCCCCAGTGATCACAAGACTCGGCTCTTCCGTATGATCAGAATGTTGCGTCGGGGAGCGTGGCTTGGCGCAGCATCATGCCCAGGCGCCGGATTCCACGACGGGCTGTTGGGCTTGGCGGTTGCTGAAACTGACCTTCACCCTAAACCCTGCGCCCCTTATGCGCC
>JBNGDM010000372.1:0-2723 GCA_049975105.1 Rhodovulum sp. | reverse complement strand
CATCCAGGTCGCCCTCGACCGGCAGGGCGAGGCAGAGCGCGGGCAGGGTGGTGGCCCCGGTGGCGCGGCCGATGATCCGGGCCGCCCGGGTGGCGTCGGGGTCGAAGATCAGCGCGCCCGCCGCGCCGCAATCGGGGGCGATGCGGGGCTGGCCCAGCACGGCGGCGGTCATCGCGGGGGTGGCCGCGAGGCGCAGCACGGCGGTGCGGTCGGCGGCCAGGCCCGCGGCGAATTCCGGCGCGAGCAGCCGCGTCGCCCAGCGGGTGGCCGGGTCCGGCGCCTCGGGCGAGGAAGCGTCAACCGGCCAGGCGGCGGCGCGTTCCGCCAGCCGCCCGTATTCGACCGCCAGTTCCAGCGTGGCCAGCGTGTCGGGCACCGAGCCCGCCCGCGGCACGTCGCGGCACAGCTTTTGCAGCGCGCCGCGGGTATAGCTGCCGATCAGCGCGTCGTTCAGCCGCCTGTTGCCGTCGCGCAGCGCGGTGCGCAGCCCGGCCTGCACCAGCGCCACGTCATAGCCCGGCGGTTCGTCCGGGGTGGCGAGCAGGTCGGCGCAATCGGCCGCCGCGCGGCCCGCGCCCGCCAGGGGCAGGATCAGCGCCAGCAGCAGGGCAAGGCACAGGCGGGAGAGGGTCCTGGTTGGGGTCATGTGGTCCGTCCCTCCTTGCGCATCTCGCTGGCGATGGCCTGGCGCAGGTCATCCGCGCCCACGCGGTCGGCGCCGCGGCGCATCGCGGTGATCGCGGCGTGGCGCGCGACATTGGTGATCGACCCGCCGACAAGGTCGTGGCGGCGGGCAAGGTCCGCGATATCGACATCGTCCGCCAGCGGAGCGCCCGCCAGCAGCCCGCGCCACAGCCTTTCGCGCTGGGCCGCGTCGGGGCGGGCGAACCCGATGGCCATCTGGAACCGGCGGAAGAAGGCGTCGTCGATATTGCTGCGCAGGTTGGTGGCGAGGATCACCAGGCTGCGGCACTCCTCGATCCGTTGCAGCAGGTAGGACACTTCCTGGTTGGCATAGCGGTCATGGGCGTTCGTCGTCGCCGTGCGCGTGCCGAAGAGCGCGTCCGCCTCGTCGAAGAACAGGATCCACTCGCGCTCGGCCGCCATGTCGAAGACGAGGCCGAGGTTCTTCTCGGTCTCGCCGATATATTTCGAGACCACCATCGACAGGTCGATCCGGTAGACATCCAGCCCTGTCCGCTCGCCCAGAAGCGCCGCGGTCAGCGTCTTGCCGGTGCCGGGGGGGCCGTAGAACAGCGCCTTGAACCCGTGGCCGACATGGCGGGCAAGCCCCCAGTCGCCGAGGATGCGGTCGCGGTTTTCCAGCCAGGCGACGATGTGGTCCAGGCTGTGGCGGGTATCGGGCGGCAGCACGAGGTCGTCCCAGGTCAGGCGCGTGTCCAGCCGCTGCGCAGGGAAGCCGGGGGACAGGTCGGGCCGTGGCGGGCGCCCCTCGCACAGCGCGATCACCCGGTGGACGGGCATGGTCAGCGCCTGGGCCTGGGTGGTGCCCGGGGTGACGCCCGCCAGCCGGCGCAGGGGGTGGTCGGGGTCGAACAGCGCCATGGCGGCGATGCGCGCGGCGGTATCGGCACCGGCCAGCAGGAACAGCGCGGTCTCGGCGGTGGGCTGGAACGCGCCCGCCTCGCCATGGACCCCGCCGAATTGCGAGAACACCCGGTCGATGGCCGAGTTGCGCACGAAGAACGGGTCCAGGATCGCGGAATTCACATGGGGCGCCATGGCCAGCGCCAGGATCAGCCGCGCCTCGGGCGTCAGGTCGCCGGTGGCGATCAGCCGCCCCAGCGCGGACCCGGTTTCGGGGCGCGGCGCGGGGGGCATGGCGAAGGGGGTCGCGCGGCCCTCGAAGAAATGGCGCAGGCGGGCCTCGATCACCTCGCCCAGCCAGGTCAGTTCGGCGGCGATGGCGCGGGCATGCGGCGTGGTGCCGGGGGCGCTCAGGGGCAGGGCGGTGTCGGCCATCGGTTACCTCCACTCCACAGCAAGCGGCAGCGCCATCCAGGGCAGCGCCACGGTGGACAGGCTCCAGGGCAGGCGGTCGAGCAGCATGTCGTAGGGGCCGGGATCGACGGCCAGCCGCGGGCCGGTTTCGGTTTCGGACAGGGTGCCCGCGCGCCGCACGAAGGTTTCGCGCAACCCCTCGGGCGCGGTCTGGCCCAGCGCGCCCCAGCGGTCGATCACCGCGCGGGTCAGGCTGTCGAGCAGGCCGGGGTCGGGCGGGTCCGGGTCCGGCCCGCCCGGATGGGTCCAGCCGGGCGGCAGGCCCAGAAGGGCGCGTTCGACCGGGTCGGTGGGGCGTGCGGGGTCGGGCGCGCCGTCCGCCAAGGCGCGCAGCGCCGCCCGCGCCATCAGCAGGGCGTCGGGACGCAGGCGGCGGGCGTCGTCCAGCAGGTCGAGCCGCTGGAATAGCAGCACGAGGAAGGGGTGAAACAGAACCAGCCCGGCCCGTGTGGTCGGTTCGGCCAGGGTGTCGCCCGTCGGGGCCGCGGGGGTAGGGTCCGCGGCGGGGGTGCCCTGCAGCCGGTCCAGCGCGGCGCGTGTTTCCACGCGCAGCGCGGGCGGCACGCCGGGCAGCGGATAGCCCAGCCGCGCCCGCGCGGTGCGCAGCGCCCGGGCGCGGCTGTCGGGGTCGGGCAGATGCGCGTCCAGCGCGCGGGCCAGGAACGCGGCCAGGTCCTCGTCGGGGCCGCGCGGGGCCAGGC
>JBNGDM010000371.1:0-2724 GCA_049975105.1 Rhodovulum sp. | reverse complement strand
GGCCAGAACCATCTGGATCGCGACGTCGCTGCGCATGCCGCTCCTTTGCGGATTTGCATTTTGCAGCACAAATTCTGCCAATAGTTTGCAAATTTACCGAATTGCGCTTTGAACCGCGTGCCGCCCCCGATAGGTTGCCGCAAATTTCCGCAAGGGGCCAGCGCCGATGAAAGACATCCTGAACGAGCTTGAACGCCGCCGCGACATCGCCCGCCAGGGCGGCGGGGAAAAACGGGTCGCCAGCCAGCACAGCAAGGGCAAGCTGACCGCCCGCGAACGCATCGACCTGCTGCTGGACGAGGGCTCGTTCGAAGAGTTCGACATGTTCATGGCGCATCGCTGCACCGATTTCGGGATGGAAGAGAACCGCCCCTACGGCGACGGCGTGATCACCGGCTGGGGCACGATCAACGGCCGGCAGGTCTATGTATTCTCCCAGGACTTCACCGTGCTGGGCGGGTCGGTCTCGGCCACGCATGCCCAGAAGATCTGCAAGATCATGGATATGGCGATGCAGAACGGCGCGCCGGTGATCGGCATCAACGATTCGGGCGGCGCGCGCATCCAGGAGGGCGTCGACAGCCTTGCGGGCTATGGCGAGGTGTTCCAGCGCAACATCGAGGCCTCGGGCGTGGTCCCCCAGATCAGCGTTATCATGGGGCCGTGCGCGGGCGGGGCGGTCTACTCGCCCGCCATGACCGACTTCATCTTCATGGTGCGCGACAGCTCCTACATGTTCGTGACCGGCCCCGACGTGGTGAAGACGGTGACCAACGAACATGTCACCGCCGAGGAATTGGGCGGCGCGTCGACCCACACGCGGAAAAGCTCGGTCGCCGATGGCGCCTTCGAGAACGATGTCGAGGCGCTCTACGAGGTGCGCCGGCTGGTCGACTTCCTGCCGCTCAACAACCGCCAGACGCCGCCCGTGCGCCCGTTCTTCGACGACCCCGAGCGGGTTGAGACCAGCCTGGACACCCTGGTGCCCGACAACCCGAACCAGCCCTACGACATGAAGGAACTGATCCTCAAGGTCGCGGACGAGGGCGATTTCTACGAGATCCAGGAAGAGTTCGCCAAGAACATCATCACCGGCTTCATCCGGCTGGAGGGGCGCACCGTGGGCGTGGTGGCGAACCAGCCGATGGTGCTGGCGGGCGTGCTGGACATCGACAGCGCGCGCAAGGCCGCCCGCTTCGTGCGGTTCTGCGACTGCTTCGACATCCCGATCCTGACCTTCGTCGACGTCCCCGGTTTCCTGCCCGGGACCAAGCAGGAATATGACGGCGTCATCAAGCACGGCGCGAAACTGCTCTTCGCCTATGGCGAGGCGACGGTGCCCAAGGTCACCGTCATCACCCGCAAGGCCTATGGCGGCGCCTATGTCGTGATGAGTTCCAAGCACCTGCGCGGTGATATCAACTATGCCTGGCCGACCTCGGAAATCGCGGTGATGGGGGCCAAGGGGGCAACGGAAATCCTTTATCGTTCGGAACTGGGCGATGCCGACAAGATCGCGCGCCGCACCGCCGATTACGAGGACCGCTTCGCCAACCCCTTCGTGGCGGCCGAACGCGGCTTCATCGACGAGGTGATCCAGCCGCGCAGCACCCGCCGCCGGGTCAGCCGCGCCTTCGCCGCGCTGCGCAACAAGAAACGCCAGATGCCCTGGAAGAAACACGACAACATCCCGCTCTGAACCCGGCCGGGCCGGCGCGCATCCCGCGCCGGCCCCCTAATGGAGGGACCGATGCCCGAGTTCCACATGATCCCAGGCGGCCCGCGCCCCGTCGCGCCGTTCTCCCACGCGGTGGAGGCGGACGGCTGGGTCATGCTGACCGGCCAGATGCCCACCGACCCGGACGCGCCCGACGCGCCCCTGCCCCAGGGGATCGAGGCGCAGACGCGTCGGGTGATGGACAACTTGGAACTCGTGCTCAAGGGCGTGGGGCTCGACCTGTCTCACGTCGTCCAGTGCCGCTGTTACCTGACCGCGTTCGAGCGTGACTACGCCTGCTTCAACGAAACCTACGCCAGCTACTTCCCCGAGGACCGGCGCCCGGCTCGCACGACCATCGGGGTGACCGCGCTGGCCGTGGGGGCGCTGGTGGAAATCGATTGCCTCGCCCGGAGGCCCGGCGCGTGAGCCGCGCGATAGCATATCTTCTGGCGTTCTGCGCCGCCCCGGCCGCCGCGCAGGCGCCGCTCGACGTGCCCTCGGGCCAACGCGTCACCTATCTCGACACCATCACCGGCGAACCGGGGCCCGCTGGGCTGACCGCGCGGTTCCGTTTCATCGCGCCGCAGATCGCGCGCGAGGCGGGCACCATGCCCTTCGAGATCGCCGCCGGCGACATGGAATACCTGTGCGAAACCTTCGCCCTGCCGCGGCTGTCCGAGATCGGCCCGCAGGTCGCACAGGTCGTCATCACGCTGATGGACCGGCCCGTCGCCTTCGGCGAGGCCGACCCGCAGGCGACCCAGTTCTTCGAGGCCTATCGCCCGGAGAACGGCCACTGCATCTGGGAGGGGTTCTGACCATGCTCGCCGCCTTGCCGCCCGGCGCTTCGCCCCGGTGCAAAGCTGCGCCTTTTGAGTCACATCCCGGCGTATCCGGGCGCATGCCATGTGCATTGCCCGGGGATTGGGCTATCATCACGTCGGGTCGCGGCAACGTGACCTGTTTCGTGATCGGGGTATGGGTTTTTCCCGCCCCAGCAAGAC
>JBNGDM010000370.1:0-2734 GCA_049975105.1 Rhodovulum sp. | reverse complement strand
CAATTTGATCCCGGCCTTTGCGGATGTGACGTTTGATCTGTTCGCAGGGGATTTCATGCTGTTGCGCGGGCCAAACGGGGTTGGAAAATCAACCCTGTTGCGCGCGCTTTACCGCAGCTATCTGCCGGGTGGCGGGCAGGCCATCCTTGCCTCGTCGCGCGGGCCGGTGGATCTGGTGCGCGCAGCCGATGTGGATATCGCCTGGCTGCGCCGCCATGACATCGGCTTTGTCACGCAGTTCCTGACCGCCCGGCCAAGGGTCAGCGCCGAGGATCTGGTGGCCGAACCCCTGCGCGCCGCAGGAGCCGAGCCCGCACAGGCAAGGGGCGAGGCGCGTCACTGGCTGGAGGTGTTCGGGGTCAAGCCGGCGCTCTGGCCTGCCTACCCCACGACGTTTTCGGGCGGCGAGCAGCAGAAGGTCAATCTGGCACGGGCCCTGATTCGGCCCCGGCGGCTGTTGTTGCTGGACGAGCCAACCGCGTCGCTGGATGCGTCGGCCCGCGCGGCGCTTGTGGCACGGCTGGCGCAGTTGCGCGCCGAAGGCGTGGCCATGATCGGTGTCTTTCACCACCCGGAAGATGTGTTGCACCTGGTCACCAAGGAACTGGCCCTGTCGCCCCATGCCGAGGCCAGTCTCGAAGACCTGATGACCGAACAGATCTGAGTGGCGCGCAAATTTGCAAGGGTCACGGTCACGAAGCTGGTTTCGCGCGTCGCGCGGGCTTGCGCTGCCTGGTGGGTTCTGTCGCGTGGACCTCGCGACAGAGGCGCACTTGCGACAAAATGAACGCCAGCGCGATTTGGGGCGTAGCTGTCGCAACACTGTCATGTAGGTCGTCTAGACGTCTCTACGAAGAGATTCGGGAGACGCGCCTTGCCACAGCTTGTCAGACAGTCGGGTATTGCCATCTGGGCGCAGATTGCGAACGCTTTGCGCGCCGAGATCGAACGCGGGCTGGACGATTGCGACTGGCTGCCGACCGAGCCCGATCTGGCCTCGCGCTTCGGCGTGAACCGCCATACCCTGCGCCGTGCAGTGGATGAACTGATCGCCGAAGGGCTGGTCGAACGCGTGCATGGCCGCGGCACGCGGGTTCTGGCGCGCGGGCTGGTCTACGGCATTGGCCGGGACACCAAGTTCACCGAGCGTCTGGCGGCAAGCGGACGCACCGCGCAGGTGACCTTGCTGGATCAAAGCGAAATTGCCGCAGAGGGCGGTGTCGCGCGGCGTTTGCGGGTGGCCGAGAGACTGTGCAGAATTCTGTGCCCTGGCGCATTGTTTACGCCATCGGGAAGCGATCTTCGAACATGATCGCGAACTGGCTTTTGACTGCGTGCCATTCGCGGACTGAGCGCTTCCACTCCCGAGAGGTAGCATTCAGCGCCAGATAGATCAATTTCGCTGCAGCCTCCTCGCTGGGGAAGTGCCCCCGGGTGCGGACGGCGCGGCGGATCTTCGAGTTCAGCGCCTCTATGGCGTTCGTTGTGTAGATCAGCCTGCGCACCTCGGGCGGGTAATCGAGGAACGGGATCACCTCGTTCCAGGCCCGCCGCCAGCTTGGGGCGATTGCCGGATACCTGGCGGCCAGGTCGCTTTGCTCGAATGCAGCCAGCGCGGCTTCGGCGGCCCCCGCATCGACGGCCGTGTAGACGGCCCTGAGCGCCGCAGCCACGGCCTTGCGATCCTTGTAGCTCGCGAAGCTCATAGAATGGCGCAGAAGGTGCACGATGCACGTTTGAACCTGGGTCTGGGGAAAGGCCGCTTCGATGGCCTGGGGGAACCCCTTCAGCCCGTCCACGACGGCGATGAGGATGTCCTGAACCCCGCGATTACGCAGGTCGTTCAGCACCTTGGCCCAGAACTTGGCGCCTTCGTTGGCCTGGAACCACAGGCCGAGAACGTCACGGGTCCCGTCAGGCAGGATGGCCAGGGCGACGAAGACCGCCCTGTTGCTGACCGCCCCATCGCAGCGGATATTGACCCGGATCGCGTCCATGAACACGACAGGGTAACAGGGCTCCAGCGGCCGGTTCTGCCAGGCAGTGACCTCGTCCATGACCGCGTCGGTGATGGCCGAGATCAGGCTCGGGGATGCCTCGACGCCGTAAATCTCTTCGATATGCCCCTGGATCTCGCGGGTCGTCATTCCCCGCGCGTACATACTGATGATCTTGGTGTCGAATTCGGGGAAGCGGCGCTGATACTTCGCGATCAGGATCGGATCGAAGCTGCCGTTGCGGTCGCGGGGGATGTCCAGAACGACCTTGCCGCTGTCCGTGGTCACGGTCTTCTGGCTGCTCCCGTTGCGCCGGTTCGGCGGCTTGTTCTGGCCCTCCGGCAGCGGACCGGTCCGTTCCTCGGTCAGATGCGCGTCCAGCTCCGTGCTCAAGGCACGTTCCGCCAGCGCCTTCGTCAACTCGGCCAGAACGCCGTCCTTGCCGAAGAGATCACCGGGCGAACGCCCTGCCATCAGCTGGTCCAGAAGGTCTTTGTCGATGCTCATACGTGGGTCTCCTCATCTCAGAGCTACCACGCCAGGGCACAGAATTCTGCACAGTCTCGTGGCCGAGGGCACGCCGGTGCTGCGCCTGCGCACGCTGCGGGGCGAAAACGATCTGCCCTATGCGCTGACCCTGCATTTCCTGACCGGTGCCGCCGCCGAGGCCGCGCGCAGCTATGCGGGCGGCTCGTTGACGCGACATTTGCGGGAGACGGCAGGCATCACGCTTGACC
>JBNGDM010000369.1:0-2743 GCA_049975105.1 Rhodovulum sp. | reverse complement strand
GCGCCCAAGTCCGACGACGACTGGGCGCTGAAGGAAATGAACCACGTCTGGGAGGATGGCGCGGCCTATGCGCTGCTTGGACCCTCGGGCTGCGGCAAGTCCACGCTCTTGAACATCATCTCGGGGCTGCTGGCGCCCAGCCAGGGCCGCATCCTGTTCGACGATGCCGACGTCACCCACGCCCCCACGACCGAACGCAACATCGCCCAGGTGTTCCAGTTCCCCGTGGTCTACGACACCATGACCGTGCGCGATAACCTGGCCTTCCCGCTCAAGAACCGCGGCCGCGACCCCGCCTATATCGCCGAACGCGTGCAGGCCATCGCCCGGATGATCGGGATGGAGGATCAACTTGACCGCAAGGCGCGCGGGCTGACGGCGGATGCCAAGCAGAAGATCAGTTTGGGCCGCGGCATGGTGCGGCGCGACGTCAACGCGATCCTGTTCGACGAACCGCTGACGGTGATCGACCCGCACATGAAATGGGAATTGCGCACCCAGCTGAAATCGCTGCACCGCGATTTCGGCCACACGATGATCTATGTCACCCACGACCAGACCGAGGCGCTGACCTTCGCCGACAAGGTGGTGGTCATGTATGACGGCCGGGTGGTGCAGATCGGCACGCCGGAAGAGTTGTTCGAGACGCCCGCGCATACCTTCGTGGGCTATTTCATCGGCTCGCCGGGCATGAACGTGCTGCCCGCCCGGGTGGACGGCACCCGCGCCTATATCGAGGGCGCCGAGGTGGCGCTGGGCCACGGCTACGGCGCGTTGTCGGGCAAGGTGGAAATCGGCGTCCGGCCCGAATTCGCGCGGCTGACGGCGGGCGAGGGCCTGCCGGTGAAAATCCGCCGCATCGAGGATGTGGGCCGCCACAAGATCGTCCGGGCCGAGTTCTTTTCCCACGAAATCAACATCATCGCCCGCGAAGAGGATCATATCGGCGCCGACCAGACCCGTGTGACCTTCGACCCGGCGCGGGTAAACGTCTATGCCGACGATTGGCTGGTGCAGGGAGAGGCCGCCTGATGGACAAGACCACCAATCACAAGGCGTGGTTCCTGGTGCTGCCGGTGCTGGCGCTGGTGGCCTTCTCGGCGGTGATCCCGCTGATGACGGTCGTCAACTACTCGGTGCAGGACACGTTCGGCAACAACCAGTTCTTCTGGGCGGGCCTCGAATGGTTCCGCGAGATGCTGGAGTCCGAGCGCATGTGGAACGCGCTGGGCCGGCAGCTGGTCTTCTCGGCGACGATCCTGGCGATCGAGGTGCCGCTGGGCATTTTCGTCGCGCTGAACATGCCGAAACGCGGGTTCTGGGCCAGTGTCTGCCTTGTGCTGATGTCGCTGCCGCTCTTGATCCCGTGGAACGTGGTCGGCACGATCTGGCAGATCTTCGGCCGCGTCGATATCGGCCTTCTGGGCTATACGCTAGACAAGCTGGGGATCGACTACAACTACACCCAGAATGCGGTCGATGCCTGGATCACCGTCATCGTGATGGATGTCTGGCACTGGACCTCGCTGGTGGCGCTTCTGGCCTATGCGGGGCTGCAATCGATCCCCGACGCCTATTACCAGGCGGCCAAGATCGATCAGGCCAGCCGCTGGAAGGTGTTCCGCTATATCGAACTGCCCAAGATGGCGGGCGTGCTGATGATCGCGATCCTGCTCAGGTTCATGGACAGTTTCATGATCTACACCGAGCCCTTCGTGGTCACCGGGGGCGGCCCGGGCAACGCCACCACCTTCCTGTCGATCGACCTGGTCAAGATGGCGCTGGGGCAGTTCGACCTTGGCCCCGCGGCGGCGTTCTCGATCATGTATTTCCTGGTGATCCTGCTGATTTCCTGGGTGTTCTACACCGTGATGACCAATCTCGACAAAAATGGGGGCTAGGCCATGGCCGACGCGACGATGACCGAACCCCGCCGCGCCGCCCTGCCGCGCGTCAACACCCGCGCGGTGGTGATGGGGCTGTATCTCCTGTTCCTGCTGCTGCCGATCTACTGGCTGGTGAACATGAGCCTGAAGACCAACGCGGAAATCCTGGGCGGGTTTTCCCTCTGGCCGCGCGACCTGACTCTGGCCAACTACGCGACGATCCTGACCGATGCCAGCTGGTACATGGGCTATGTCAACTCGTTGATCTACGTGGTGATGAACACCGCGATTTCGGTCAGCGTGGCGCTGCCCGCGGCCTATGCCTTCTCGCGCTACCGCTTCATGGGCGACAAGCACCTGTTCTTTTGGCTCCTGACCAACCGCATGGCGCCCCCCGCGGTGTTCGCCCTGCCGTTCTTCCAGCTTTATTCGTCGGTGGGCCTGTTCGACACGCATATCGCGGTGGCGTTGGCGCATTGCCTGTTCAACGTGCCGCTGGCGGTCTGGATCCTCGAAGGCTTCATGCGCGGCGTGCCCAAGGAAATCGACGAGACCGCCTATATCGACGGCTATTCCTTCCCGCGCTTCTTCGTGAAGATCTTCATGCCGCTGATCGCAAGCGGGATCGGCGTGGCGGCGTTCTTCTGCTTCATGTTCTCCTGGGTGGAACTTTTGCTGTCGCGCACGCTGACCAGCGTCGACGCCAAGCCCATCGCCGCCACCATGACCCGCACCGTCAGCGCCTCCGGCCTCGACTGGGGTGTGCTGGCGGCGGCCGGGGTGCTGACCATCGTGCCGGGCGCGCTCGTGATCTATTTCGTGCGCAACTACATCGCCAAGGGCTTTGCCCTGGGGAG
>JBNGDM010000368.1:0-2756 GCA_049975105.1 Rhodovulum sp. | reverse complement strand
CCATGTGTTCGGCGCCGAGGCGCGCCACGATCTCGGTGCCCGAGGCATGGCAATTGCCCAGCGTGCCCTCGACCCCGGCCAGCCGCCGCACCTCGGCCAGGAGGGTTTCGGGAAAGGCCGGCACCGCGCGCGGGAAATAGGTCCAGTCCCAGGGCACCGGCACGCCCGCCAATTCCCAATGCCCGGACGGCGTGTCCTTGCCGGGCGAGGTCTCGGTCGCCGCGCCCCACAGGCCCTGTGGCGCGGCGCCCAGGCCGGGCGGGCGTATACCGCTGGCCAGTTCGACCGCAGCCCCCAGCCCCAGATTGTCGAGATTGTGCAATTTCAACGGGCCGGATCGCCCGGTTTCGGCCTGTCCTGCCGCACAGGCCTGTGCGATATGTGCAAGCGTGTTCGCGCCGGTATCGGGCGCGCCGTCGTTGAAGAACCGGTCCGCGTCCGGCGCCCCGCCGCACCCCACCGAGTCGATCACCACCAGGAAGGCGCGGGTCACCGCAGGATCCTCCGCCGGATCAGGGGCGGGATATCGGGCACGCTGTCGCCCAGCCGGAAGGCCGCCAGCACCGCCTGCGCGGCGGCCTCGGCATCCTCTTCGCTGGCGGCATGGACCAGCGCCAGCGGCTGGCCCGCGCCGATATCCTCGCCCAGCGCGGCGATCTCGGACAGCCCGACCGAGGGGTTGATGCGGTCGACCTCGCGCCGCCGCCCGCCGCCGAGGCCGACCACCGCGTGGCCCAGCGCCTCGCCGTCGATCGCCTGCACGATGCCGCCCTCGTTGTCGACCACCTCCTGGATCACGGGGGCGGCGGGCAACCGGTCGGGCCAGCGTTCGATGAAATCGGCCGGCCCGCCCAGTTCACATACCATCTCGCCGAATCTCAGCGCCGCCTCGCCCGATTCCAGCGCCTGCTCGATCCGCCCCGCCCCGTCGGCGGCGTCGGCCGCCAACCCGCCCAGCGCCAGAACCTCGCCGCCCAGCGCGCAGGTGACATCCCACAGCGCGGGCGTGACCCCGGTCCCGGTCAGCGTCTCCATCACCTCGATCACCTCCAGCGCGTTTCCGGCGGCGCCGACCAGAGGCTGGGACATGTCGGTGATCAGCGCGGTCGTCATGCAGCCCGCCCCCTGCGCCGTCTGCACCAATGCGCGGGCGAGATCCTCGGCCTCGTCCATGTCCTTCATGAAAGCGCCCGAGCCGACCTTGACGTCGAGCACCAGCGCCTCCAGCCCCGCGGCCAGCTTCTTGGACAGGATCGAGGCGGTGATCAGGTCGATGCTTTCGACTGTGCCGGACACGTCGCGCACCGCGTAAAGCCGCCGGTCGGCGGGCGCGATATCGGCCGAGGCCCCGACGATGGCACAGCCGATCTGGGCGGTGATCGCCTTCAACTCGGAAATGCCGACCTGCGTGCGGTAACCGGGGATCGCCTCCAGCTTGTCCAGCGTGCCGCCGGTATGGCCCAGCCCACGGCCCGAGATCATCGGCACATAGGCCCCGCAAGCGGCCAGCGCCGGCCCCAGGATCAGCGACACGCAATCGCCGATCCCCCCGGTGGAATGCTTGTCCAGCACCGGGCCGGGCAGGTCCCAGGTCAGCACCTTGCCGCTGTCGCGCATCGCGCGCGTCAGCCCGACCCGTTCGGGCGTGGTGAACCCGTTCAGCAGCACCGCCATCGCGAAGGCGCCCGCCTGGGCGTCGGTCACCACACCCGACGCCAGGCCCGCGGCGAACCAGGACAGCTGCGCATCGCTCAGCGGTTCGCCGTCGCGGACCTGCGCGATGATCCGGCGCGCATCCATCACGGCCGGTCCCCCATATGGGCGGCCGAGAACGCACCGGGCAGCAATTCGGCCACGGTCATGGTCAGCGCCTCGCCCGACAGCGTGGCCATGGTCACCGGCACGTCGGGGCGCGCGAACTCGGCCAGTTTCTGCCGGCAACCGCCGCAGGGCGTTACCGGGGCCGGGCCATCGGCGATGACCGCCACCTCGACGATCTCGCGGCAGCCCGCGGCCACCATCGCGGCGATGGCGCCCGCCTCGGCGCAGGTGCCCTCGGGCGAGGCGATGTTCTCGACGTTGCAGCCGACATGGATCGCCCCGTCCGCCCCCCGGATCGCGGCGCCCACCTTGAAGCGCGAATAGGGGGCGTGGGCGTTCTCGCGCACCGCGCGGGCGGCGGACAATAGCGGCATGGGGGTCTCCGTTTTGTCGCCAATCTGCGGCGCGCCCGCCGGGGATGCAAGAGCGGGCGCGACGCTGGGACCCACCTTATTAGCGCTAACAGCGACAGACCGCCCGGGTTTCTATCTTGCGCGGCGCGGCCCGCCTGCGTAACAGAATTGCCGGAACCAAGAGAAGGGACGACCATCATGGGCTATGCCGAGCTGTACGAGAGCTGGAAATCGGACCCCGAAAGCTTCTGGATGAAGGCCGCCGAAGCGATCGATTGGGACAAGAAGCCCTCGAAGGCGCTGTTCGACGAGAACGCCCCGGAATACGAATGGTTCTCGGATGGCATGGTCAACACCTGCTGGAACGCCGTCGACCGCCATGTCGAGAACGGCCGCGGCGACCAGACCGCGATCATCTATGACAGCCCGGTCACCGGCACCCGCAAGTCGATTTCCTACGTCATGCTGCGCAACCGCGTCGCCCAACTGGCCGGCGCGCTGCGCGCCAAGGGCGTGGAAAAGGGCGACCGGGTCATCATCTACATGCCGATGATCCCCGAGGCGCTGGAGGCGATGCTGGCC
>JBNGDM010000367.1:0-2768 GCA_049975105.1 Rhodovulum sp. | reverse complement strand
AATCATGCCTGAGACCATGTCATACAGCTCCTGGGCGGGCAGACCACGAGCGCTATTTTCCTCGATCCAGGCCTTGGCGGCGGGACCCGCCGCTGCCTCGCGGAAAGCGGCAAGTTCACTATCGGCAAAGGTCACACGCTCGATCCCACGCTCGTCAAGCGCCGGCCCCCAGCGTTCCATCGTGTTATTCTGGTAGAAGTCGATGTAGTAATCTAGAGCCTCGTCGACCGAGCCTAGAAGTGCCTCGCGCTCGGCATCGCTCAGCGAGTTCAGCGCGTCGGTGTTGACCACCACGGGGCAGTTCACCGTTCCTGGGTTCAGGTTTGTCGTCCACCAATCCGCGTTCTCGATGGTCCCGAAAGCCATGTGCGCGTGCGGAGCAAAGCTCGCGCCTTTGATGACGCCGGAGTCCAGGGCCTGGCGCACCTCGGTCGCCGACATCGAGGTCGGCACCGCACCGATCTTCTCCATCGCGACCCCGATGCCGCCTGTGGCGCGCACGGGGAAGCCCTCGAAATCGGCCAGCGTGGCGGGGGCATCGCCCATGCCGACCACATTGTATTGCGGCATCGGCGAGGGCATCAATAATGTGGCGTTCCAGCGTGCAAGGTCTTCCTTGACCGCCGGGTGATCGTAAAGCGCCATTGAAATCTCGCGTTCCTCTTCCAGACTGTCGACGCCGAGGAACGGAAGCTCCAGCACCGTGATCGATGGGTTCTTGTCCCGATGATAGCCGGCGCAGAACTGCGCCATCTCGAACGCACCGATGGAAATCCCGTCGAGGTTCTCGGTGTTCTTGGACAGCCCGCCATAAGAGATGTTCAGCGTGAATTCGCCTCCCGTCTTTTCGGACACGAGTTCGGCCAGCTTCTCGACATGCTCGGTGAAGGCGCGACGCTTGCCCCAGAGCGAGACGTTCCACTCGGTGGCCAGCGCCTCGCTGGCGAAGGAGAAGGTGATGCTCGCGGCAACGGCCGCGCCGGTCAGCGTTTTCATGGATCGAACCTCCCAAGTCTTTTCATTGGGCCAGAGACTAACGGGAGCGGGGCGCGCGGCAAGGGAAAATCGCCCTTCGACGGCCTTCCGGTCCGCGATCGGTTGCGCCTCACTTCTTGCCGAGGCAACGGCGCGGTTGGTGACTGAGTCCGGCCACATCGGCGCGACTTATGCGGTCGGGCGATTGAAGACCGCCGAACTCGCGGCGGCTATTTGCGGTCTTGGTGGCGGCGCTGGATTTCTGCGCGCTCTTGCTCATCGAGAGGTTCGGGCTGCCGGGACGGGCCAAGCCACATGTTCAGCGCGGGCATATTTAGAAGACCAGGCTAAACCCAAATATTCACCCATCTCGCCCTTCGCAGCGTCTGGTGATCCGGCGGCGGCTTTGCGGTGAGGCAAGCGGCGTGCCCGATCGGCCTGCGTTGTGACGCGCAGCCCTGTCTTGGCGGCGTATTAGAGGATTTCCTGATCCTGGCGGCCTGTCCTTTGCACCTGCTGGGCGGCGCGCTCTCGGTCGTCGTCGACCGATCAGTTCTGGTGTTTGTCGGTTGTGTTTCTAAGCGTTGCTATGGATCGGTCTCCGGCCGGACTTCACGGCGGGCTGATTGGACGCCGGTGCGCGGTGCGGGTACGGTTGAATGAATTGCTTCAGCCCGGAGGCCCTTATGATCCGCTCTGCCGCCCTAGCCATGTTCGCCACGATGACGGCCGCCTCCGCCCCAGCGCAATCGCAACTTGCACAGGATGTCTTGACCGAATTGCGGCGTGCGGGCGTCTCGCAGAACTGCATCTCGCGGCTAAGCCAGCATGATTTCGCGGCGCTGAAGGGTATTCGAGATTCCATCACCCTAAGCCCGGGTAACAAGCTGCGCGAGATGAAGTTCCGTGCCGAGCGAGGTTGCGGGGAAACGCGGTCCTTCATCTTCGAGATTTTCAAATAGGTCGGGTGGCCCGCCCACGGGCGTGGAAGATGAAGCCCAGCGTGTTCAAAAGGAGTTGCGCGGCCAAGATTGATGTTACACCGCCGGCATCGTAATCGGGCGCCACCTCGACAAGGTCGAGTCCAACCACCTCGTGCCCGCGCGCGATCCCCTGGATCAGTTCCAGCACCTCGTAATAAAGGAACCCACCGTGGCTGGGCGTGCCGGTGCCCGGCGCGATCGAGGGGCAGAAGGCGTCGATGTCGATGGTCAGGTAGACCCGCACGCCCGCCGGGATGCGCGCCAGAACCGCTTCGGTGCCCAGCCGCCGGACCTGTCGCACCGACAGGATATCCGCCCCCATCGTGCGCGCAGCCTCGTAGCCCTCGCGCGCGGTTGAGGAGACGTTCCGGATACCGAGCTGCGTCAGCACGGCGACATAGGCTTTTTCGGCGGCACGCCGCATCGGGTTGCCATGCCTGTGCCGCACACCGTGGCGCTCGTCCACGAAATCGAGATGGGCGTCGATTTGCACGATGTGGAGCGGGCCTTGCGCGTCGAACGCGCGGAGCGCGGGGATATTGACCGAATGATCGCCACCGATCAGCACGGGCAGCGCGCCTGCCGCCAGCGCTGCGCGGACACCGACTTCAATATTGGCATGGCTTGCCTCGGTATCGGTGTGCACGATATCGGCATCGCCCATATCGACGATCCGCACGCCCGGGCCTAGGTAGGTGGCATCGTCCTCGTGGTCGTAGGCACCCGCATGACCAAAGGAAAAGAGCGTCGAGGCCTTGCGCACCGCCCGCGGTCCGAAGCGCGCGCCCGGGCGGAACTGGGTTCCGCCGT
>JBNGDM010000366.1:0-2787 GCA_049975105.1 Rhodovulum sp. | reverse complement strand
TCGCCATCCTTCGGTTCGCGCGGCAGCAGCCATTGTGTCGGCGGGTTGCTATGACGCCCGGGCCGCAGCGCCGGGCTGTCCTCGGGCGCCAGCGCGTCGAAGACGTGGTAGCGCGGGATCGTGTAGAAGGCGCGCTCCGCCCCGATCTCGGTGCTGCGGTCGGCGAGGAAGATCCGAAGCGGCAAGATCAGCGTCCGGCCGAGGTCGAATTTCAGCATCGGCGCGGCGATCTGGCCACTCATGATGATGCCGCTGCCGCCCATGAACAGCGGTGGCAGGTCCTTGAGCGGATCGTCCCGGTATTTGCCGTAGAGATGCACCGGCAGGTCCTGCTCGGCGGGATCGCGGCGTTCGTCAAGCGCCACCCATCCGGGTTCGCTCTTATCCTTCTCAAGCCCTTTGACCAGGGTCGAGTTGGTCTTGACCGCACTCACCCAGACCCGATCCTGCGCCATCGCCCTTCTCCTCCGTCCCGGTCGCCCCCTCGATAGCCCGGACCGCCCGGCGGTGGAATGGGGCGTGCGGTCCCGGCTTGACGGGGCGCCGGGCTGGGGTCAGGAACGCGGCATGACGCCAAAGACCGCCCTCGCCGAGCTGACCGCGCGCGCCGACCCCGCCAGGGCCGCGGACATGGCCGCCTATCACAAGGCACAGCGGGTCTATCTGGGTGTGTCAAACCCCGAGGTCGACGCGCTGGCCAAGGGCTGGCGGGCGGCGTGCACGCTGGAGGACCGTCTGGCGCTGGCCGCGGCGCTGTGGGAGAGCGACATCCACGAGGCGCGGATCGCGGCGGCGAAGCTGTTGACGCAGGCGCGCATCCGGCCGGACGACACGGGGGCGTGGCGGCTGATCGTGGGGTGGGTGCCGGAGTTCGATGGCTGGGCGATTGCCGACGCGGTTTCGATCGCCGGGCAGAAACGGCTGGTGGCGGACCCTTCGCGGCTGGACGAGGTGGCGGGCTGGACCCGGTCGGATCACATGTGGACCCGGCGCGCGGCGCTGGTGATGACGCTGCCCTGGGCCAAGATGCCGAACCCCAAGCCCGCCGACCTGGCCACCCGCGAGCGGGTGCTGGGCTGGGCGGCCGCTTGCGTCGGGGACCGCGACCGGTTCATCCAGAAGGCGGTGGCCTGGTGGCTGCGCGACCTGTCGAAACGCGATCCTGACCGGGTGCGCGCCTTTCTCGACGCCCATGGCGCGGCGATGAAGCCCTTTGCCCGGAAGGAGGCCGCGCGGATGCTGCCCTAGGCGTCAGCCGAACAGCCGCCAGCGCGCCGCCGCCAGGCTGCGGATCACCAGACCCAGGTAAACGAGGTCCAGCACCAGCAGCAGCGCCCAGGGCCGCGATAAGGTCAGCCCTACCCCGATCACCAGGGCGAACATGATCGGCCCGATCAGACGGCGCGGCACCTTGATCGCCTTGGGCGACAACGTCCGGACCTTGGAAATCATCAACAGCGCGACGAGTGCGATCCAGACCGCCACCACGAGCGGTGCCCGGTGGAAATCGACCACGCCGCCCAGCGTCGCGAAGGCCGGCAGCAGCGCCAGAATGGCGCCCGCGGGCGCGGGCACGCCGACGAAATGCGTGTTCGCGGTGTCGTCCTCCTGCGCCTTGCCGGACATCACGTTGAACCGCGCCAGCCGCAGGCAGGTCGCGGCGGCGAAGACCAGAACGAAGACCCAGCCCAGGCTGCCCGCGGGCGCCAGGTGGAACTTGTAGATCAGCACGCCGGGCGCGACCCCGAAGCACAGGAAATCCGATAGCGAATCGAGCTGTGCGCCGATTTCCGAGGTCGCCTGAAGCCGCCGCGCGATCAGCCCGTCCAGCCCGTCCATCACCGCGGCGACCAGCAAAAGGAACACCGCAACGCCGAACCGTTCGTCCATCGCGAAGCGGATCGAGGTGAGACCCACGCACATGCCCGCAAGCGTCACCATGTTCGGCAACAGTTGCAGCACCGGCACGCGGTCGAGGCTGTCGGGATTGCGCGGGCCGAAACGTCTCATGGGCGCGGCTCCGCGACCAGATCGGCGATCACGGTTTCGCCCGCCACCATGGTCTGGCCGATGGCGACCCGCGGCACCGCCCCCTCGGGCAGGTAGACATCCAGCCGCGAGCCGAAGCGGATCAGGCCGAACCGCGCGCCCGTGGCCAGCCGGTCGCCTTCGGCCGTCCAGCACAGGATGCGGCGGGCGACCAGCCCCGCGATCTGGACCACGCCATAGCGCCGCCCGTCCGCCATCTCGACCGCCAGACCGTTACGCTCGTTGTCCTCGGACGCCTTGTCGAGCGAGGCGTTCAGGAACTTGCCCGGCCGATAGGCCACCGCCGTGATCTGGCCCGCCGCGGGCAGCCGGTTCACATGGCAGTTGAACACCGACATGAAGATGCAGATGCGCATCATCGGCGCCGCGCCCAGGCCCAGCTCGGCCGGCGGCACAGCACGCCCCATCAGCGAGACGAGCCCGTCTGCGGGCGAGACCATGACGCCAGCGCGGTCGGGCACGACCCGTTCGGGGTCGCGGAAGAAGTAGTAGACCCAGATGGTCAGGCCAGCGCAGACCCAGCCCAGGGGCACCCAGATCAGGAAGGCCACCAGCGTGATCCCGGCGGCGATGGCCACGAAGCGGCGCCCCTCGGGGTGCATCGGCTTGACGAAGGTCGACAGCATCGAAACGGACATGAGAACACCCGGTTTTTGGCTGGCCCTGTCCTTAGACCAGTTGCGTGCCCAAGGAAACGGCGGATCGGCGACACCGCTCAGCGCGCGCCCGCCCCTTCTT
>JBNGDM010000365.1:0-2790 GCA_049975105.1 Rhodovulum sp. | reverse complement strand
GTGCCACGCTGTCCCCCGAAGAATTCCGCGCATTGGCCGAGGAGTTCGACTCCCGCGTCGTTGCAATTCGCCGTGCCCAGGACACCAAGGCGCGCGCGCTGGCCAAGCGCCGGGAAACCGCGCAGCAGCAATTCTACCGCGACGCGCTGCCGGTGATCGCGGAGCTGGTGGGCGAGCGTGGGGCGGTCGCCGTGCTGGACCGCAGCGTGGTGCTGCTCTCGGCCGAGCAGATCGACATAACTGACGCGGTGATCGCCCGCATCGACGCGAAGACCGATACCGGCGATCGTGATCAACAGGTGCAGCCCGCCGACGATGCGCCCGCGCCGCTGCCCGGCAATCCCGATCCCGCCGCGCCGCCCGTAACGGGCACGCAGCCCTAGCAGCGCTTGTGTCGGGCGGGGGGAGTTGCTAGGTCCAGCGCCGGGGCGCGCCTGCCCGCGCCATCAACCAAGGAGCCAGGCCCAGATGAGCGATTCCCCCGTCCAAGACGCCGACATCCAGCTGATCCAGCGCATCATTCCGCATCGCTACCCGTTCCTTCTGGTCGACCGCGTCACGCAGATCGTCCCGAACAAGAGCGCGGTGGGCATCAAGAACGTCACGATGAACGAGCCCCATTTCCAGGGCCATTTCCCGGGCACCCCGATCATGCCCGGCGTGACGATTGTCGAGGCCCTGGCCCAGACCGCCGCTGTCATGGTCGGCATCTCGCTGGACACGGTCGACCGCGACCTGCTGGTCTATTTCATGGCCATCGACAAGTGCAAGTTCCGCCGCAAGGTCGTGCCAGGCGATGTGCTGGAGCTGAAAGTGACCGTCAAGCGCGGCGGATCCAAGGTCTGGAAATTCGAGGGCGTCGCCTCGGTCGATGGCGAAATGGCCGCCGAGGCGGAATTCACCGCGATGATGGACATGCCCCAGGAGTAAGCGCCGATGGCCATCGACCCCAGCGCGCGCATCCACCCCTCGGCCGTGGTCGAACCGGGGGCCCAGATCGGCCCGGACTGTGAGATCGGCCCGTTCTCGGTGATCGGCCCCAGGGTTCGCCTGGCCGAAAGCGTCGTGGTCAAGAGCCACGCCATCGTCACCGGCCTGACCGAGATCGGTCCGGCTACGGTCGTCTTCCCCTTCGCCAATATCGGCGACATCCCGCAGGACCTGAAATACCAGGGCGAGGAAACCCGCCTGATCGTCGGCGCCCGGAACCGTATCCGCGAAGGTGTGACGATGAACACCGGCACCGAGGGCGGCGGCGGGGTGACCCGCGTGGGCGACGACTGCCTGTTCATGACCGGCAGCCATGTGGGCCACGATGCGCAGGTCGGCAACCGGGTCATCATGGCCAACAACGCCGCGTTGGCGGGCCATTGCATCATCGGCGACGATGTCATCATCGGCGGGCTGTCCGGGGTTCATCAATGGGTCCGGGTCGGCCGGGGCGCGATCATCGGGGCGGTCACCATGGTCACCAATGACGTGATCCCCCATGGCCTGGTACAGGGACCGCGCGGCGTACTCGACGGGTTGAACCTGGTGGGCCTGAAACGCCGCGGCGTCGACCGGGCCGAGATCGCGGCGCTGCGCGCGGCCTATCAGACGCTCGCCGGGGAGGAGGGCACCTTCCTGGAACGCGTCCGCCGCCTGGCCGAGGAGACCGACAGCGCCCATGTCCGCGAAATGGTCGAGTTCCTCCTGGCCGACACCGACCGCTCCTTCCTGACGCCGAACCGATGAGCACGCAAACCGCCATCATCGCCGGGCGGGGCGCGCTGCCAGGCCATCTGGCCCGGGCCCTGGCGGCACAGGGCACGCCCTTCCTGATCGCCCAGATCGAGGGCGCGGGCCTGGTTCCCGAACCCGGCTGGGAGGTCGAGACCTTCGCGCTGGAACGCCTCGCGCTGCTCTTCGACCTGCTGCACGCGCGCGGCGTGACCCGCGTGGTCCTGGCCGGTGCGGTCACCCGCCCGCGTCTGGACCCCGAGCGCATCGACCCGAAGACCGCCCAGCTTCTGCCGCGGATCCTGCCCGCGCTGGGGCAGGGCGACGATGCCACCCTGCGCGCGGTGATCGCGCTGTTCGAGGAGGCCGGCCTTGCCGTTGTCGGGGCCGATGCCCTCGCCCCCGACCTGCTGCCCGCGCCGGGTGTTCCGACCGCGGCCCGGCCCTCGGAGGCGGATGAACGCGATGCGGCCCGCGCCGCCGGGATCGTCGCCGCCCTCGGCGCGGCCGATGTGGGGCAGGGGGCCGTGGTGGCCCAGGGCCTGTGCCTGGCGGTCGAGGCCCTGCCGGGCACCGACGCGATGCTGGCCTGGGTGGCCGATGTCGCGGGCACCTGCCGCCCCGATCCCGCCGGCGCGCGAGGCGTCTTCTACAAGGCGCCCAAGCCGGGGCAGGACCGCCGCGTCGACCTGCCTGCCATCGGCCCGGCAACGGTCGAAGCCGCCCACCGCGCCGGTCTGGCCGGTATCGTGATCGAGGCCGGCGGCGTCATGGTGCTGGAGCCCGCGGCGACCCGCGCCCGTGCCGATGCACTGGGGCTCTTCCTCTGGGTCCGCTCCCCGTGAAGCTCTTCCTCATAGCGGGCGAGCCTTCGGGCGATGCGCTGGGGGCCGCGTTGATGGCCGGGCTGAAACAGCTTGCCCCGGGCGTGGCGTTCCACGGTGTCGGCGGGCCGCTGATGCAGGCCGAAGGGCTCGACAGCCTGTTCCCGATGGAGGAATTGTCGGTGATGGGTATCGCCGAGGTGCTGCCGCGCTACCGCGCGCTGATGCGCCGGATCGACCAATG
>JBNGDM010000364.1:0-2790 GCA_049975105.1 Rhodovulum sp. | reverse complement strand
CGCATCGAGGACCTCATGCCCTGGCGCCACGCCCAGCCGTCAAGCCTCGCCGCATAGGGCCTCGACGTCGCGCTTACACATCACCGAACTCGCTCTTAAAGAATCGAGTGCCAAGTGGATTCCCAAAGGAGCCCTGGTCATGGCGCTGGCCGGGCAGGGCAAGACAAAGGCTACAGTCGGGTACCTTGAGATAGACACCACCGGCAATCAGTCGCTTGCGGCGATAGTGCCTCAGAAGATCGACGGGAAGTACCTCTACTGGTGTAAGCGCGATGCTGATCCCCTCCTGCCGCTTCTGATCTGACTGGGCCATTCTCCGGGCGCATGAGCGTTGGAGGTGTTGGCTTGGAACGAGACGGCAAAATGGGCGTCCATTTGGACGGCTCCTCGGGCGGCGGGGTTTCACGACTGGAGGTGATCGAGGGGCCGACCGGTCGGCGGCGGCGCACGAAGGCGGAGCGAGCGCGGATTGCGGCGGAGAGCCTGGTGCCGGGGGCTTCGGTGACGGATGTCGCGCGGAGACACGGGACGACGCGCTGGCAGGTTTACGACTGGCGGAAGAAGCTGCGGACGGGTCAGCTTGTCGCGCCCGAGAGCGTGGCGGTCCTGCCGATGTTTGCCGAGCTGGTCGTCGAGGGTGCCGCCGCGAAGGTGCCGGCAGGAACGGCGGTCAACACCGGCGTCGAGATCGTTGTGGGTGATGTCGTGATCCGTGTCGGCTCAGATACCGATGAGGTTCTTCTGACGCGGGCGATCCGGGCGGCGCGGGCGGCGGTATCGTGATGCTCGGTCAGGGCGGGCACGTGAAGGTCTATGTGGCGACGCGGCCGGTGGACTTCCGCAAGGGGATCGACGGGCTGGCGCTGTCCGTGCAGGAGATGTTCGGGCTCGATCCGTTCTGCGGGGCCGTCTTCGTGTTCCGTTCGAAGCGGGCGGACAGGATCAAGCTCCTGGTCTGGGATCAGACCGGGATGGTGCTGGTTCACAAGCGCCTGGAGGGCGGCAAGTTCGTTTGGCCGCAGGTGCGGGACGGGGTGATGCGGATGTCCTCGGCGCAGCTGGCGGCGCTGTTTGAAGGGTTGGACTGGCGGCTGGTAAGACCTGAGCGGGTGCGACGCCCGCTGGTTGCGGGATAAGCGCGTCAGATAGATTAAGATCCCCGTTTTTACTGGCCAGAACGGCATCCGCGTGATTCACTTCGGCCATGGATGCCGACACTCTCAGCCGCGAGAACGCTCATCTGAAGGCCCGCCTTGCAGAGGTCGAGGCCGCGCTCGTGGAGATGCAGGAGGCCAATCGTCGGCTGGAGGGCATCTTGCGCGCCTCGCAGCGGGAGCGCTTCGGCAAGAGTTCCGAGAAGTTGTCGCCCGACCAGTTCAATCTGCCTCTGGAAGACGCCGAGCTGGCCCAAGGCGTGCTGGAGGCCGCACAGGAGAAGGCAGAGGCAGCACTTGCCCGGGCGCGCGGGGGCGACCCGCGCAAGCCCACGCGCAACCGTGGTCATCTGCCGGCGCATCTGCCTCGGATCGAACGCGTAATCGAGCCTGCCAGCACCCTCTGCCCCTGCGGCTGTGGCGAGATGCCCCGGATCGGGGAGGATGTCTCCGAGCGGCTTGATGTGATCCCGGCGCAGTTCCAGGTTCTGGTGACGCGCCGCCCGCGATACGCCTGTCGTCGCTGCTCGCAGGCCGTGGTGCAGGCCCATGCTCCCGAGCATGTCGTGCCGGGTGGGCTGCCGACCGAGCGTCTGATCGCATGGATCGTCGTGTCCAAGTTCGGCGACCACCTTCCATTTTACCGTCAGGCGGGGATCTTCGAGCGGCAGGGGCTCAGCCTCGACCGCGGCACGCTCGGCAATTGGGTCGGTCGCGCCTGCTTCCACCTGATGCCTGTGATCGACCACATGAAGGCCCATCTGCGTGGTGCCGACCGGATCTTCGTCGATGAGACGCGCGCTCCGGTTCTGGACCCGGGCCGTAAGGCCACAAAGAGTGGCTACTTCTGGGCCGTCGTCTCCGACGACCGCGGCCATGGCGGTGCCGGCCCGCCCATCGTGCTGTTCCACTACGCCCCCGGCCGGGGACGGGAACATCCGCTGAGGTTCCTGGCCGGATACCGCGGCAGGTTCCTGCAGTGCGATGCCTATCAATCCTACAACGCGCTGACCGAGATCACGCGCGATCGGGGGCCGTGGCAGCTGGTCTATTGCTGGACCCACGTCCGTCGCCGCTTCGTCAAACGCGTCGAGAGCGACGGCTCGCCCATCGCCGAGGAGATGCTGCGCCAGATCGCGTTGCTCTATCAGATCGAAAAGACCGTGCGCGGCCTGGCTCCCGCCGACCGTCTCGCCGCCCGGCGTGAACATGCCGCCCCGGTCATCGCCGCACTCAAGCCCTGGCTGGAAACCCAGCTCTCGCGCATCCCGCAGAAATCCCTGCTGGCCGAAGATATCCGCTACACCCTCGCGCACTGGCCCGGCCTGGTCCGCTTCCTCGACGATGGCACCCTCGAACTCGACACCAACCCGGTCGAGAACCAGATCCGCCCGATCGCGCTGACCCGGAAGAACGCCCTCTTCGCCGGGAACGAGATCGGCGCCGAGAACTGGGCCATGCTCGCCTCGCTGGTTGCCACCTGCAAGCTGTCTGGCGTGAACCCAGTCGAATACCTCGCCGATACCCTACGCGCCATCCTCGGTGGGCACCCCCGATCCCGCATCGAGGACCTCATGCCCTGGCGCCACGCCCAGCCGTCAAGCCTCGCCGCATAGGGCCTCGACGTCGCGCTTAC
>JBNGDM010000363.1:0-2794 GCA_049975105.1 Rhodovulum sp. | reverse complement strand
GGACCCGCGGCGCCGAAAGCAGGCAATCGGGAAAAGGTTACTCGGCCGGTTCGGCCACACCCTCGCCCGCGGGCGCCTTTTGCCCGGCCAAACGCCGCGGCAGGATGATCGCCACGATGATGAAGGCGATGCCGATGCCGATGCCCAGCACATCGCCCGAGAACGGCAGGTTCGGCAGCGCCGCCGGATAGTCGGCCCCCGGGATCGCACCCAAGGTCCATTTCTCGCCGTTCAGGAAACCGATGCTGTCCCAGAACGGGTAGGTCAGCGCATAAGCGCCCGCCCCCAGCAGACCGCCGGCGACGAAGAACCAGGCGTCCAGCCGCCCGGTCGCGGCCGCACAGACCCCGGTGCCCGGGCAATAGCCCGCGATGGCCCAGCCAATACCCAGGATCGCGCCACCCAGCAGCACGCCCACGTTGATCGCCTTAACCGACATGTGGCCGACCTCGACCAGGCCCAGCATCTGGCCGCCGAACATCAGGATCGAGGCGGTGCCGATGGCCACGAGGATGGTTTTCATCAGGTGAATGTTGGTCAGGTTCAGCATGCGGCCGATCCAGTTGGGATCGGTCGCACCGATGCGCTCCAGCATGATGCCGAACAGGCCGCCGATCGCGATTGCCAGAAAGATCTCCATCTCAGGCCTCCTTCTTCAGCAGGATGCGGGCGGTGGGGAAGGCGGTCAGGAACGCGCCGAACGCGAAGATATAGCCCGACACGGCGGTCTGCATCATCCCCGACATCATGTGCCCCGAGGTGCAGCCCCCCGCCAGGCGCGCGCCGAAAAGAACCAGTGCCCCCCCGATGAAGGCGATGATCCAGCGGCCGATCCAGCCCAGGCTGAAATTCGCGCGCCACAGGTCGGGGTTGAACCGCTCGCGCAGCGGGATGCGCCCGAAAACGATCGAGGACAGAAGCGCGCCGCCCATCATCGCGGCCACGAAGATGAAGGAATAGTTCACCGGGTTGGCGATGTTGCCCGCGTATTTCGCGAGATAGGCGTTCGACGACGTCCAGGCGCCATCGGCGCCTTGTGCGACCGTTCCAGGCACTTGCGTGTTCCAGAGAATGCCGTCCAGCACGACGAATTGCGTCGACACGCCGATCGGCTTGACCAGCAGCACAGCGAGGAAAAAGACGACGCCCAGAAGCGGGCCGCCGATCTTCCAGTTCAGAACCATGGGATTGTCCCCCTTCGTAATATTCTCATTTTCGAATGAATTTTGGCACGCCGTGCGAGACCGATCCAGATCAATGATGACGCGGGCAAAGAAAAACGCCGTGGGAGGGAGGGCCCACGGCGTTTCTGGGAACGGTGCAGAGGGAGGGAGGGCCCTCGTGCACCCGACGCCCTGCGCCGGGAAAAGCAGCAGGGCCGATGGCTGTGGATTTTCCGATGCGCGCCGGGAACATGCGGGCATCGCCACAAACAACACATGCTGAATGTATGTTTGAGCTGCGCGGAACCTTGATCCAGATCAAACAGGTCAGGATTGTCGCATCACGCGAAGCATCCTGTCGCGCTCGCCCGGGTCGTCAGCATGGCTGATCGCCCGGGCCAGATCCTCGAGCGAGGCGATCGAATGGCCCGCCCGGAAACAGTCCACATGCGGCAGCATCGCCCTTATTCCCTTGGCTTTCGGGGCGAATCCGTCCCAGCGCAACAGCGGGTTGATCCAGATCAGGCGGCGCGCGGACAGGTGCAGGCGCTCCATCTCCTGCGACAAGGTGTCCGCCTCGTCGCGGTCCAGCCCGTCGGTGATCAGAAGCACCACCGCGCCCGTGCCCAGCACCCGGCGCGACCAGTCGCGATTGAAGGCATGGAGCGCCGACGCGATTCGCGTGCCGCCCTCCCAGTCCTGCGCCTCGGCGCCGGCCGCCGCCAGCGCGGCGTCGACATCGCGGGTCGCCAGTTGCCGGGTGATGTTGGTCAGCCGCGTACCAAAGGTGAAGGCATGCACCTTGGCCCAGCCCGCGCCCTTCTCGTTGGCGACCGCGTGCAGGAAATGCAGCACCATGCGCGAATATTGCGACATCGACCCCGAGATGTCGCACAGCACCACGAGGTTCGGCCAGCGGATGCGCCGGGCCTTTTGCTCGAACGCGCGAATCTCGCCGCCCCGGCGCAGCGCGGTACGCATCGTGCCACGCCAGTCCGGCATCCGGCCGTGGCGGTCGGCGCGGGTGCGGCGGGAGGTGAGCGGTTTGACCGGCAGCGACAGCCGCGCGAGCATGCGCTTGGCCTCGGCGATCTCTGCGGTGCCCATCTGTTCGAAATCGAGGGTCTTGAGCCGTTCGCGCCCGGATTGGGTCTGGCTGGCGTCGATCTCGATCTCTTCGCCGCCCTCCTCCTCGGGCAGGTCGGGCAGGTCGCGGTCGACCCCGTCGAGCAGTGCCTCGGCCGCGCGTTTCTCGGCCGCGCGTGCCTTGCGTTCTTCGGCCACCCCGCGCACCGATGGCAGCATCAGCCCCATCATGTGTTCCAGGAACCGGGGATCGCGCCAGTAAAGCCGGAATACCTGGTCATAGACCTGCCGGTGTTCGGGGCGCGAGAGGAAGCAGGCCGCGAGCGTGTGGTAGAAATCGCCCCGTTCCGAAAACCCCGCCGCCTCGACCGCGCGGATGGCGTCGATGACGCGCCCCGGGCCGACGGGGAGCCCCGCCTTGCGCAATGCACGGGCGAAATGGAGGATGTTGTGGGAGAGCTTGCCATCCTCGGGGATGTCGAGCGCGGGAAGGTTTGCCATTTCCGGCCTCAGTTTTTTTTGGAGAGGCCGGGGGGGGGGGGGGG
>JBNGDM010000362.1:0-2802 GCA_049975105.1 Rhodovulum sp. | reverse complement strand
CCCCAGACCCCCCTGCCCCCCAGAGAACTTGCACCAAGAAAAAAGAACCCTGTGTCTTTTTCTTGGACGAAATACTCCGGGGGGAGTCCGCAGGACGGGGGGCAGCGCCCCCTTTGCCGCGCGGCTCAGCCCGCCTGGCGCAGGTCCTGGATCAGGGCGTCGAGATTGCCGCGGCGCCGGTCAAGCATGGCGCCGATCTCGGTGCGCTCGGTCGCCAGCATGTTCACACCCTCGATGAAGATGTTGAAGAACAGGTCGCGCCCCGATCGGTCCGAGACCAGGAAGGTCACCTCGAACGGCGCCTGGCCGCGCAGGATCGCGGTGGTCTTGACCTCGTGGAAATTCTTCAGCGGCCGGGCCTCGCGTACCTTCAGCTCGCCGCCGATGAATTCGCGAAAGCGGCGGCCGTATTTGCGCGCGATATAGCCCTGGAAGGCGTCGGTAAAGGCGCGCATCTGCGCCGCGCTGGCCGAGCGCGCCGCCACCCCCAGCGCCGAGCGGGCGATGATCGGCACATCGGCGTAACGGGCGAAGATGCGCTCGAACTGGGGCACCATCTGCGCCTCGGAGCGGCCGGAATTGATCACCCGGTTGATATCGGCCACCACCCGGTCGATCAGCTGCGCCGCCTGTTGCGTGGTCAGGGCCCGGGCGCCCCCGGGCAGCGCCAGAACGGCACCCGCGGCCAGGCCCGCGGCGACCAGCGCGCGGCGCCGGGGATCATTGGGCTGGGTCGGCATAAGGGTCCTCATACGGGTCGAAATAGTCGGGCGTCGCGCCCCGTCCAAGCTGGAATCGCCGGTTCTGCAGATAGATCTGGCGCGCCTGCGCATAGCTGTCCGCACTCTCGTAGAGAATCGAATCGATCACCTCGCCGTTCTCGTAGCGCGCATCGACGCCCGCGGCCGCCTTGACCGAGGCGAGCGCATAGCGCCCGTCCGAGGACAGCGACACCAGGCCGAGCGGATCGAAGGCCAGGTCGACGATGCGGCCCACCGCGTCACGCTCGGTCGAGGGGCCGAGGATGGGCAGTTCGACATAATCGCCCTCGCGCACGCCCCAGACATGCAGCGTCTCGCCGAACCCGGTCTCGATCTCGGTCGCGCCCATCGGCGTCGCGGGGTCGAGCAGGCCGCCGATCCCGATCGTGCTGTTGATCAGGAACCGGGTGGTGTTCTGCACCGCGTCACCGGGGCGCAATTGCAGCAGGCTGTTGATGACCGCGCCCGGCAGCGACAGGTTCGACGAGAAATTGCTGAGGCCCGCGCGGATCGGGCCGGGCACCGACCGGCCATAGGCCGTCGCCACGGGGCGCACCAGCGACCGGTCGAGGGCCACGTTTTCCCGGTGGACGGCGCGGTTCTGCGCCTCGTGGGGGTCGTTGATCCCGCTGGGGATCGGCGCCGCACAGCCGGCCAGCGCCGCCAGGACAAGGCAGGCCACTACCAGGCGCGGGCGCCGGACTCGAAGTCTTGCAGAGGAAAACACGGGCAGCATCCGGGACATAAAAGACGAATGATCTTAACGAAACATGACGCGCCGCGGATCACAAGGGCCAACGCCCGGCCGCCGCGCGCAGGGGGTCTGCATTTTTCGGTTTCGCCCGGAAAGGTGCGATTGTAGCTTCGCGCGCAACGGACCCCACCAAGCGGAGTGTGCCCATGAGCGGACGATTCGAAACCCGGCTGGCCGAGCTGGGCGTGACCCTGCCCGAGGCCCCCGCGCCGGCGGCCAATTACGTGCCTTACGTGGTCTCGGGCGACCTGGTGTTCGTCTCGGGCCAGATCGCGATGCAGAACGGCACCTTCCTCACCGGCAAGCTGGGCGCCGACATGGATGTGGAGGCCGGCGCCGCCGCCGCGCGGACCTGCGCGATCGGGCTTCTGGCGCAGGTCAAGGCGGCCTGCGGCGGCGATCTCGACCGGCTGCAACGGGTGGTGAAACTGACCGGCTTCGTCAACTCGACGCCCGAATTCGGCGACCAGCCCAAGGTGATCAACGGCGCCTCGGATTTCCTGGTCGAGGCGCTGGGCGATGCCGGGCGGCATTCGCGCTCGGCGGTCAGCGCGGCCTCGCTGCCCTTCGGCGTCGCGGTCGAGATCGAGGGCATTTTCGAAATCCGATGACCCCGCTGCCCCGGGCCTTTCTGGACCTGCCCATCGCCCACCGGGCGCTGCACGACCGTGCCGCCGGGCGGCCCGAGAACTCGATCGAGGCGGTGCGCGCCGCGGTGGCGGCGGGCTATGGCATCGAGGTGGATATACAAGGGTCCGCCGACGGCGTGCCCATGGTGTTCCACGATTACGACCTCAAGCGGCTGACCGGCGAGACCGGGCGCATCGCCCGGCGCAATGCCCGCGAACTGACCGAAATCCGTCTGACCGGCGGGCAGACCGGCATCCCGACGCTCGAGGCGGTTCTCGAACAGGTCGCGGGCCGGGTGCCCCTGCTGGTCGAGATCAAGGATCCCGACGGCGCCATGGGCCGCGAGGTGGGCCGGATCGAACGCGCCGTGGCGCGCGCGGTTTCGGGCTATGCCGGCCCCTTGGCGGTGATGTCCTTCAACCCCCATTCGGTCGCCGATTTCGCCATGGCCGCCCCCGATGTCGCGCGCGGCCTGACCACCTGCGCGTTCGAGCGGCTGCACTGGCCCCGCCTGCACGCCCCCACCCGCAAGCTGTTGCGCGGCATTCCCGATTTCGACCGGATCGAGGCCGCCTTCATCTCGCATCGCTGGTCCGACCTGGCCCGCCCGCGGGTGGCCGAACTGCGCGACCGGGGGGCGGCGGTTCTGTGCTGGAC
>JBNGDM010000361.1:0-2808 GCA_049975105.1 Rhodovulum sp. | reverse complement strand
GGATAAAGCCGCAGCGTCTCGCGGAACACATCCCGGGTAAAGCTCAGCCGCTTCAGATCGGCAAGCCCAGGCCGGGCCGGCAAATCGCCCGCCTCGGCGGCGACCCGCGCCTGCGCGTCCGGGAACAGCGCCAGCAGATATAGGGCCCAGGCCAGCGCCGAAGCCGAGGTCTCGTGCCCGGCCAAGAAAAAGATCGCCACCTGGTCGACCATTTCGGCCGCGTCGAACCCATCGCCGGTTTCCGGGTCGCGCGCCGTCAGGATCTTCGTGGCCAGATCATCGGGCGCGGTCCCCCGGACAATCTCGGCGGCGCGCGCCCGGGTCAGCGCTTCGATCAGCGTGCGGATTTCCCGCGCCGTGGCGCGGGTGCGCCGACCGTGAAGACGCGGCATCCAGCCCGGCCCCGCGACGAAAGCCGCGAGGTTCAAAAGCGGCTGGCTGCGCTGATAGGCGCGGAAGGCGTCGAACACAGCCCGCGCAGTCGCGTCCTCGATCGCGATCGAGAACAGCGTGCGAAAGATCACATCGGCCGCGGCATGGCTGGTCACCGACTCGATCTCGCGAATGCCGGAACGCAGCCGACGCACCGCCGCCGCCCCCGCGTCGACCATGGCCGGGAAGGTTTCCCGAAGTCGGCCGCCTTCGAAGGCCGGATCGATCAGCCGTCGCTGCCGCTCCCAAATTACACCGTTCGTCACAAAGACCGACCGCCCCAGCAGTGGCGCCAGCCCCGCCCGCACCCTGTCCGATTTCGGGAAATCGCAGGGCCGTTCCTGTAGCACGCACCGCACCAAGTCGGGCTGGTTCACCAGGTAGGACCGGAAGAACGGCGTGCGGAACTCGGCCATCTTCGCGCGGTAAAGCCGGGCCGGCTGGGCCGACAGGATGTCCGCTCGAAACCGACGCAGATAACCGACAAGCGAAACGCGGTCGGGCCGCGGAACGGGTTTCGGCGGCAGGGTCATGGCTCGGTCGTGGTAAAGCGGCTCAGCGGCGTTGCGACCCGCCCCGGAGAAGGGGCTTGGTCGGCAAAGCGCGCGCCCAGGGGCAGCGGTCCGGCCGTCACGCGGAAATAATCATAGGATCCCGGGTGATCGAAAGCACAGAGATACTGGAAATGCAGGCGGAAGAACCGCCAGCGCAACGTCCGCCAGCGCGCCGGCGAAAGCGTCCGGGTGAATGCCGCCGAGATAACCAACGGCCCGTTCTGCGCGACCGGCGCCACGCCGGAGACCGCCACCGGATCGCAAAGCGCAAAGGCACAGCCGTCGCCCGGCGCGGTGACATCGACCCAGGCGATGCGCTTCTGCTCCGCCATAAGCCGCAGGTCCGCCCGCAGCCGGGCCGCCCGCGGCAGGAAACTGATCATCGGCACGACCTGACCCAGGGTCAGAAGCGACAGCACCGGCCCGCCCTCGTGGACGCGGCCCGCGCGCACCAGATCGGCCAGAATCGAAACCGCCAGATGCGCCCCCGAAGAGTGCCCGACGACAAGCACCTCGTCGGCATCCTCGGCCAGTGCCGCAGCGATCCTGTTCCCAAATGCCCCCAGCCTGGACTCCAGTTCGGGCGGATAGGCCCCGCCCCGGCTGGCGGCATGGGCGTAGTCGTGCATCAGGTACCAGGCAAACAGACGCCCATCGCGGGCACGGAACCACGCCAGAACCGGCCAAACCGCCACCAGCCCCAGCCACCCCACCCCTGGCACGCCGCTGAGCCCCAGCAGCCCGCCCAGCCCCCACGCGGCGGCGAGCGCGATCGCCAGTTGCCCAAGCAACACCACGACCGGGTAAAACGCGGCAATGGCCGGTCCCTTCCGAAGCCGCACCAGCCGAGACAGCGCCCCCGACCCGAGATAGGCCCAGGCGGTGCGTGCAAGTTGCAAATAGGTGGATGGAATCGACGACGACATCGAGGCGCGCACGATATCCGACCAAACCAACACTTCGATCCCGGTCTCGACCGCGGCCCCCTCGATCCGCGCGATCACCCGCCATGCCTCGGGACCCGCGCCCGGTGCAACCGCGATGTCGTAGCCCGAGATACCGGCCTGCTCCGCGGCTTCGCGGCGGTAAAGCTCGCGATAACGGCGCGGTGGGAACGGGTCGTAGCCCGGGATGTAGAACACCCGCCGCCGCTCGACTGTCCCGCTTCTGGACGCCATGCCGTCCCGGTCCTCCATCACGCGCCGGACCGAGCCTAGGCCGATCAACCGAGAGTTGCCAGCCCCGGGAAGGTTTCGAGCAGCCAGTAACTGAAGGCACTGAACGCACCCGTCACCAGCGCAAGGCCGACTGCGACCAGAAGCGCACCCATCGCCTTTTCGATCACGCCCATATGCCGTTTGAGCCGGTTCATCACCCCCATGGACCGCTGGATGAACAGCGCGGCCAGGATGAACGGGATACCCAGCCCCGCCGCGTAAACGCCCAGCAAGATCGTGCCGCGGGTCACGTTCGCCTCTGACGCCGCCAAGGAAAGGATGGCGCCCAATTGCGGGCCGATACACGGCGTCCAGCCAAAGGCGAAGGCCAGGCCCAGCAGGTAAGCCCCAAGCGCCGAGCCGCCCCGATCTCCCGCATCCATTCGCGCCTCGCGATCGAGGATGGGAATTCGAAAAACCCCCAGGAAGTGCAGGCCGAAGACGATGACCATGACGCCCGCGATCCGCGCGAACCACTCTTGATTCTGCAGGAAGAACGCCCCAAAGGCAGAGGCCGTGAACCCCAGAAGCAGGAAAACCGTCGACAGGCCCAAAACGAAGAAGACCGCCGGCAAAAGCGCGCGGCGCCGCGCCGTCGTGTCGCC
>JBNGDM010000360.1:0-2821 GCA_049975105.1 Rhodovulum sp. | reverse complement strand
CGGGTCTTGATCTTCTTCTCGACCTGCAGAACGCTCATCTCGCCCTGCATCAGGCCAAAGACCTTTTCCAGCCGCTCGGCGATCACCAGCGTTTCAAGCAGTTCCTGCTTCTGCGCGACCTCGATGCCCAGGTGCCCCGCGACAAGGTCGGCCAGCTTGTCCGGCGTCCGGGTTTCGGACACGGTGGCCAGCGCTTCTTCGGGGATGTTCTTCTTGATCTTGGCGTAGCGTTCGAATTCCCCCCCGACCGAGCGCAACAGCGCCTCGACCGTGGCCTCGTCGCCCAGTTCCTCGCCCAGCAGGTCGGCGCGCGCCTCGAAGAAGGATTCGTTTTCCAGAAATTCGGTGATCCGCACGCGCGTCTTGCCCTCGACCAGGACCTTGACGGTCCCGTCAGGCAGCTTCAGCAGCTGCAGCACATTGGCCAGCACGCCGGTGCGGTAAATCCCGTCGGTCGTCGGTTCGTCGACGGCGGGGTCGATCTGGGCCGACAACAGGATCTGCTTGTCGTCCTGCATCACCTCTTCGAGGGCGCGGACGGATTTTTCCCGGCCCACGAACAGCGGCACGATCATGTGGGGAAACACCACGATGTCGCGCAGCGGCAGGACGGGGAAGGAGTGGCTCAGTTGCTCGTTCATAAGATTTCCCTGGTCTGGCAAGAGGGCGCCGGCCCCGCTTGGCGGCAGCTCCCGTCCCTCTCCGGTCTGGCCCAATATCTGGGGTGCGATGCCCCTTATTCAACCAGACCCGTTGCAACTTGGCGACAGCATGCCTGTCCCCCGGGTCCGGTGCAAGCGCACATTAGACGCAATTGGGCGGTTCCGCGGGTTCGATGCCGGACGCCGCGCCGCCCGCAGGCACGAATGCCAATGACGCCATCGGCACCGGTCCCTCCCACAGCGGACGGTCGTTCTTGCGGTGGCGCTTCACCAACCGGCGGGCGCGGGCGCGCTCGGCGAAGGGGCGCGCGCGCCGTTGCGGCCCGTCCAGCATCGCGGACAGCACATGCGTCAGGTCCGGGCCCAGGAACCGGCACGCCTCGGGGCCCAGCCAAAGCGATTCCGCCCCCACGCCCTCGGCCAGCAGGATCGCGTGGTCGGGCAACAGAAGATGGACGAAAACCGTCTCGCCCAAGACCGGCGCCTCGCGGATGCCGGGCAACCCCTCGAGCTGCGCCGCGGCGATCAGCACCTCGGCGCTGCCGAACATCCGCGCCGCGATCGGGCTGCGGATCAGCACCCGGTGCTGGCGCGAGACACGCAGCGGGCATTCGGGCAGCGATGCGGCCAGTGCCCCCGGCCCGATCTCGATGGCGCGCAGGCGCCGGTCGGCCATTGCGGCGGCGGCACCGACGCGCGTCTCGCCCGCCCACAATACCGGCTCCACGCCACCATCCAGCGTCAGCACCGCGTCACCCGGGCGCAGCGTCTCGACCGCGCGGGGGCCCGCCGGGGTCGCCACGCGCGTGCCCGCCGCGAAGCAGACCACAAAGCTGATCGCGTCGTCGCTGTCGCCCTCCGACTCGTCGATGAAAGTGACCGCGCTCATGCTCAGGATCTCGACATCGCCGAATTCCGACGGGTCGACCGCATCCTGCGGCATGAAGAAATAGCGCGCGTCGCCACCGCCCTCGGGCGTCGCCTCGATCACGTGCCCGGAATAGGTCACGCCTTCGAAATCGTAGGTGACCTCCCACAGGCCCGTGGTCGCATAGGTGGTACCGTCGATGGTGGCCGGATTGCTGATATCCGTCGTGGCCGTGCCGACATAGAACCCCGCCGGATGGGTGATCGTGCCTTCGCTGCCGATACCGTCATCGGCGACCTCGGCGGTATGCTCGGTTCCCAGGAAGTCGATCGACATGTTCGGGCTGGAGTACGGCCCCAGCACGTCGCCCACCCCGGGCAGGTCCGCGATTTCCAAAAGGTCGTAAAAGGTCGCCATGCCGGCCCCCTCAGGCCGCCGCCCGCGGGTCGGAGAAATAACGATCCATGAAACGGTCCATCATCTGCGGCGCCCGCCGCGCGCCAAGCAGCGACATCGACAGCCCCGCGCCATAGGGCCGGGCGTCCAATGTCCAGCGCGGCGACAATGACAGGTCCAGCAACCCCGCCGCCCGCCGGAACAGGATGCGCGCCACACGCCCGTTGCCGTCCATGTAGGGGTGGATCAGCAGGAATTCGGCGAAGATCGCGACAAGCTCGGCCCGCGCCCTGTCGGGCGCCGGCGGATCGCCCAGCAACGCCCCGATCCGGTCGGACAGCCGCGCCATCCGGGCTGCCACCGCCTCGGGCGGGCAACCCGCGGTGACGATCGGCGCCCCCGGCAGCGGCATGCGCATGGCCACATGTTCACCCACGCCACGGTACCGGCCCACTGGGCCGGCCTGCGGGCGGCCCGCAATCCTCGCGTTCAGCCCCGGCCCGCCCCGGTATCGCCCCAGCAACCGGTGAAGCGGGCGCGTATCGCACAGCAGCGCCACCTGCCGGTCCCGCGGGCGGCAGGCCAGGAAAGACTCGACCCGCGCGGCGGGCAAGCTCTGGTCGGGAACGGCGAGTGGCAGGAACAGGTTCGGCATATTCTTCGAATTAAGTCAGGTTCCGGAACAAACGGTTAACCCTGCACAGGCCGGCCGCCGGTCCCCACACGCGCCAAGCCCGCGGTGCCCTGCAATCCCGTTCGGTTGGTGCATGGCGCATGAATTGCTATACTTGATTGAAAATTGGAATTTTTCCACGGCCACCACGCTGGCCAGTTTTTTTGCAATGGACGAGTTTTTTGGCGCCGCTTTTTTTCGCGGTCGCGCTTTTGATGACGC
>JBNGDM010000359.1:0-2822 GCA_049975105.1 Rhodovulum sp. | reverse complement strand
CCGCTGCGCCCCTTGCTCGCGATACACATCGCGCCGGCCTGCCTGTTCGGAACCGTGGCGGTTCAACTCGGGCTGGAGATGCTTGCCTGGGGCTTTGTGGTCTTGACCCTGCTGATTCTGCTTGTTTTGCTTCTGCGCTTGCGCTGGTTTCTGTCTGCGAGTTTCTCGCCGCTCTGGGGCGCCTTCACATTTCCTTTGGCGGCACTGGCAAGTTTCCTGTTGAACATACATGCTGCAGGCCAGGGCGAGGAGTTTCGCGTTTTGGGTGGGTTAACGTTGGTGGGCGCCTCGCTCGTGATTCCTGCAATCCTCGTGAAGGTGATGCAGGCTTGGGCCAAGGGTGACCTAGGGGTCAGCACGAATGCCGCTCGGGTCTGACAGGGTGAGACGCTGTCGGTACTGTCCGCCTTTTGTGACGCGTAGGACAAGGCCGGAGGCGTGACGCGAAACACCCTATCGGCATCGCGGTTGGGAGCCTTGATGTTCGTCGCAAATGTGTAAAGGGATCGCGCTCTGGGCAAGGCCGCCAAATCTTGCCTGATCCATTGGCAGCCCGGCGCATTTGGCCTTTGAACGGTCACCGTTTCCCTGACAATCGGCGCCCAGACTTGTATGACCATCGTGTCAGACAGGAAGGTTGTCCAACGATGAACGACGTTACCCTCGACCGCTATGTCAGCTTTCAGGGAATTGATTGCGACGGCAACGCCGATCGCTTGATGGATATCCTTTCACGGCAAATGACAGATGCCGAGTCCCCCTGGGTCGAGTATTTCGACAGGAAACTGGCCGAGAAGCAGCGCATGGGCGCAGACAATCTGCACTTCATCGGGTCCCAGATGAATACGCTGTCGGCGTTCTTCGAGGAACTGGGCGACGCGGAAGCGCTGAAACTTTTGTCCCATCTTGAAGAGACGTGTTGCTAGGACCTGCCGAACCGGGCCATTTGCCCCTTTCCTTTTCCGCCACCCCATGAAATAGGGAAGCGCCAAACGAAGACTCCCGAGGAGACCCCCATGGAGATTCGCGAGGCTCTTACCTTCGATGATGTTCTACTCGTGCCGGGCGCGAGTTCGGTTCTGCCCAACCAGGCCGACACTGCCACTCATGTCACGCGATCGATTCGGTTGAATGTCCCACTTCTTTCCTCGGCGATGGATACCGTGACCGAGCATCGTATGGCGATTGCGATGGCGCAGGCAGGTGGCATTGGCGTGATCCACCGCAACCTGACCGTCGAGGAACAGGCCCAGGAGGTTCGCAGGGTCAAACGCTTTGAATCCGGTGTCGTCTACAACCCGATCACGCTGACCCCGGATCAGACATTGGCAGATGCCAAGGCATTGATCGAACGTTATGATTTCACTGGGTTCCCGGTTGTTGACGGCAAGGGCCATGTGGTCGGCATCCTGACCAACCGCGACATGCGCTTTGCCTCCAGCGATGCGACGACGGTCAAGGCGATGATGACATCAGAGGAACTGGCCGTTCTGAAGGAACCGGTCGATCGCGGCGAGGCGCTGAACCTGATGAAGGCGCGACGGATCGAAAAGCTTTTGATCACCGACGAGGCGGGCAAGCTGACCGGGTTGCTGACACTAAAGGATACCGAGAAATCGGTTCTGCACCCGCAGGCGGTGAAGGACGAGCTGGGCCGGCTTCGCGTCGCCGCCGCGACGACCGTTGGAGATTCAGGGTTCGAACGCTCTGAGGCGCTGATCGATGCGGGCGTCGATCTTATCGTTATCGATACCGCCCATGGACACTCTGAAGGCGTCGCAAAGGCCGTTGCCCGCATCAAGGGCATGGCCGGTTCGGTGCAGGTGATGGCCGGAAACGTAGCAACTGCCGAGGCGACGCGGGCGCTGATCGACGCCGGGGCAGACGCGATCAAGGTTGGCATCGGGCCTGGCTCGATTTGCACGACCCGGATGGTGGCAGGTGTTGGCATGCCTCAGCTGACTGCGATCATGGATTGCGCCGCCGCAGCGGGTGACATTCCCGTAATCGCTGATGGCGGCATCAAGTATTCTGGCGATTTCGCCAAAGCGATCGCGGCAGGGGCCTCTTGCGCGATGGTGGGATCGATGATCGCGGGCACCGACGAAAGTCCCGGTGAGGTGATCCTTTATCAGGGCAGATCGTTCAAGTCCTATCGTGGCATGGGCAGCCTTGGTGCGATGGCGCGCGGATCGGCTGACCGCTACTTCCAGAAGGATGCGGCTTCCGACAAGCTGGTGCCCGAGGGGATCGAGGGGCAAGTGCCCTATAAGGGCTCTGCGGGCGCCGTTATTCACCAGCTTGTGGGCGGACTGCGTGCTGCGATGGGGTATACAGGCTGTGCCACGGTGGAGGAGATGCGGCGTAACTGTCGGTTCGTTCGGATCACCGGGGCAGGGCTTAAGGAGTCCCATGTCCATGACGTCCAGATCACACGTGAGAGTCCGAACTACAGGGTGATGTGAGGCTGGCCTAAAAGCTATTTTTGCCAATGACTTGTTTTCCGAGCTTGCAGTGCTTTCCGGTGAGGGCGCCGTGACGCCCGTAGCGCGGATCGCAGCCGCAATCGGCATTCTGGACCAATGGATTTCCGGGGCTCCGATCGAAAAGGTTTTGACGACCTGGGGTCGGCGCAACCGCGATGCCGGCTCGGGCGATCGGGCCGCGATCCGCGATCTGGTATTCGACGCGCTGCGCCGCCGCCGGTCTTGCGCGGCTCTTGGCGGCGCGGAAACAGGGCGTGGCCTGATGCTGGGCCTGCTGCGCGCCGAGGGTCACAACCCCGATACCGTGTTCACGGGAGTCGGCCATGCCCCGTCCGC
>JBNGDM010000358.1:0-2833 GCA_049975105.1 Rhodovulum sp. | reverse complement strand
GGGCCCGCCTGCCGCTTGGGGGCCAATTGCCTCGATCTCACCTGACGACATCATGATCGCGGGGATTTCCACCGACCGAAGACGCGGACGAGAGCGAAACAGTCCTTTCGCCGGGACGCAAAAGAACCGCAATAGCAATGCGAAGCGCACATGGCGCGGAAAAGCCTTTGCCGCGCGAACCACCGCGCGCTGCCCGCCGATATCGTGGGCAGGAACCGGCCCGTGCAACCAAGGTCCCCGACGAACGCCAAGGGTCGGCCCGCCACGAGCTGCCGGCACGGATAGACCACGCTTACCCTGGAACGGGGGATAGCCGGTGTCACGACGCCGTTGATCCGCTGACGCGACGGCGGAACTCACCCAGACCGAGCGGTCTGTCATGGCTTTCCGGCCCGGCATGACAGCCGGATTTGTGATAATTCTTCCTTATGGCTACAATCAAATAATCGAACTTATACCAATACCAACTTTGCGCTACACAAGGTGTGGGAGGAGTCGGAGGACATCCGGACGTTGCGACCGCCGCTAAGCGGCATCGCGCACATGCCGTCGGGCGCAATGCCGTGACCGGGACATGTGACAACAGTCCGGACCGAGACGCCAACCCGCGAGATATCCGACGCAGACAAGCCACGAACGGAGAAACAGATGGACGGAAACGATATCCCCAAGACCGGCGGTTGCCCTGTAATGCATGGTGGCAATACCGCCGTCGGCAAGGATGTGATGGATTGGTGGCCGAATGCGCTTAACCTGGACATCCTGCACCAGCACGACACCAAGACCAACCCGATGGGCAAGGAATTTTCCTATCGCGACGAGGTCAAGAAGCTGGATTTCGACGCTCTCAAGGACGATCTTCGCGCGCTGATGACGGACAGCCAGGACTGGTGGCCGGCGGACTGGGGCCATTACGGCGGGCTGATGATCCGCATGGCCTGGCACGCGGCCGGGTCCTACCGGCTGGCCGACGGTCGCGGTGGCGGCGGCACCGGCAACCAGCGCTTCGCCCCGCTGAACTCCTGGCCGGACAATGTCAGCCTCGACAAGGCGCGCCGTCTGCTTTGGCCGATCAAGAAGAAATACGGCAACAAGATCAGCTGGGCCGACCTGATGATCCTGGCCGGTAATGTGGCCTATGAATCGATGGGACTCAAAACCTTCGGCTTCGCCTTCGGCCGCGAAGACATCTGGCACCCGGAAAAGGACATCTACTGGGGCGCCGAGAAGGAATGGCTGGCGCCCTCCGACGAGCGCTACGAGGACGTGGCGAACCCCTCGACCATGGAAAACCCGCTGGCCGCGGTGCAGATGGGTCTGATCTACGTCAACCCCGAGGGCGTGAACGGCCAGCCCGACCCGCTGAAAACCGCCGAACAGGTGCGCGAGACCTTTGCGCGCATGGCGATGAACGACGAGGAAACCGCCGCTTTGACCGCGGGCGGGCACACCGTTGGCAAGTGCCACGGCAACGGCGATGCGGCCGCGCTTGGCCCCGACCCCGAGGCGGCCGGCGTGGAAAACCAGGGCTTCGGCTGGGCCAATCCCAACATGGGCGGCAAGGCGGCGAATGCCGTCACCAGCGGTATCGAGGGCGCCTGGACGACCCATCCGACCAAGTTCGACATGGGATATTTCAAGCTTTTGTTCGGTTATGAGTGGGAGTTGAAGAAATCGCCCGCTGGCGCCTGGCAGTGGGAACCGATCGACATCAAGGAAGAGGACAAGCCGGTGGATGCCACCGACCCCTCGATCCGGCACAACCCGATCATGACCGACGCCGACATGGCGATGAAGATGGACCCCGTCTATCGCGAGATCTGTCAGAAATTCATGGCCGATCCCGAGTATTTCCAGGACACCTTCGCCCGCGCCTGGTTCAAGCTGACCCACCGCGACATGGGTCCGAAATCGCGTTACATCGGCCCCGAGGCGCCGCAAGAAGACCTGATCTGGCAGGATCCGATCCCGGCCGGCCCCACGAGCTATGACGTGGCCGCGGTAAAGGCCAAGATCGCCGCGAGCGGCCTGAGCGTGGCCGAGATGGTCGCCACCGCCTGGGACAGCGCGCGTACCTTCCGAGGCTCGGACCTGCGCGGCGGAGCCAACGGCGCGCGCATCCGGCTGGCGCCCCAGAAGGACTGGGAGGGCAACGAACCCAAACGCCTGCAAAAGGTCCTCTCGGTGCTGGAACCGATCGCGGCCGAAACCGGCGCAAGCGTGGCCGACGTGATCGTGCTGGCCGGCAATGTCGGCATCGAGCAGGCGGCCAAGGCGGCCGGATTCGACATCGAGGTGCCGTTCGCACCGGGCCGCGGCGACGCGACAGACGAGATGACGGATGCGGCGTCGTTCGATGTGCTGGAACCCGTCGCCGATGGCTACCGCAACTGGCTGAAGAAGGACTATGTGGTCAGCCCCGAGGAGTTGATGCTGGACCGCACGCAACTTCTGGGCCTGACGGCGGCCGAGATGACATGCCTTGTCGGCGGCATGCGGGCGATGGGCACCAACCACGGCGGCACAAAGCATGGCGTGTTCACCGACCGCGAGGGTGCATTGACCACCGATTTCTTCGTCAACCTGACCGACATGGCCTATCGCTGGGTGCCCACGGGCGAGGGCATCTACGAAATCCGCGACCGCAAGACTGACGCGGTCAAGTGGACGGCGACGCGCATGGACCTGGTGTTCGGGTCGAACTCGATCCTCCGGTCGTACGCCGAGGTCTATGCCCAGGATGACAATTCCGAGAAGTTCGTGCACGACTTCGTCGCGGCCTGGACAAAGGTGATGAACGCCGATCGCTTCGACCTGGCCTGAGCGTTTCGGT
>JBNGDM010000357.1:0-2840 GCA_049975105.1 Rhodovulum sp. | reverse complement strand
CGCGAACCCGCCCTGGAGAGAGGAACTGGCATGAGGGCGCTTGTTCAGCGCGTGTCCGAGGCCGCCGTGCGCGTCGATGGCGAGACGATCGGCGAAATCGGCCCGGGGTTGATGATCCTGGTCTGCGCCATGGCGGGCGATGCCGAACCGCAGGCCGAGAAAATGGCCCAGCGCATCGCGCGCATGCGCATCTTCCGCGACGACGCGGACAAGATGAACCTGTCGCTGCTGGATACCGGCGGCGCGGCGCTGGTGGTCAGCCAGTTCACGCTGGCCGCCGATACCTCGCGCGGCAATCGACCCGGTTTCTCCGCCGCCGCCCCGCCCGCCGAGGGCGAACGCCTGTATCAGCATTTCGCCCGGGCGCTGGCCGACCAGGGCGTCAGGGTCGAAACCGGCCGCTTCGGCGCCGACATGAAGGTGTCGCTGGTCAATGACGGCCCCGTGACCATCTGGATCGAGGCCTGAGCCCCCGTGTAAACCCGCGCGCCCTGCGCTACATCCTGCCCATGCGGATGCCCGACGCCTTCGAAAGCTGGTTCGCCGCGCGCGGCTGGCAGGTTCACCCCCACCAGCGCGCGATGCTCGACCGTGCCGGGGCGCCCGCGCTGTTGCTGATCGCGCCCACGGGGGGCGGCAAGACACTTGCAGGATTCCTGCCTTCACTGGCCGAAATCGCCGCGAAACCGGCCCCGGGCTTGCACACGCTCTACATTTCGCCGCTCAAGGCGCTGACCGCCGATATCCGCCGCAACCTGCGCGCACCGATCGAGGAAATGGGCCTGCACGTCCGGGTCGAGGATCGGACCGGCGACACCTCCTCCACCGCGCGGCGGCGCCAGCGGGCCGACCCGCCGCATATCCTGCTGACCACGCCCGAAAGCCTGGCGTTGCTCCTCTCCTACGAGGATACGCCGCGCATCTTTGCCGGGCTGCAACGGGTGATCGTCGACGAGATCCACGCGCTGGCCGATTCGAAACGCGGCGACCAGCTGATGCTGGGGCTGGCGCGGCTGTCGACGCTGTGTCCCGGTCTGCGCCGGGTGGGGCTGTCGGCCACGGTCGAGGATCCGCCCGCGCTGGCCCGGTTTCTTGCCCGACACCCCGACAGTTGCGAGATCCTGACCGCCGATCCCGGCCCCGCGCCCGATATCGCCATGCTGGAAACCGACACCCCGCCCCCCTGGGCCGGTGGGGGGGGCCGCTACGCCATCCCCGCCGTGCTGGACCAGATCGCGCGCCACCGCACCACGCTGATCTTCCACAACACCCGGGCGCAGGCGGAACTGTTCTTTCGCGACCTGTGGATGGCGAACGAAACCGGCCTGCCCATCGCCATTCACCACGGCAGCCTGTCGCGCGAGGCCCGCGAAAAGGTGGAAACCGCGATGGCCGCGGGCAGCCTGCGCGCGGTGGTCTGCACCGGCTCGCTGGACCTCGGCATCGACTGGGGCGACGTCGACCTGGTGATCCAGGTGGGCGCGCCGAAGAACGTGAAACGGCTGGTCCAGCGGATCGGGCGCGCGAACCACCGCTACAACGCGCCGTCCAAGGCGCTTCTGGTGCCTGCGAACCGGTTCGAGGTGGTGGAATGCGTCGCCGCCCTGCAGGCGGTGCGCGAACACGACCTGGACGGCGAGCCGCGCGGCCCCGGCCCGGGCGACGTGCTGTGCCAGCATATCCTGGCGACCGCCTGCGCCGGGCCGTTCGACGCGGGCGCCCTGTTCGCCGAGGTCACGACGGCGGGCCCTTATGCCGGGCTGACCCGCGCCCGGTTCGATGCCTGCCTCGATTTCGCGGCCACGGGGGGCTATGCGCTTCGGGCCTATGACCGCTGGCAACGGCTGAAACAGACCCCGGATGGCCGCTGGGCCCTGCGCGATCCGCGCAGCGCCCGCGCGATCCGCATGAACCTGGGCACCATCGTCGAGGAAGAAACGCTCAAGGTGCGGATGAAACCCGCCCGCGGCGGCGCACCCTTGGGCGAGGTCGAGGAAGCCTTTGCCGCCACGCTGACGCCGGGCGACACCTTTTTGATCGGCGGGCAGGTGGTGCGCTATGAATCCCTGCGCGAAATGGTGGTCGAGGTCAGCCGCAGCCCCGGGCGCGAGCCCAAGATCGCCGTTTTCGCGGGCACCAAGTTCGCCACCTCCACCCGGCTGTCGGACCGCATCCTGACCATGTTCCACGCCCCCGGCTGGCCCGACCTGCCCGCCCACACCGCCGAGTGGCTGGCGCTGCAACGCCAGGTCTCGCGCCTGCCCGAGCGCGACCGGCTGCTGGTCGAGACCTTCCCCCAGGACGGCCGCCAGCACCTGTGCATCTACGGTTTCGCGGGCCGCAACGCGCAACAGACGCTGGGCCTGCTGGTGACGCAGCGGATGGAGGCGGCGGGGCTGGCGCCGCTGGGCTTCGTCTCGACCGATTACGCCACGCTGATCTGGGGCCTGGACGAGGTGACGGCCCCCGCGGACTTGCTGGATTCGAACGGGCTGCGCAGCGCTTTCGACGATTGGCTGGCCGGGAACGCGGTGATGAAGCGCACTTTTCGAACATCGGCCGTCATCGCCGGGCTGATCGAACGCAACCTGCCCGGCCGCCGCAAGACCGGGCGGCAGGCCACGTTTTCGTCCGACATCCTGTATGACACGCTGATGAAATACGACCCCGGCCACCTGATGCTGGAAATCACCCGCGAAGAGGCGATGAAGGGGCTGGTGGATTTCGGCCGGATCGAGGCGATGCTGGCCCGCATCGGCGGCATCTACCATGTCCGCCGCCCCCGCGTCACGCCGCTCGCCGCGCCGCTGTTCCTCGAGGCGGGGCGCATCCCCGTCAAG
>JBNGDM010000356.1:0-2849 GCA_049975105.1 Rhodovulum sp. | reverse complement strand
GTCCACCGCCGCCGCGACCCACGGGTTGTTCCGCGCATACCACCCGGCCCGCCGAGCCGCCGTGGTCGCCCCGGCGAGGACCGCGGCGTTCAGCCCGTCGACCGTGCGCGCCCCCTCCCAACGCCGCCCACCACCCGCAGCGTCGAAGCCGCGAGCGCGCGCGAGGCCGAGAAGGCGATGGAGAAAGGTCCGCATGGGCGACAGACTCGCCCGAAACGGACCCTCAAGCTATTGGGAATGTTTGGGAATCAACTGCTGGCGGGGAGCTAGAACCGGATGTCGCGCTGCAGTTCGTTGAGGAACTTGGCCCGCGAGACCTTGGCGTTCGATCCCAACCGGCCCGCGCGATGCCAGCGGATCACATTTTCTACCGGAACAACGAACACGTCGACCACGGGGAACCCGACGATGTCGGAGAGGATGAAGCCCTTGATCCCGGTGAGCTTCGCGATGAAGCCATCTTCGTTGAAGACCCGGCCGGACCCTACCTGGTTGCTTGGGTTGAAGTAGACGCCCTGCCGAGTGATCGACCTGACCTCCCACATGTTGCCGTCGGGATCGAGAAGATCGTATCCGGCTCCCTCGGACGGTGCGAGTTCCCAGCCTGGATTTTCCCACTTCAGGCGCCGCTCGATGATGAAGGAGACGCGGCGACCGTCTGTGAGATATTCTCGGATATCAGCGGTCGAAACCTTGAACGCGGACGCAAGCTCCTGCTCGTCCCAGTGCATCTGGAACCGATTCTTCATGTTTCCTCCTTGAGGTCTGCTCAAGTGTATCAAAGAGGAGACAGGAGGTTTTGTCTATGGTGCGGTTCAGGCCAGAGGGCTCGCAGCCAAGGCTTGTGACATGATCCACAGTCGAATGGTGTAATTGCCTGTTGGAGGCAAAGTAAACGTCACCTGACAAGTGTGGTTTCGACTACGTGCCGCGCTCTATCGGAAATTCGTCCATGGAGTGGAGATTCCTGATTTGGATGTAATGGCAAAGATATCCGCCTGCGCCACCACCTTTGCGACCGAAGTCCCTTCGTGGAGCCCTGTCGACTTCTTCAGAAGTTGCCCAGCCAGAAATCCGGCACAGCCAACCAGGTTCAAGCCGCTTCACGTATGGCTGAGGTGTGTCAATGATCACCTGGACGTAGCATTCCGGCTTGCGCTTGGCAGCGTAGTCTTCCCGCACCAAAAGGTTGAGCGTGTCCCGAAAGGGGAAGGCGCTGGTCTTTATTTCAATACGCTCGAGAAAGTCTGGTTTCCCTTTCGTGTTATAGAGGTCGTGGGCTTTCCAGTCCCCCAAGAACCACTCCGCAAACGCCAGTTCCCCTACCAGCCCGGCTACGGTGTCGATGGGAGACGCAATGGTCCGGTGAACACGAACTTCGGGCACCGCTGTCTCAGCCGCCGCAAGCATTTCAGCCGTGATTTCAATGTCCACATATGGCAATGCAGGTCGAGCCTCTTTCTAAAGGAAAATTTAGGTGCGTTGAAGCAGGACGATACGGTTCGTATTCGTGCCCTTGGATCCGTTGGCGACGCCCCAGCAATTCGCTGTCTTCGTGAATTCCTGATCATTGATCATGACGCCAATGCGTTCAAACGGAAGACCTTCAGCGGCGCGCCATACTAGCTTTTCCAGCAGCACTTTCCCATTTCGGACTTCACCAACCTCGAACGCGACGTAGCCACCAGGGCGAAGGATACGGGCTTGCTCCGTGAGAACGGACGCAACCATGCTTGTCCATGCTTCTTCCGTGCGATGCATGTCGATGGCTACGGTGTCAGGGTCAATTCCAGCAAACCAGCAGCGCAACCAGTTGTCGGCAGCGTACTGCACGATGTCTAGGAATGGTGGCGAAGTAACGACCAGGTCGACCGAACCATCTTCGATCTGAGGTGTGTGCCAAGCTCGCTCGGTCAGCAAACGATATCCTACGGCGCGCGGCACGCTGCCATCCCGCAGCAGGGACTTTGTCTTCTTCGCAATGATCTGCGCTACGTCCCGTTCCGGGGGCGAAACACCGAGCTTCTCATTGATTTTTAGCTGGGCCTTGATCGAGACGGCTTGGTTTGGCGGCATAGAGCGGCCAGAGAAGAAGCCGGGGGAATGGCCCGATAGGCGGTTGGTGGCGACCATCCTGATCCAGTCCGCTACCGGATCAACTTCGGCCTCTCCGAGTGGTGCGCGTTCCGCAAGCCATGCTTTCAACGCCTCGAGTTTCCGAAGTGTCGCCGGGTGGTAGAACGCCAAAAGGTCCTCGCGCTCGATCTCGCCCTGCGTCCAGTCGACTGTCTTTAGCGCTTCGACAACGTCCCTCAAGGAAATCGGAGCGAGCCGTGGGCGGGTGAGAAGAACGGACAGGGGATTGATGTCGTTGCCGAAAGCACGGCGACCCATCAGAGCAGCCTGAACTGGCGTGGTGCCGCGCCCCATGAATGGATCGTGCACTGCGTCGCCATCGCGGGTCAGTCGCTTGATGAAGAATTCAGGTAGCTGAGCTTTGAAACAGGCGCGGTAGGAAACCTCATGTATTGAGTGCGACTGACGTTGCCCAGAAGTCCAGAATTCGTTGACAAAGTAGTCTATGCCATCGATCTCTTCGACGGCCGTTTTGCGGCCAAATTCGTCGAAGCCGCAAATTCCCTCAACGAAATCAATAGATGTCGCGGCGAAATCTGAAATCGCGAAGAGTGGAAGCTGATTCATGTGTTCTTTGTTTTCCTTGGCGTAAGCGCCTGCTGCTCTGGATACCTCGCCCCACAAGGAGCTAGCAAGAAGTTCGTTCGTATTTGAGATATGCCCAAAAGTTGGTGACGGCCGTCATCAGGCGACGGCTTGAAGTTGCTTGATGC
>JBNGDM010000355.1:0-2851 GCA_049975105.1 Rhodovulum sp. | reverse complement strand
CGGGTGCACGGGGCGGCTTGATGGAATCCCCCGCCAGCGTTATGTGACGGCCATGAAACGCGTCTTCGACATGGACGACCGTGCGCGCCTGCCCTGGCGGTTCTTCGGCGCGGCGCATTCGGTGCTGGCCCGCCTATGAGGCGGACCGCCCCGACGTTTTCCCCAGTTTCAGACGACAAGCCGCGGAGAGTTCCATGACCGGCAAGACCCTTTACGACAAGATCTGGGATGCCCACCTGGTCGACCAGGCCGAGGACGGCACCTGCCTTTTGTATATCGACCGCCACCTGGTGCACGAGGTGACCAGCCCGCAAGCCTTTGAAGGGCTGCGGATGACCGGGCGCACGGTGCATTCCCCCGACAAGACCATCGCCGTGCCCGACCACAACGTGCCCACCACCGAGGGGCGCGAGAACGTGGCGAACATGACCGAGGAATCGCGCATCCAGGTTCAGGCGCTGGACAAGAACGCGCGGGATTTCGGGATTCACTATTACCCGGTGTCGGATGTGCGCCAGGGGATCGTGCATATCGTCGGCCCCGAACAGGGCTGGACCCTGCCGGGCATGACCGTCGTCTGCGGCGACTCGCATACCGCGACGCATGGCGCGTTCGGCGCGCTGGCGCACGGGATCGGCACGTCCGAGGTGGAACATGTTTTGGCCACCCAGACGCTGATCCAGAAGAAATCGAAGAACATGAAGGTCGAGATCACCGGCAAGCTGTTGCCCGGGGTGACGGCCAAGGACATCACGCTGGCGGTGATCGGCAAGACCGGCACCGCGGGCGGCACCGGCTATGTCATCGAGTATTGCGGCGAGGCGATCCGCGATCTGTCCATGGAAGGCCGGATGACCGTCTGCAACATGGCGATCGAGGGCGGGGCGCGTGCGGGCCTGATCGCGCCCGACGAGAAGACGTTCGAGTATGTGAAGGGCCGGCCCCACGCGCCGAAGGGCGCCCAGTGGGAAGCGGCGCTGGCGTGGTGGAAGACGCTGTATTCCGACGACGACGCCCATTGGGACAAGGTCGTGACGATCGCGGCCGAGGAGATCGCGCCCGTCGTGACCTGGGGCACCTCGCCCGAGGACGTGCTGCCGATCACCGGCACCGTCCCCGCGCCCGAGGATTTCGCCGGCGGCAAGGTCGATGCCGCGCGCCGGTCGCTGGACTACATGGGGCTGAAACCCGGCACGCCGCTGACCGATATCAAGGTGGACGCGGTGTTCATCGGGTCCTGCACCAACGGCCGGATCGAGGACCTGCGCGCCGCGGCCGAGATCCTGAAGGGCAAGAAACTGGCCCCCGGCGTGCGCGGCATGGTGGTGCCGGGCTCGGGCCTGGTGCGGGCGCAGGCCGAGGAAGAGGGTCTGGACGTCATCTTCAAGGAGGCGGGTTTCGAATGGCGGCTTGCGGGCTGTTCGATGTGCCTGGGCATGAACCCCGATCAGCTGGCCCCCGGCGAGCGCTGCGCGGCGACCTCGAATCGCAACTTCGAGGGCCGCATGGGCCGCGGCGGACGCACCCACCTGATGAGCCCGGTGATGGCCGCGGCGGCCGCGGTGACGGGGCACCTGACGGATGTGCGTGAGCTGATGGCCGAGATGGCCTGAGGCTGAAAGCCTCTTGATTAGGCCGGGCGTCCCGCGCGCCCGGCCTTTTTCATGGCGCGGGTCCCGGGTGCGGTCAGATTTCTGATGCAAGCAGAATCCATGTGAAAATTGTGCGGTTTCGTGTTAACCTCTTTCCAGCTTTGCCGGCTTTTCGCCGCGCAGAGAAGTTTTCAGGAGGGGGTTAAACATGCCTTTGAACTTCAAGACCGCAACGGCGGCCGCCGTTTCAGCGACGGCTCTCATGATCGCATCGGGGGCGATGGCCGCTTCGGTGTCGATCGAACAGATTGATGCGAGTTGGCAGAATCCGACGGGTTCTGCCATCGACATTTTTAACTACACGATCGATAATACTAGCGATCCCGTGACCATCTTCTGGGGCACTCCTGACACAGACGCTGGGCAGTCAGGCTACAGTTTCGGCCCTGCCTCTGTGCCCTTTGATGCAGATCCGGACACGGCCTACAGTCTGGGGACGTTCACGCATTTCAACCGTCCGATTTTGTCCAGTGGTGGTGAACTCTCGACGGTTGAACTCAACTTCGCTTTCGGGGGAACGCCTGACGGGGGATCTTTGATCACTCTTGGGTCAATCTTCGGATTCGAGCATGACGAGACAACTAACACAAGCACCGTGGCTGCATGTGGGGCTTTGCAGGAATCTTCGACACCATGTGACGATATCGTCGAGGTCGGTGCCTTGGCCGGGCCGACGGGTGAGGTTACCGTGGGCGAAACGACCTACATCTTTACCTTGCTCGGCTTCAGCCCCGATGGATCGGATGGGAGCTTCAGCAGTATCTTTGTGACTGAAGAGGGCGAGGAAAACGCTCGGGATCTGTGGTTCAGCTACACGACCGAGACCAACGTGGTGCCGCTTCCCGCCGCAGGCTGGCTGCTTCTGGCCGGTGTCGGTGGGCTGGCGGCGATCGGCCGGCGCCGCAAGTCGGCCTGATCGGACCATCGGCATGATACGGGCGGGGCGGTCCTTCGGGGCCGCCCCGTCGCGTGCCGGGGCTGGCTTTTTCCGCGCGGATGGGGCAGAACGCACGCAGCAAAGAAAACCCCGCAGGAAGGGTCACCGGATGGAAAAATTCACCAAGCTGACCGGCATCGCCGCGCCGCTGCCGCTGGTCAATGTCGACACCGACATGATCATCCCGAAACAGTTCCTCAAGACGATCAAGCGCGAGGGGCTGGGCGTGAACCTGTTCGACGAGATGCGCTATGATCAGGAC
>JBNGDM010000354.1:0-2871 GCA_049975105.1 Rhodovulum sp. | reverse complement strand
ACCAGGATGATCTGCAGCAGCTCGTCCTTGCCGGAATTGATGTTGGTGAGCATGCGCAGCTCTTCCAGCGTATCGGCCCCGAGATTCTGCGCCTCGTCCACGATCAGCGCCACATGCCGCCCCGCCGCGTATTCACCCAGCACGAAATCCTGGAACCTCTGGAACAGGGCCACGTAATCGGCCCCCTCGGGCGCCGCCACGTCAAAGGCGCTCAAGACCCAGCGCAGCAAATCCCCCCGGTCGCCACGGGCGTTCGAAAGCAGACCGACGGTCACGCCGTCCTCGATGCTGCGCAGCAGTTCCTGAATCAGAGTGGTCTTGCCCGTACCAACCTCGCCGGAGACAACGGTCAGCGGCGCCCGGGTCACAAGCCCGTATTCCAGCACGGAAAGAGCCCGGGCATGCGCCTTGGACCAGAACAGGAAATCCGGGTCGGGCGACAGCGAGAACGGCCGCTCGTGAAATCCGAAGTGGTCGTTGTAAAGGGCGGTACTCATGCCTTGCTCGTGTAACTCGGACCCTTGTCGGACATGTGTCCGTCGGTCGCAGGATTATATGCATACGGTCAATATGGAAAGCACGGTACGCATCGTTTGCCACGGAGTAAAGCCACGACAAGGCCCGGGCAGCCTCGCGAAAATCACTGTTTCCAATTGAAAATATCTTATCCTGTCTGCACGCCAAAGCGATTCGCTGCGGCGCCGCGAAATCGGACAAACGGCCCGGCGATCCGCCCCGCGCATCCACAATCCGCCCGTTCCCGGCGGACTGTCGCGAGGAGAGCGGCCAAAGACCGCGAGACCGGGAACAGTTCGTTTCACGCAAGGAATCGAGGTCTTGCCGGAAGACGCGGATTCCGCGACAAAAGAGACGTGCCGGCCATCGGCCGGTTGATCGTTTCGTTTAGATTTTTCCGAGCCGAGGATCTTGCCCGTGCGTGTTCTGAGCCGTCTCACCCCCGCCGTCCTTCTGGTCAGCACCACCTTGATGCTTTCCGCCTGCCAGTCGGCCGAAGAGCGGGCCGAAGACCATTACCAGAGCGCCCTTTCCCTGATTGCGGAAGGCGATGTCGACCGCGCCATGGTCGAGTTGCGCAACGTCTTCAACCTGAACGGCAATCACAGGGACGCGCGCCGCACCATGGCCGAGCTGCAGTTGGAGCGCGGCAACCGTCAGGGCGCCTATGGCCAGTATCTGCGCCTGGCCGAACAGGATCCCGACGATCTCGAGACCCGGATCATCCTCACCGAAATGGCCTTCCTCGGCGGCAACTGGGATGAGGTGGACCGCCATGGCGCACGGGTCGAGGAGCTGGCCCCGGAGGATCCGCGCGTCAAGGCCATCGCCCTTGTGCGCGCCTACCGGGCGGCCACCCGCGAGGATGACGCCGCGGTGCGCCGCGACCTGGGACGCCAGGCCGATGCGATGCTCGCCGATCAGCCCGAGAACGTGCTGCTGCACAACATTCTCATCGATGACGCCCTGCGCGAGCAGGACTACACCCGGGCGCTTGCCGAAATCGACTGGGTGATCGCCTACGATCCCACGAACAGCCGCAATTACCAGGAGCGGCTGCGGGTGTTGGCCCTGCTCGGCGACATGGAGGCCGTTGCGGCGCAGCTGCGCGAGATGATCGAGATCTTCCCGGACGATCCGGCGCACAAGGCGACCCTGATCCGCTTCTACCTCTCGCGCGACGATCTGGATGCGGCCGAAGCCTTCCTGCGCGAGCTTGCCGCGGCCTCTGCGCCCGATGATCCCGGCCCGACGGTCGATCTGATCCGCTTCCTCGCAGAGCTTCGCAGCACCGAGGCCGCCCGGGTCGAGATCGAGAAGGCCATCGCCGAGCGTCCCGATCCGGTGCCCTTCCAGATCATCGAGGCGGGTCTCGATTTCAACACTGGCAAGCGGGACGATGCCATCGCGACGCTTGAGGGTGTGCTGGCCGAGGCCGAGCCCTCTGAACAGACCCGCAACATCCAGATCACGCTGGCCAAGATGCTGCTTGCCACCGGAAACGAGGTTGGCGCCCGCACCCGGGTCGAGGCGGTTCTGGCCGAAGAGTCGACCCACCCCGAAGCGCTCAAGATGCAGGCCGCCTGGCAGATCGAAGCCGACGACACCGATGCCGCGATCGGCGGGCTCAGGATGGCGCTCGACCAGGTCCCCGAGGATGCCGAGGCGCTGACGCTGATGGCCAATGCCTACAGCCGCGCCGGGCAGCCGGACCTGGCCAAGGAGTTCCTGGCACGGGCGGTGGAGGCCTCGGGCAATGCACCGGCCGAGACGCTTCGCTATGCCCGGCTTCTGATCGGCGAGGAAAGCTATCTGCCGGCCGAAGACATCCTGCTGGCCGCGCTGCGGCTTGCGCCGTCCAATACCGACATCCTGGTCACGCTGGGGCAGCTCTATCTGCAGATGGAGGATTTCGGCCGTGCCCAGAGCGTCGCGGACGCGCTGCGCCGCATCGGCGGAGAGTCTGCCGTTCAGGCCGCCAACGGGATCGAGGCCGAACGGCTCAACCGGCAGCGGGGCACGGGCGAGGCCATGGCCTTCCTCGAAGAGCTGGCCGACGACGCGGAGGCCACGCTCGCCACACGGATCTCCGTCGTGCGCGCCCGGCTCGGCACCGGCGATATCGCAGGCGCCCTTGCGCTGGCAGAAGAGCTGAAACGGGACAACCCCGACAACGAGTCGCTGGATGTCGTCCTGGCCGTGGCCCGGGCGGTGAACGGCGATCTGGATGCCGCCGCCGCCACCTACCGGGATCTGCTCGCGTCGGATCCGGCCCGGCCGGGGATCTGGCTGGAACTCTCCCGGCTGCAACAGCGCCAGGGCGACCGCGACGCGGCCAGGGCCACGATCGACGAG
>JBNGDM010000353.1:0-2885 GCA_049975105.1 Rhodovulum sp. | reverse complement strand
GGCCTGATCAGGCCGAAATCGCCATGCTCGGAGAACACCGTTCGAGAATTTCCACCAGATCCGAGACACGACCAGTTATCGTTTACATAATCACAAAGTTCTTCTACGTATTCGGCGACTTGGTGAGCCTTTGGCGGAGTGTGTTTCGATTTCGTGATTGCTACCGCGCCCGGCCTCCAGTTTCCGGCAAATACGTCAAGGCCTTCAATTGCACACCTATTTAGGTCTTGTATCATCGAGGGCCGTAACTTGAACGGTCTCTCCCCGTCGACAGTCGACCAAATTATTTCATTAACACGCGCAGCCTGACGGAGAGAGTTTGCCGCTTCGCGACATGCTCTCTCCTCTTCGTCTGCAATCGCCGTAACCTGTTCAGGCGTACTGTGGCGGATCTCATCTTCAGACATGGGATTCTTCAGGTCTCTGCCGTCAACTTTCGATCTTCGGCTTCAATCATCGCCCGAGTGATCCGAGCGTTTTCAAACGCAGCATTTCCGTATGCGAAGCTCCTGCGCTGCTCAGCGATCTCTTCATCGGTCATCTTCACCTTACGTGCTTGTTCCAGCAGATATGCAAGACCTTCAAGCTGCTCCTCGGTCATGGCGTCTCCCCTTGTCGTCATGTGTGTGTCGAGTCACTAGACTACTCCATATATAGTGTTAGTCACGGCTTGACATGCCTAGTGTGGCAACATCTCGCGATTGCGCCGTTCGTTGAGTCATCGTGGCCACACAGTGCCATTAAGGCCTTATGCTCTCGTTGATGCCGGTGTTTAGTGGCTTTGACCGACGAAAGTTTGTCCAAGCGAGCGTAGGTTGGGCGGCATCCTAACGCCCTGACTGCGGTCCCTTGCCCCCCTCACACCCTCGTGATCCCCCGCAACTGATCCGCGACATCCTGCCGCACGTATCCCTCCCGCAACGCCAAAATAGGGAGGCTACCATGGACCGTCTCAGTATCATGCTGACCCCCGTCACCGGGGCCGTCATTACCGGGTTCTTCGTTATCCTCATGTTCTCGCTGGGCTTTTACAGCTGGATCGCGGTCGCCATCGGCGCGGCCATCGGCTGTATCGGCGCCTGGCCGGCGGCCTATATCGTCTCGCGCCGCATCAAGGACGAAGACCCGTTCTGGACCCGCCGCGACCCGCGGGTGCAGCGCAGCCTGGCCCCCAACGCGGGCCTGCCCGAGGTCTGAGCCAGATCGGGGGGCGCTAGTCCGCCCCCCGCACCGCCTCGGGGTGATCGGCCACGAAACGGTGCAGCACCGCGTATAATTCGCGCGCATGGGCCAGGTTGTCGGCATGCAGCGCCGCGCGGATATCCTCGCAGATCATCGCCTGAACCTTTTGCCCGCCATGGTGCAGGTGCATCAGGTAATCGCCCAGCAATGTCGCATCCGCCTCGGGGATGTGTTCGTGTTCCGCGATCGCCGCGATCTCCTCGCGGGTCAGGTCGGTCATGTCCTCGATATCGTCCAGCGTGATCATGGCTCCCCCTCCGATGACGCGGGCCATGATAGCACGGTTTGGCCCCGCGGCGGGCGAATGTGCTTTGGTCACATACGGGGCGGCGGAATTCCCCTAGGGCTGCGCCATCGAAACCGCAGGAAGGGGATGACCCGATGATGAAGACGCTGAAGGCGACGGCGCTGGCCGTGGTGCTGGCCGCGACGCCCGCGCTGGCCAAGGACGCCGTGAAACTGGTGACCGTGGTGACCGATGCCAACCCGCAGACCCAGCTGATGAGCATGGTGCTGACCAACCAGGCGATCGACCGCGGCATGCCCACGCGCATCCTGCTGTGCGGTCCGGCCGCCGATATCGCGCTGAAGGACGCGCCCGAGGCCGCCACCGCGCCCCAGCCGCCCAAGGGGGCGAGCCCGCAGGCGCTGCTGCAGGCGGCGATGAAGAAGGGCGCCAAGGCCGAGGTCTGCGCGATCTACCTGCCCGGCAAGGGGCTGAAGGCCGATGCCCTGATCGAGGGGGTGGGCGTGGCCCAGCCGCCGGCGATGGCCAAGGCGATGGCCGACCGCAAGGCGCGGGTCTGGTCTTTCTGACGCGGCTTGCGCTGGATCAAGGTGGGGCCGGGGTGGCTCGGGCTTTGCTTGGTATTGGTTCAATTCCAATCCGGGAGGTCCGAGATGCTTCGGCTCGCCGCAGTCCTGTTCACGCTGATTTCCGCTACCCTGATGGGTGTGGGCGTCGTCGCCGTTCTCGTCGCGGGATACGGCACCACCCTGCCCATCGTCGCCGCGGCCGCGGTCGGCTTCGTGATCGCGATGCCGGTCTCCTGGCAGTTGGCGCGCGCGATCTACTGACCGCCGGGTCTGCCCGGCGGTTGCATGGTTCAGATTGTGACCCTCGGAGGGCCTGAGATGTCGGTTTCCGGTTATTCCCGCATGCAGATCCGCCTGCACTGGGCGGTGTTCGTATTGGTCGCGGTGCAGTTCCTGTTCGGCGACGGCATGGCGCACGCGTTCGACCAGTTGATCGAGACGCGGGCGCAGACCTTTACCCCCGGCGTGATCCTTCATATCGCCTCGGGGCTGTTGATCCTGGTGCTGGCCTTCTGGCGCATCGGGCTGCGCATGCTGCACGGCGTGCCCGCGCCCGACCCGTCGCATTCGGCGGCGCAGGTGATGGTGGCCCGTGTCATCTATGGGCTGTTCTACCTGCTGATGGTGCTGTTGCCGGTGTCGGGCATGGTGGCCTGGTCGCAGGGCTCGGCGCTGGCGGGCAATGTCCATTCGGTGCTGCGGGTGGCGATGCTGGTGCTGATCGTGGTGCATGTCGCCGCCGCGCTGGTGGGCCAGTTCGTCAAGAAGGACGGCACCATGACCCGGATGGTAAAGCCGGTCGACTAGGCGTCGAGAAAGGCGCGCAC
>JBNGDM010000352.1:0-2896 GCA_049975105.1 Rhodovulum sp. | reverse complement strand
CGGCCAGCGCGGCCAGGTGCCCGTCCAGCGCGTGATGGTCATGGTCGAGAATGTCGAACCCCCGCTGCAGCCGCGGTTCCAGGGCGGCGAGCCGCGGGAAATAGTGCAGATCCTCGATCCGGTGATGGCCGTGCAGTTCCGACAGCAGAAGCTGCGCGAATCGCGCAGTGGCACGGGTCGCCCGCTCGGGGTCGGCCCGACGGTCGGCGATGGCGCGGCTTTCCCCGGCGATTCGCTCGATCAGCGCGCGGAACATCAGGTGGCGTTCCAGCCAGAACCGCGTCAGCCCGTCGAAATTGTCGTGGCTTTCCCACAGGTCACGGGGATGTTCGTCCAGCAGCACACGCAGGGAGTCGGGCAGGCCCGCGCGGCGGCCCAGTTTCAGGTCGTCGGTCATGGCGGTCAGCTAGCCGCCACGCGCCGCAGGACAAGCCCGCCTCACAGTTTCGTCGCGTCGGACGGGGGCGTCATGGCGCGGCGTTTCAGCACCGCCTCGCGCCAGGTGATGAACACCACCGCGCCCACGATCATCGCCCCGCCCACGATCACCCAGCCGTCTACCGCCTCGCCGAAGACCAGCCAGCCCAGCAGCGTCGCCCAGACCAGTTGCAGGAAGGTGATGGGCTGGGTCACCGTCAGGGGGGCGGCACGGAACGCCATCGTCATCGAGAAATGCCCCGCCGTGGCGAAGAAGGCGACGCCGAACAGCCAGAGCAGTTGCGTCAGGGTCGGCGTCACCCAGACCGCCAGCGCGAAGGGCGCGAGCGCCAGCGTCACCGACACCGACAGCATCGCCACCACGATCGCCGCCGAATCACGTTCGCTCAGCCGCTTGGCCATCAGGTAGGAGCCGCCGAAGAACAGCGCGGTGAACAGCATCGCCACATGGCCGTCCGACACCTCGCGAAAGCCCGGGCGCAGGATCACCAGCACGCCCACGAAGGCCACGGCCACCGCCAGGATGCGCCGCGCGGCCAGTTTCTCGCCAAAGACCAGCGCCGCGCCGATCGTCACGTAGACCGGGTTGAGATAGTTCATCGCCGTGACCTCGGCGATGGGGATGCGGGTCATCGCGTAGAACCAGCAGATCACGCCCAGCGCATGCGCCAGGCCCCGCCAGCCATACAGCGCGAGCGTGGGCCGGTCGATCCGTGCTTGCCGCAGTTGCCCCAGCATCGGCAACAGGAACACCAGCCCCAGCACGTAGCGCAGGAACGCCGCCTGGGGCGCGGGCACGCCGCTGCCGACGACTTTGACAAGCGCCGTCACCGCCACGAAATTCGCGCCGGTCAAGAGCATCCAAAGGATCCCCGCAAGGGGCCGCTGTCCCCGGGATGCGTCCGCGTTGTCCACCATGGGCGAAATTGACCCCATGCCCGCGCCGGACGCAAGGGGCGCGCTGGCCGGGCAACGCGCAGAATGCTAGCCTAGGGCCGTGATGCGCGTTCCCCTGTCCGCCGTCCTGGCGGTATCCCTGACCCTGGCCCCGATACCCGAGACTGGCAAAGCCCATGTTCTGGGCGCCGAAGCCCCACCCGCGAGCTGCGCGCGCCCGGATGCAAGCGCCGCGACGCAGGCGGTTCCGGCGGGGCTGGTCGATGCGCTTCTTGTCTGGATCGGGGCGGCCACCGGGTATGACGTGGCCCCCAGCCGCGCCGCCCCGCCCGAGATCGCGTTCTGCGCGACCGGCGATTGGATCGACTACGAGGACTCCAAGGTACTGGTCGATGAACATCTGCGCGCCGTCTACGACTGGCCCGGCCGGCGGGTGCTGCTGGTCGCGCCGTGGGATGCGGACGACCTGCGCGACCGATCGATCCTGCTGCACGAGCTGATTCACCAAGTCCAGCTGGCCAACCGCGACTGGCCCTGCCTGCAGGCCCCCGAATGGGAAGCCTACAAGTTGCAGGAGCGCTGGCTGAACGAACACGGGATCGACCCCGAGTTCGACTGGCTTCAGATCTATTTCCTGTCGCGCTGCCCCCGCGACATTCACCCCGATTAACCCGGCGCGGGCGCAATCAACGGGCTGTTAACGATCCGTTTGCCATAATGCGGGCAATGGCCCTGTGCCGCCTTACATCACGAGACCCGCAATGAAACTACACAGGCTGCCGCTGTCCGAACCGGGCGAGGACGAGGACCTTCTGCACGGCACCACCCGGTTCGTCTGGGTGCGGCAGGCGCCCGCGATCCGGCAGGGGCTGGCACTGTTCACCCTGCTTTTCGGGCTGATCCCGACGGTCGGTTACCTGTTCGATATCCGCGTCCTGTACCAGTCGATCCCGGGGGGCGCGGACACCTCGAAGCTGACCCTGATCTGTATGATCCTGATCGCCACGGTCATCCTGATCCAGCGGCCGATCACGCGCGCAGGGTGGATCGAGAAATTCCTGCTGCTCGTGACCGGCGCGCTGGCCCTGGGATCGCTGGGAGAGCACGTGATCTGGCCCGAGCATGTCGAACATGTGACCATGGGGCAGAACACCGCCATCTGCGTGCTTGCGCTGGTCAGCGCGCTCTTGATCCGGCGTCGCAGCCACGCCTGGCCCGCACTGCTGCTGGGCGGGGCCGCGTGGATGATCTGTTTCTCGGCTTTCCTGGGCTACGCGATGGGGCTGGGGCAGCTGCACGGCGCGCTGTCGCCGGTCACCCTGGTGATGATGACGCCCCTGGTCTTGGCCAGCCAGATCGGCCAGGCGCGCCGGGTGCCGCTGCGCGCGCTGTTCCGCGACGACCGCCTCAGCCGGATGCTGCGCCTTGAGATGGCGCTGGCCGTCGTCGTGCCCACCACCCTGGGGATCCTGCTGTTCCGGCTGGCGCCGGGCGGGCCCAGCGCGGCCGACGCGATCTATATCCAGCTGATCCTGGTGTTCTGCTGCGTGGGCGTGCTGGT